>NZ_JBFBBZ010000085.1:0-28320 GCF_040682935.1 Amycolatopsis sp. NPDC051061
TTCGGTGCGTTCAACGCACCCAAGGGGCCCTTCGGTGCGTTGAACGCAACCAAGGCCACATTGGGGCGCGGGTCAGGGGACCCGCTCGGGCTCGGGTTCCGGCGTCGCGAGGGCTTTGCGCTTCTTCAGTCGCAGCAAGAAGAACACCCCTACCGCGGCGAGCACGCCCACCACGATCAACCCGCCCGTATTGAGCACGCCCTCGATCCGCTTCGCCGCTTCGCCCAGGGCCGCGCCGATGCTGATGTGCGCCAGCGACCAGCAGAACGCGCCCGCGGCGGCCGCCGGCAGGAAGCGCCGGAACGGCAGCCCGGACGTCCCCGCCGCCGCCGGGGTCAGCGTGCGGATCACCGGCAGGAACCGGGCGAAGAACACCGCCCACGCCCCGCGGCGCTCGAGGACCGAGGTCGCCTTGTCCCACGCGTCGAGGCCGTACTTGCGGATCAGCTTCGTCTCGCGCAGCCGTGGGCCGAACCGGCGGCCGATGAGGTAGCCGAGGGCGTCGCCCGCCGTCGCGCAGAGCGTGACCACCAGCCACAGCACCACGAACCGGGGGACGGTGTTCGCGGTCGTCGCGGCGATGAGCAGCCCGGACTCGCCCGGGGCCAGGAAACCCAGCCCGATCGTGCACTCGGCGAACACCAGGCCGCCGGCCGCCGCGACGAGCCCCGGTTCCGGGAGTCCTTGCAACCAGCCGAGGAGGTCCGAAACCAGAGCCATGCCACCCCACTTTACCGATCCTTTAAGGATGGTGGGGTGACGTGCGTCACCGGGCCAGCAGCGACGCGGCTTCCTGTGCGGCCGGCCCTTCGGCGGTCAGGTGGGCCAGGTTCTCCGGCAGGACTTCGCCGCGGTGGGCCTTCGTCTGGGCGTACAGGCGCCCGGCGCGGTACGACGACCGCACGAGCGGACCCGCCATCACACCCGCGAAGCCCATCGCCTCCGCAGCCTCAGAGTGCACGACGAACTCCTCCGGCTTCACCCACCGATCCACCGGATGATGCCGCGACGACGGACGCAAGTACTGCGTGATCGTCAAAATCTCGCACCCCGCGTCCACCAGATCCTGCATCGCCGGAGCCACCTCGTCGGGCGTCTCACCCATACCCAAGATCAGGTTCGACTTCGTCACCAAACCCGCTTCACGCGCCTTGGTGATGACCTCCAGCGAACGCGCGTACCGGAACCCAGGACGGATCCGCTTGAAAATCCGCGGCACCGTCTCCACGTTGTGCGCCAACACCTCCGGCCGCGACCCGAACACCTCAGCCAACTGCGCAGGATCAGCGTTGAAGTCCGGAATCAGCAACTCCACACCCGTACCCGGGTTCAAAGCATGAATCTGACGCACGGTCTCCGCATACAGCCACGCACCGCCATCCTCAAGGTCGTCACGCGCGACGCCGGTCACCGTCGAATACCGCAGACCCATCGCCTGAACCGACTCCGCAACCTTCCGCGGCTCCGTCCGATCCAGCTCAGCAGGCTTACCCGTGTCGATCTGACAGAAGTCACACCGACGCGTGCACTGATCACCACCGATGAGGAACGTGGCCTCCCGGTCTTCCCAGCATTCGTAGATGTTGGGACAACCCGCCTCTTCACACACGGTGTGCAGACCCTCGCGACGCACGAGACCCTTGAGCTCGGTGAACTCCGGCCCCATCCGCACCCGCGTCTTGATCCACGGCGGCTTCTTCTCGATCGGCGTCTCACTGTTGCGGACTTCCAGACGCAGCAGCTTCCGGCCTTCAGGCGCAGCACTCACGCCCTCAACCGTACGCCCGTCCGGGCTACGCGGGATCGGGGGTGACCTCGGTCAACTTCGCTGTGAGCTCCCACAACGCGGACCCCAGCGACTCGCTGCGCGCGGCCGCCACCGTCCGCACCGCGACCGGGTAGCCGCGCAGGTTGCCGAGGCCGCGCGGCGCGAAATAGGTGCCGCCTTCGACGCCGTCCGCCGTCGCCGCGTAGAGCTGGGGGAGGGCGCCGATGCGGGTGCCCTGGGCGAAGAGGACCTCGCCGAGGCGGTGGCCGCCGGCCAGCACCGAGCGGATCACCGGATTCGAATACGAACGCGCCATGCCGCTGCCGAGGCCGGTCGCCGTGTACCCGGGGTGGGCAGCGACGCTCAGGATCGCCGAGCCCGCCGCGCGCAGGCGCCGGTCGAGTTCGAGCGCGAACACCTGGCCCGCGAGCTTCGACTGGCCGTAGGCGGCGGGCGCGTTGTAGCGGCGGTGCTCGCCGTTCGGGTCGTCGAGGTGGATGCGCGCGCCGACGGCGGCGAGGCTCGAGAGCGTGACGACGCGGGCGTGCCGGCCGCCGCGCAGGGCGGGCACCAGCAGCCAGGTCAGCGCCGCGTGGCCGAGGTAGTTGGTGCCGAACTGCAGCTCGAAGCCGTCGGCGGTGCGGCCGCGGGCGGTGGCCATGACGCCGGCGTTGTTGACCAGCACGTCCAGCTTGTCGCCGGTCAGCTCGCGGGCCGACGCGGCAGCCGCGCGCACCGAGTCGAGCTCGCTCAGGTCCAGTGGGATGAGCTCGGGCCCGGCGCCCGCGGCGGCCGCTTTGACGAGGTCCAGTGCCTTCGCCCCGCGTTCGGCGGAGCGGCAGGCGAGGAGCACGCGGGCCCCCTTGCCCGCGAGCACCTGGGCGGTGCGCAGCCCGAGCCCCGAGTTCGCCCCGGTGACCAGCACGGTCCGGCCGGTCTGGTCGGGGATGTCGGCGTCGGTCCAGCGCTCCGTCATGCGCTTTATTTACTCCTGTTACGCGCTCGGCGCGAGCAGGCGCCGCAGGTGTCCCATGACGGGACGGCGGCGGGCGGGTTCCTCGCGGCTCGTGCGCAGCAGCGCCTCGAGCGCGTGACCCACCTTGACGATCTCTTCGCCCGGTTCGCGCGGGTCGGCCAGCCCGGCCGTGACGGCGAGCATCCGCAGCTCGCCTTCGTGCATCCGGCGCAGCGACGCGTGCCGCTCGTAACCGCCGTCCAGCACCGCGCGCAGCGTCTCGTGCTCTTCGACGGCAGAACGCCAGGCGCGGGTGACGGCGTCGACGTGGTCGCCGAGGCCGTCGGCGTCGTCCGGGTCGGTGACCTCGGCGCGCAGGCGTCCGCTCAGCGTCCTCGTCCACTGGTACTGCAGGGCCAGCAGGACGTTCTCCTCGGTGCCGAAGTGCTCTTCGGCACCGGGGACCTCGTCGAGCGGCAGCGGCGCGCCCGGGTTCCGGGCGGCCAGGCGAACCGTGGCGTCGAGGATTTCCTGACGCCGGTAGAAGTCTGTCCAGCTCATGGTGGGGCTCCCCTTCCGTGGTCCGGGTCATACCGCGGGTCTGCGGCATACTCCCGGTACGGACCTGACGAGGCGAACATACCATGAGTATGAAGAGATCCTCCGGGCGTAAGGTTGTGAAGGTGGCGACAATGAGGTCCAGACGACTCGACTACTCCGAGTCGACGCGCTCGGCGCTGGTCGACAGCGCCGTGGAGCTGTTCACGAAACGGGGCTACGCGGGCACCTCGCTCGACGAGATCGCCAAGCGCGCACGCGTCACGAAGGGTGCGCTCTACCACCACTTCAGCGGCAAGCAGGCGCTGTTCGAGGCCGCGTTCGACCAGGTCGAAAGCCTCGTCTACGACCGCCTCGACAAGATCATGACCGGCGAGGGCTCGCCCTGGGAGCGCGCCCTCGGCGGGCTCAACGCGTTCATCCGCGCCTGCCTCGACCCGGCCTACCAGCGGATCGCCATCCACGAGGCGCCGGTCGTCATGGGCTGGGAGCGCTGGCGCGAGGCCGAGGAGCGGTGCAGCTTCGGGCTGGTGCGCTCCGGCCTGCAGTCGCTGATCGACGCCGGTGAGGTCGAGCCGGTGCCGGTCGAGGTCACCGCGCGGCTGCTCTTCGGCGCGCTGTCGAGCGCCGCGACCGAGATCGCCAGCTCGCCGGACCCGAAGAAGGTCGGCGCCGAGATCGAGGACGTCATCGTCCGCATGCTGGTACGGCTGCGGCGCACGGAGCCCGACGTCTCTATAGGCTGACTTTCGTGGACTTGAGGATCTTCACCGAGCCCCAGCAAGGGGCCAGCTACGACGACCTGCTGCGCGTCGCCAAGGCGACCGAAGACGCCGGCTACGACGCCTTCTTCCGCAGCGACCACTACCTGAAGATGGGCTCGGCCGACGGCCTGCCCGGCCCGACCGACGCCTGGATCACCCTGGCCGGCCTGGCCCGGGAGACCAGCCGGATCCGGCTCGGCACGCTCGTCACCGCGGCGACGTTCCGCTACCCGGGCCCGCTGGCCATCTCGGTCGCGCAGGTCGACCAGATGTCCGGCGGCCGCGTCGAGTTCGGCCTCGGCTCCGGCTGGTACGACGCGGAGCACGAGGCGTACGGCCTGACGCTGCCGCCGCTGAAGGAGCGCTTCGACCGTTACGCCGAACAGCTCGAGATCATCACCGGGTTGTGGAAGACGCCGGCGGGCTCGACGTTCTCCTTTGCCGGTCAGTACTACACCTTGTCGGAGTCGCCGGGCCTGCCGAAGCCGGCGCAGTCCCCGGCGCCGCCGGTGATCATCGGCGGCCAGGGCAAGAAGCGCACCCCGGCGCTGGCGGCGCGGTTCGCGGACGAGTTCAACCTGCCGTTCACGGACGCCGACACGGCGGCCGCGCAGTTCGCCCGCGTCGACGCCGCTGCCGCCGAGATCGGCCGCGACCCCAAGGAAATCCTGCGTTCGGTGGCGCTGACCATCGCCGTCGGCCGTTCCGAGGAGGAGGTCTCGCGCCGGGCTTCGGGAATCGGCCGGGACGTCACCGAGCTGCGGGCGAACGGCCTGGCCGGGACGCCCGCCGAGGTCGTCGACCGGATCGGGCAGTGGCGGGAGAAGACCGGGATCACCCGGGTCTACCTGCAGCTGCTGGACCTGTCCGATGTGGACCAGATCGAGCTCGTCGCGGCCGAGGTCGCCCCGCAGCTGGACTGAACGCGAAACGGGCGCCTCTCGCGGGAGGCGCCCGTTTTCGTCAGTTCTGGAGGGCGAAGGTGACGCCTGCCGCCTGCGGGGGTTCCGGGCGCGAGAGCCAGCGGTCCTCGCTCACCGGGAGCTCGCCTTCGAGAGCCGCCAAGACGGCGTCGCGCGCCAGCGGCAGCACCGCTTCGACGCTGACGTCGCGCTGCAGCTCGTAGGACAGCGACGTCACGCCCGCGTCGCGGATGCCGCACGGCACGATCGAGTCGAACGCCGAGAGGTCCGCGTTGCAGTTGAGCTCGAAGCCGTGCATCGTCACGCCGCGCTGGACGCGGATGCCGATCGCCGCGATCTTGCGCTCGATGCCGCGCTCGTCCGCCGGGATCCAGACGCCGCTGCGGCCCTCGACGCGGCCGGTGCGCACGCCGAGCTGGTCGCACACGTGGATCAGCGCCTCCTCCAGCCGCCGCACGTAGTGCACGACGTCGATCGGGTCGCCGAGCTTCACGATCGGGTAGCCGACCAGCTGGCCCGGGCCGTGCCAGGTGATCTTGCCGCCGCGGTCGACGTCGATCACCGGTGTGCCGTCGGCCGGGCGGTCGGCGGCCTCCGTGCGCTTGCCCGCGGTGTACACCGACGGGTGCTGCAGCAGGAACATCGTGTCCGGTGCGGTGCCGTCGGCGCGGGCCGTGAGCCGGCTCCGCTGGAGCTCCCAGGCTTCGGTGTACTCGATCGTGCCGAGCTCCCGGACGTCGACGGGCTCGGTCGTGGCGCGGCAGGAGGTGCGGGAAGAACTCACCCGTCGAGGCTACGCCCGTCCCCCGGGGGAAGCAGCCGCAAGGCGCACGCTGAGAGCAGCCCGACACCGGTCACCGCGAGCACTGCTCCGATCGTGTCGGTGACCCAGTGCACGCCCAGCACGACGCGGCAGGCCGCGCACAGCACGACGGCCACGACGACCGCCACCGAAACGCGGCGGACCAGCCGGGGCCACAGCCACGCGCACAGCAGGAGCAGCACGAATCCCGTGCTCGCCACCGACACCACGTGCCCGCTCGGGTAGCTCAGGTCCGGGTAGTCGCGCGGGCGCTCCCGCAGGAAGAGCGGCTTGAACACCAGGCTCGTCAGCCGGCACAGCACCAGCACCGCGGCCAGCCGCACGCACAGCCCGAGGTGCTCGCGCCGCCGCAGCGCCAGCGCGAGCAACGCGAACCCGAGGACGTAGGGGAGCACCGGCCCGAGGAGGTCGCTCCCGGCCTGCGCCACCCGGCCGAGCGGCTCCGCGTACACGCCGTGCAGGGCGTTCGCGACCGCGGTGTCGAGGGTCAGCGGCTGCCGCGCCACGCTCAGGCCGAGCACGACGAACGCGGCGCTCAGCACGAGACCGACGACGAGCCAGCGCTGCAGCGGAACGCTCATGCCGCGGCGAGCGCGCTGTCCAGGGTCCGGTGGCGGAACTCGTAGCCCGACCGCTCCAGCGCGGCCGGGACGGCCCGCTGCCCGAACAACGCCATCTCCTCGCCGGCCTGGCCGAGCACGGTCTTGAGCGCGATCCCGGGCACCCACCACGGCGCGGGGCGGTGCAGGGCCCGCCCGACCGCCCGGGTGAACTCGGCGTTCGTCACCGGCGCCGGGCCGGTGAGGTTCACCGGGCCGGCCAGGTCGTCGTGCGTGAGAGCGTGGACGATCGCGCCGACCTCGTCTTCGAGGGCGATCCACGGCATGAACTGGCGGCCGTCGCCGAGCCTGCCGCCCAGGGCCAGCTGGAACAGCGGGCGGAGTGTCTTGTAGAGACCGCCCTTCGTGGACAGCACCAGCCCGGTCCGGATGTGCACGACGCGCGCGTCGCCCGCCCCCGACGTCGCCGCTTCCCAGGCTTCGCAGAGCTCGGCGAGGAAACCGCGGCCACGCGGCCCCGATTCGTCCACAGTGGATTCGTGGGTGTGGCCGTAGTAGCCGACGGCGGAAGCGTTGACGAGCACGCCGACGCCGTGTTCGGCGACGGCTTCGGCGAGCACCTCGGTCGGCTCGACCCGGCTGTCGGTGAGCTCCTGCTTGCGCATCGCGCTCCACCGCCCCGGGAACAGCGGCTTGCCGCCGAGGTTCACCACGGCGTCCACGCCTTCGAAGGCCCCGTTCGCGACGGTGCCGGACGGCGGGTCCCAGCGGAACTCGCCGCCTTCGCGCGCCTCGCGCCGCACCAGCCGGCGGACCTCGTGGCCTTCGCGCCGCAGGCGGTCGCCCAGCGCCGACCCGATCAAGCCGCTCGCTCCGGCGATCAGTACTCGCATGCCTCGATCGTCGCCTATCCGGTGGCCGCCCGCACTCCCGGACGCACACACGAGACCCGGAAAGCCGTGAAGGCCTCCTTACCGGCACTAAGAGCCGGTAAGGAGGCCTTCACGGACTACGGAAACCTCAGAGGCCGAGCTCGTCCTCGAAGCTGCCCTCTTCCAGTCGCTGCTTGATCGTCGTCACGAAGCGGCCCGCGTCGGCCCCGTCCACCAGGCGGTGGTCGTAGGTCAGCGGCAGGAACACCATCGAGCGGACGGCGATCGTGTCGTTGCCGTCGGCGTCGGCGACGACCACCGGGCGCTTGACGACCGCGCCCGTGCCGAGCATGCCCGACTGCGGCTGCACGATGATCGGCGTGTCGAACAGCGCGCCGTTCGAGCCGATGTTCGTGATCGTGAACGTGCCGCCGGACAGCTCGTCGGGCTTGATCTGGTTGGCTCGCGCGCGGCCCGCCAGGTCGGCGATCCGGTGCGCGAGACCGGCCAGGCTCAGCTCGCCCGCGTCGTGGATCACGACCGAGAGCAGCCCGCGCTCGGTGTCCACCGCGATGCCCAGGTGCACGGCGCCGTGGTAGGTGATCTCCTTCGTGTCCTCGTTGTAGGACGCGTTGACGTTCGGGTGCTGCTTGAGCGCCTCGACCGTGGCCTTCGCGAAGAACGGCAGGAACGTCAGGTTGACGCCCTCGCGCTCCTTGAAGGCCGCCTTCGCGCGCTGGCGCAGCTTGGCGATCTTCGTGACGTCGACCTCGTGGACCTGCGTGAGCTGCGCGGACTCCTGCAGCGACTCGCGGGTCTTGGTGGCCGTGATCTGGCGGATCCGGCTGGCCTTCTGCACCGTGCCGCGCAGAGCCTGGATCTCCGCGGAGACCGGGGCGGCCGGGCGCGGGGCCGACGGGGCGGAAGCCGCGGGAGCCGACGGCGCCGCCGCGGGGGCCGGGGCCTGCTGCTGCTTCTGCTTCTCCTCGGCCGCGGCCAGGACGTCCTGCTTGCGGATCCGGCCGCCGACGCCGCTGCCGGACAGCGACGTGAGGTCGATGCCGTGCTCCGACGCGAGCTTGCGGACCAGCGGCGTGACGTACGGGCCGTCCGCCGAGCCGTCCTTCGCCCCGGCGGCCGGGGCCGGCTCGGCCGCCTTCGCCGCGGGGGCGGCCTGCGGCTCGGGCTTCGGCTCCGGCTTGGACTCCTGGACCGGCTCCGGCTTGGGCTCGGGCTTCGGCTCCGGCTTGGGTTCCGGCTTCGGCTCGGGCTTGGATTCCGGCTCGGACTCGGCCTTCGGCGCGGCACCGGCGTCGCCGATCACGGCCAGGACGCCGCCGACCTCGACGGTCTCGTCCTCGCCCGCGCGGATCTCCAGCACCGTGCCGGCGACCGGCGACGGCACCTCGGTGTCGACCTTGTCGGTCGAGATCTCGAGCAGCGGCTCGTCGACCTCGACCGCATCGCCGACCTGCTTCAGCCAGCGCGTGACGGTGCCCTCGGTGACGCTCTCGCCCAGCTCGGGCAGCTTCACCTCGGTGCCTTCGCCGCCGGGGGCCGGCGCGGTGTCCGGCTTGCTCGGCGCGCTGTCCTGAGCCTGCGGCTCCGGTTGGGACTCCGGCTCGGGCTCGGGCTCCGGCTCGGACTTCTGCTCTTCCTGCGCCGGGGCGGAAGACTCGGGCGCGCCACCGGAACCGTCGTCGATCACGGCGAGCTCGGCGCCGACCTCGACGGTCTCGTCCTCGGCGGCGCTGATCTTCACGACCGTGCCGGCGACCGGGGAGGGCACCTCGGTGTCGACCTTGTCGGTCGAGATCTCGAGCAACGGCTCGTCGACCTCGACGGTGTCACCCTCCTGCTTGAGCCACCGGGTGACGGTGCCTTCGGTGACGCTCTCCCCGAGCTCCGGCAATGTGACGGAGTAGGCCATCGTTCGCTGACTCCTCTTCCAAGTTCTGCGTGGTCTGGATTCTGCTGGTGGGACGTCAGCTGTGCACGTGCAGCGGCTTCCCCGCGAGGGCGAGGAACGCTTCACCGAGGGCCTCGGTCTGGGTGGGGTGCGCGTGGATGAGCGGCGCGACGTCTTCGGGGAAAGCTTCCCAGCTGTAGATCAGCTGCGCTTCGCCGATCAGCTCGCCGACGCGGTCGCCGACCATGTGGACCCCGACGACCGGGCCGTCCGGGGCCTTGACCAGCTTGACCCCGCCGGAGGTCTTGAGGATCTGGCTCTTGCCGTTGCCGCCGAGGTCGTAGGTGAACGTCGTGACGTTGGAGCCGTACTTGTCCTTGGCCTGCGACTCGGTCAGCCCGACCGACGCGACCTCCGGGTGGGAGTAGGTGACCCGCGGGATGCCGCTCTCGTCGATCACGCGCGGGCTCTGCCCGGCGATCTCCTCGGCGACGAAGATGCCCTGCTGGAAGCCGCGGTGCGCGAGCTGCAGGCCGGGGACGATGTCGCCGACGGCGTAGACGTTCGGCAGGTTGGTGCGCAGCCGCTCGTCGGTGAGGACGAAGCCGCGCTCGATCTTGACGCCGGCCTCCTCGTAGCCGTGGCCCGCCGAGTTCGGCCCGCGGCCGACGGCGACCAGCAGCAGGTCGGCTTCGATCGTCTCGCCGGACTCCAGCGAGACGCTCACGCCGTTGTCGTCCTGCTTCGCGCCGGTGAACCGCACGCCGGTCTTGAAGACGATCTTGCGGCGGCGGAAAGCGCGCTCGAGCTGCTTGGACGCGAACTCGTCCTCGTTCGGGACGAGCCGCGGCAGCGCTTCCACGATGGTGACGTCGACGCCGAAGGAGGCCCAGACACTGGCGAACTCGACGCCGATGACACCGCCACCGAGGACGACGACCTTCTTGGGGACGTAGTCGAGGGCGAGGGCCTGCTCGCTGGCGATGACGCGGCCGCCGAGCTCCAGGCCGGGCAGCGTGCGCGAGTACGAACCGGTGGCGAGGATGACGTTCTTGCCGGTGTGGCGGGTGCCGTCCACCTCGACGGTCGTGCCGCCGACGAACGTGCCGCTGCCCTCGACGAGGTTCACCTTGTGCGCCTTGGCCAGGCCCTGCAGGCCCTTGTACAGCCGGGAGACGATCCCGTCCTTGTACTTGTTGACCCCGGCGATGTCGATGCCTTCGAAGACGGCCTTGACGCCGACCGATTCGGCGTCACGGGTTTCGTCGGCGACCTCGGCGGCGTGGAGCAGGGCTTTGGTCGGGATGCAGCCCCGGTGGAGGCAGGTCCCGCCCAGCTTGTCCTTCTCGATCAGGGTGACGGAAAGGCCCAGCTCGGCCGCGCGGAACGCCGCGGCGTAGCCGCCCGATCCGCCTCCCAGGATCACGAGGTCGGCGGAGGTGTCGGTCACTTGAATAGCTCCTCGGCAAGCAGTGGGGTGGTGCTCTGTCGTCGCCTGTGCCCGGTATAACCGCGCGCGCGACACTCGCCATCTTGTCACTACGCCGGGCGGGGCTGCGAGCTAGCCGGGTGTGCGACACCGACCACACGCGGACATCGGGATAATGAGCAGGGAATGTCTCGGGAGGGAAGGTGGTCGCGGTGGGGTTGTTCGACTCGCTGCGCAGGCGCGCCAAGGGCAGGCAGAAGGCCGGCACGCTGCGGAAAGCCAGCTCCGGGGACACCCGGCACCTGGAGGAATGGGCGGCCTCGCGCCGGGGTGTCGAGGCCTTCGTCGAGCCGAAGACGAACGTCACCGAGACCACTGTGGTGTTGATCGCCCACGACGGCGAATGGACCCGCCGGCGGATCGGCAGCCTGGAGGCGGCCCAGCAGTTCGGCCACCGCCGGTCGATCCCGGTCTACGAGGTCGCGCGGGTCGGCTACCCCAAGCGCATGCGCGAATACACCGAGCGCAAGAAGCGCGGCCAGGTCTAGAGCTCGATCCGGCCGACGACCTCGCCGTTGAAGGTCTGCCCGGTGGGGCGGAACCCCACCTTGAGGTAGAAGTCCTCCGGGCCGCCCTCGGCCGGGATCCACAGCACCGTCGCGGCTTTCTCGCCGCGCCGGCGGGCCTCGTCGAGGACGGTTTCGACCGCGAACCGGCCGAGGCCGCGGCCCTGGACGCAGGCGCCGACGTTGAGCCGCCAGATCCCGCAGCGGAAGAAGTCGAGCTCGGCGTCCGGGTCGAACCCGCCCATGACGAACGCGACCGGTTCCCCGTCGTCGAGGATCAGCCTCGGCCAGGCGATCTCGGGCTGCGTGTAGGCCTCGGCGAGCGAGACGGCGACCGGCGCGACGAAGTCCTTCTGGTGCGGCTGGACCGCGAGCTGGCACGCGGCGGCGACGTTGTCCGGGGTGATCTTCTCCACGGTGAGGGTGGTCACCCGGACCAAGCTAGCCTGCCTGGGCGAGCAGGGTGGCGTGCTTGCGCAGCGCCGCGCGGAACGACGGGTGGACGGTCGTGCCGAGCACCGGGTCGACCTCCACCACGTGGGACGCCGAGAGCAGCAGCACCGCCGGTTCGGCCAGGATCACCACGCCGTTCTCGGCGCGCAGGCCGGCCGTGCCGAGCAGGCGCGGGAAGACGACGTCCGCGGGCAGGCCGTCGCAGGTGCGCAGGAAGTCCCGGAGGTCGGTGGGCAGCTCGACGCCCAGCCGGAGTTCGGCCGAGCGGATCGCCGCTTCCGACGCCGGGGGAGGGAGCGGGCTTCGGCCGCGCAGGAGCGGTCCCGCTCCGCCGCGACCACGCAGGCGCATGATCTCCGCGATCAGCTCGGGCCAGGTGCCGAGGTCCGCCGGGTGCCGCTCGTGCAGGGCCGCGACCAGCGCACCCGCGCAGGCCGGCGCCCAGTCGCGCAGGCCCAGCGGGTCCGCGCCCGCCACCAGCGCGGGGGCCAGGGCGCGGGTCCCGGCGAGCGTCGCGACGTCCGGTCGCTGCCCGGCCAGCGAGGCCCATCGCGCGAGGTCGCCGTCCGCGAGAGCCGTGCGGACGCGGTCCGGGCGCGACGGTGCGAGGTGCTTGACCACCTCGGCGACGGCTCCCGGTGGGAGAACGCCGTCCAGGTCGGAGACCGGCTTCCGCAGGAAAGCCGTGTGCGCGCGCTCTTCGGCGTCGAGGTCGAGCGGCGCCAAGCCCTTCGCCCACGGGGGACGGCCGCCGCGGGCTTCGAAGAGCATCGCCCACGCGCGGGCCCGGACCGGGGCCGCGGAAAGGGCGGCCACCGGGCGTTCCGTGCGGGCCAGCCACTGCTCGACGAGCCGGTCGGCCTCGTCGAGGGCGCCGGTGACGGCGAGCAGCAGGGCGGCGTACCCGATCTGGTCGTCGAGGCCCGGGTCGGTGGCGGTCAGGACGTCGCGGACCGCTGTCTCGAGGTACTCGCCGGCGTCCACGCCCGAACCCTAGCCGAGCGCTTGTTTCGCCCCCGGGTGCAGCGGGACCGGGTCGGTCTGCGGGGCCAGCTGCTTGGTGATCTCCTTCGCTGCCGGGTGGATCTTCGCCAGCTCCGCCTGCTTGTCGAAGAGCAGCTTGGTGATCGCGCACGCGTTGTTCGCCGGGAAGTCCTCGCGCACGAGCAGCAGGTTGGGCACCACGACCGTCGGCACGTCGGAGGGCTGGGCGTACGTCGCCGCCGGGATGACGGCCTGGTCGTAGACGTCGTTGACCTGCTTGAGCTTCGGCAGCAACGGCGTGATGTCGAGGAACTTCACCTTGTCCTTCAACGCCGTCGTGATGTCGGTGATCTGTGCGGTCGGCAGCCCGCCGGACCAGACGAGGCCGTCGAGCGTGCCCGACTTCATGCCGTCGGCGGTCTTGGCCAGGTCGAGCCGCTGCGCCTGGACGTCGGTGTCCGGCTTGAGGCCCGCGGCCTGCAGGAGGCGGTTCGCGATCACCTCGGTGCCGGACTTCGGCGAGCCCGTCGAGATCCGCTTGCCCTTCATGTCCGCGACGCTGTTGATGCCCGAGTCCGTGCGCACCAGCACCTGCGTCGAGTTCGGGTAGATCCGGGACAGCGCCTGGATCTTCTGCGGCTTGCCGTCGAAGGAGCCCTTGCCGCGCACCGCGTCCGCCGCGGTGTCCGCCAGCGAGAACGCGACGTCGTAGTTGCCGGCCACCAGCTGCTGGATGTTCTGCACCGACGCGCCGGTCTCCGCGGCCGTCGCGCGCAGCTTGGTGCTGTTGCTGATCAGCTGGGCCAGCCCGCCGCCCAGCACGTAATAGACGCCGCCGCTGTTGCCGGTGGCGATGGTGATCCGGCCTTCGCCGGCTTCGCAGGACTGTGTTCCGCTGGCGGCGGGTGAGT
This sequence comes from Amycolatopsis sp. NPDC051061, assembly GCF_040682935.1. NCBI lineage: Bacteria > Bacillati > Actinomycetota > Actinomycetes > Pseudonocardiales > Pseudonocardiaceae > Amycolatopsis > Amycolatopsis sp. NPDC051061. The sequence goes on from NZ_JBFBBZ010000085.1 coordinate 13,476, forward strand.
CGGTCTGTTGTTTCCCGCCGCAGCCCGTGACGGCCAGAGCGAGTACCGCGGCAGCGGCCAGTGCGCGTTTCATGCTGTCCTCCTCTTGATCACGGCGTGGGCGAGCACGGCGACGACACCGAACGCGGCGCCGACCGCGATCGGCACCGGCTCCAGGTAGAGCAGGCACAGGGCGGCGGGGACGAACAGCAGCCGCACGGGCAGGCTGACCGGCCCGAACAGCCAGCCGCCGGTCACCACCGCGAGCGCGGCGACGGCCACCGCGGACACCGCCGCCACCCACAGCACGGTGAGCACATCGGACTGCAGCAGCAGCGCGGCGCCGTGGTCGGTGAGCACGAAGGCGATCGGCACCAGGAACGCGGGAAGCGTGTACTTCCAGCACTGCCACATGGTGCCGAGCACCGACCCGCCGGTGATGGCCGCCGACGCGACCGCGGCGAGCGCGGTCGGTGGCGTGACCTCGGAAAGCACGGCGTAGTAGAAAATGAACATCGCGCGCTCGGCGTCGGCGACCCCCAGCGTCTCCAGCGCCGGGCCGATCACCACCCACGCGATGATGAAGCTCGCGGTGACCGGCACCGCGAGCCCGAGCACGCCGACGGCGATCGCCGAGAGCAGCACGGTCAGGATCAGGATCACCGTGCCGTTGTCGGTGAGGGCGCCGGCCAGCTCCACCAGCGCGTCGGCGAGTTCGAGCCCGAGCCCGGTCTTGGTGATGGTCGAGGTGATCACGCCGGCCGCCGCGCACACCGCGATCACCGGCAGCGCCCCGCGCACGCCCGCCGAGAGGGCGTCGACCATGTCCTTCGCCCAGCCCTTGACGTCACGGCGGCGGGCGATGAACGCGAAGAGCGCGGCGACGCCGGTGGCGTAGACGACCGCGGCGAACGGCGGGATGTCCAGGGCCAGGAACACGACGATGATGGCCAGCGACAGGAAGTGGTAGCCGCCTTGGCGCAGGAGCTGCCACGGGTTGCCGTGCGGGACGTCGACCGGTTCGGCCTCGAAGCGCCGCGCGTCGGCCTCCATCGCGAAGACGATGCCGAGGTAGTAGAGCAGCGTCGGGACGGTCGCCCAGATCAGCACGGTCAAGTACGACGTCTGCAGGTACTCGGCGATGATGAACGCCGCGGCGCCCAGCGTCGGCGGCGAGAGAATGGCGCCGATGCCGGACGCGGCGAGCAGCCCGCCCGCGTTTTCCCTGGGGTACCCGGCTTTCTTGAGGATCGGCCAGGTGATCGAGCCGAGGCTGACCGCCGTCGCCGTGCCCGAACCCGAGACCGTGCCGAGCAGGAAGCCCGACAGGACGGTGGTCCGGCCCGGCGCCGTCCGGGACCGCCGGAAGGCGGCGAACGAGATGTCCACGAAGAACCGGCCGGCGCCGGAGGCGTTGAGCACGGCGCCGTAGAGGGTGAACAGCACGATGTAGCTGGCCGCGACGTCGAGCGGGGTGCCGTAGAAGCCGCTCGCGTCGTTGTAGAGCGCGTTGACGATCTGGCTGAAGTCGATCCCGGCGTGGGCGATGCCCCAGTTCTGCGGGAGGAAGCCGCCGTAGTAGGCGTAGGCGAGGAACAGCAGGCAGACGATCGGCAGCACCAGCCCGGTCGTGCGCCGGGTGGCTTCGAGGATCAGCACCAGCAGCAGCGCGCCGGCGACGATGTCCAGCGGGGACAGGATGCCCTGGCGGTTCAGGAAGTCGTCGTAGCCGATGAGGACGGGGTAGAGGCCGACGGCCAGGGCGACCGCGGCGAGCGCCCAGTCCGTCCAGCCGGGGTCGTCACGGCCGTGCAGCCGCGGGCGGTAGCAGAGGAAGACCAGCGGGAGCGTCACGCCGAGGAAGAGCACCAGGTAGAACTGGTTGCCCTTGGCGAACGGGAAGAACACCTGCTTGAGCACGAGGACCGCGACGGCGAGGGCGACGAAGTAGACGACGCGGTCGGGAACGCGGGAGAGGGCGCGCGCCGGCCGTTCTTCGTCGTGCTCGGCGGCGATCGCGGCGGGGGAGTCGCGTTCCACCGGCTCGGTCGTCACCCGGCCACGGTACGGTGTCGCGGATCACACCGAAAGCGGCAATTCGATCACCGGCCCCGAGCGCCCCAAGGTGGCCTTCGGTGCGTGAGACGCACCGAAGGCCACATTGGGGCGCTTGAGACTCAGCCGTTGGCGGCGATGTCCGCCAGCACCGCGGCGATCGTCCGCACCGGGACACCCGTGCCGCCCTTGCCGGTGTAGCCCCACGGCGCACCGGTGTTGAACGACGGGCCCGCGATGTCGATGTGGACCCAGTCGAGGCCGTCGGCGACGAACTCGCGCAGGAAGATCCCGGCCGCGAGCATGCCGCCCCAGCGGTGGCCCGTCACGTTGGCCAGGTCGGCCAGCCGCGAGTCGAGGTCGGCGCGCAGCTCCTCCGGCAGCGGCATCGCCCAGCCGTTCTCGCCGGTGGCCCGCATGACGCCGGCGACGCGGTCGCGGAAGTCGTCCGAGCCCATCACGCCGGCGGTGCGGTTGCCGAGCGCGACGACCTGGGCGCCGGTCAGCGTCGAGGTCTCGATCAGGTAGTCCGGGTTCTCCTCGGCCGCGCGCACCATCGCGTCGACCAGCACGAGCCGGCCTTCGGCGTCGGTGTTGAGGACCTCGACGGTCTTGCCGCCGTACATGGTCAGCACGTCACCCGGGCGGTACGACGTCCCCGACGGCAGGTTCTCCGCCAGCGGGATGTGCGCGACGACTTCCAGCGGGTACTTCAGCTTCGCCGCCAGCACGACCGAAGCGAGCACGCCGGCCGCACCGGACATGTCCGAGGTCATGTGGTCCATGTTCGCGGCGGGCTTGAGCGAGATGCCGCCCGAGTCGAACGTGATGCCCTTGCCGACCAGCGCGACCTTCTTGGCGGCCTTGGCCGGCTTGTAGGCCAGGCGCAGCAGCCGCGGCTGGCGCGCGGAGCCGCCGCCGACGCCGAGGATGCCGCCGAAGCCCTTGCGCTTGAGGGCCTTCTCGTCGAGGACCTCGAACTCGAGGCCGTTGTCCTCGGCCAGCTTCCGCGCGCGGTCGGCGAAGGAGGCCGGGTAGAGGTCGTTCGGCGGGGTGTTGATCAGGTCGCGGGCGGTGAGGACGGCCTCGGCGATGCTGGTCGCCGCCTTCAGCGTCGCCTTGTGCTCGCGGGCGGTGCCGGTTTGCGGGGTCGCGAAGTCGACCTTCGCGACCGGCGCGTCACCCTTTTCGGAGCGGTAGGCGGTGAAGACGTAGGAGCCGAGGATGGTGCCCTCGACGGCGGCCTGCAGGTCGAGCTCCGACAGCGTCACGAACGCGCGGTCGGTGCCGGCCAGCGCGCGACCGGCGGCCCCGGCGGCGCGGCGGACCTGCTCGGGGGTGACGGCGTCGCCCTCCTTGCCCAGGCCGACGGCGAGCACGACACCCGCCGCGAGCTTCCCCAGCGTCGGGATCTTGACGACCTCTTCGGCCTTGCCGCTGGCGCCGAGGGTGGCGAGCAGCCCGGCCAGCCGGCCGTCGAAGGCGGCGTCCACGGCGGCGGCGCCCGCGGCGAGCAGCGGGCCGTCCTCGCCGGCCAGGGTGCCGATGACGATCACGTCGGCGCGCGTCTTGGCCAGTGCCTCCCCGGTGTTGTCGGACAGGGCGAGCTTAGGCACGGTCACTTCTGGCTCCTCGCGCGTTCACGGTGGTACCGGGCGCCGGCCCGGTCGGGATCGTGAGCCATGCTAATGACGACCGGACCACGGGTGAACAGAGGGAGAGGGAGGGCCGCGTGCGGCTGGGCGGTGGGCTGCTGGTGGCACTGGCGGCCGGAGCGGCGGGCGCGGGCTGGTGGCTGCTCGCCGGAGTGGTGCTGGCGGCGATCGCGGCGGGCGTGACGGCCCGGGTGCCGGAACCGGGGGACGCCCTGGTCGGCCGGGTCGTGGTGGCCGTGGCGCGCTTGGCCGAGGTGACGGTCTACGCGATCGCGTTCGGCACCTACGTCTTCCCCACGCACCGGGAACTGGCGGCCGCGGGGTTCGCCGTGGTGGTGACCGGCGCCGGGTTCGCCGGGCTGAAGATCCCGACGATCGTCGTACGGATCGCCGGTGGGCTGCTGCTCGCCGCGGGGCTCGTCCTGGTCGTGGTGTGCGTGGCCGTGCCGCCCGTGTCGACGGCCGGGGGCGGGCTCGAAACCCCGGACTTCGCGGGCGTGCTCGTCGCCGCGGTGGTCTTCCTGCCGTTCCTGCGCCCGGGTGGACGCGAGGGCGCGGGCCGTCGCGTGCTGCTCCTCGGCGCGGTCGCCGTCCTGGCCGCCTTCGCCGCGCTGTACCAGCTGGGCTCCGTCCGGCTCGGGCTGTCCCTGACGTCGCTGCGCGACCTGCTTTCCGCCGCCGACGCGGACTCGCTGCAGCCGCTGCTCACCGTCGTCGCCGTGGTCGCGACCGTGGTGCCGGCGCCGGCCGCGGGCGCCGAGGTCCGGGAGCGGGCCGGGGTGCCGGGGCTCGCGGGGATCGCCGTCGCCGCGGTGGCCGCGTACTTCCTGCCGGCGCTGCCCGTGCTCGTCGTCGCCGGGCTGGTGACCGTGATCGAGCTGCTACTGGGCGTGCGCGCGCGCCGGTACAGTGAGTCGCGTGAGTGATCGACGCTGGCGGCCGGGGGAGACCGTGGTCGAGCGGTTCCACCGCCCCGACGGCTCGATCGGCCAGGTCCACCCGCTGCGCGTGCTCGCCGACGACGGCCGCGTCCTGCTCGCCTGGCTGCCGGCCGGCACCCCGATCGTCGGCAGCCGGCTGATCGACGGCCGGCACATGGCGGACGCGCCGCTGGCGCAGCGGTTCCGCATCCCGCGCGTGCCGGTGCCGGACTTCTGGCACCGCACGTCCACGCTGCGGCGCATCGCCGACGACGAGTGGTCGTCGGTGTGGTGGTTCTTCGACGCCGCCGGCCGCTTCACGAACTGGTACGTCAACCTCGAGGTCCCGCTCGGCCGGAGCCCGGCCGGGGTGGACCGCATCGACGGCGTGCTCGACGTCGTCGTCGACCGGGACGGCACCTGGCGCTGGGACGACGAGGACGAGGCCGAGGTCGCGATCGACGCCGGCCGCCTGACGCACGAGCAGCTGGACCGGCTGCGCGCGGAGGGCGAGCGGATCGGCGCGCTGGCCGAGCGCGGCGCCTACCCGTTCGACGGGACGGACACCGACTTCCGCCCGGACCCGGGCTGGCCGGCGCCCGAACTGCCCCCGGGACTGCTCGAGGAGCTCAGCCCGCGGTCAGGAGAAGGATCAGCGCCAGCACCGCGTTGACGACGGCGAGGATGACGACCGACTTCGTCGGGATCACCTTCGGGAACACCGTCTTGCCGTGGATGCTCCGCCACCACACGACGGCGAACACCCCGCCGACCAGGCCGAGGAAGCCGCCGAAGCCGCTGCTGAGCACGGCCCAGCCGACCATGCCGAGCAGGCCGACGCCGAAGGTCAGCAGCACCGCGGTGACGAACGTCTTGACGTCGGTCCCGCCGGTCTTGGGCCGGGGCACCGGCTCCGTGGAGTGGTAGGTCACGACGTCATCCTAGAGTCATCCCGGCGTGAACGCGGGGAGGCCGCGGAGACGCCGTGATGGCGCCGGAACAGTGGGACATCCGACTAACGCGCCTCCGACCAAACGGTATCGTGTAGCCATGACCACCTCGACGCAGTTCGCCCATGTCCCGCACCCGAGTCCTGCGAGCGCGGACCGTGTCGCGGAGGTACTCGAGAAGCCCGGATTCGGGTTGTACTTCACCGACCACATGGTGACCGTCAAGTGGTCGAAGAGCGAAGGCTGGCACGACGCCCAGGTCGGCCCCTACGCCCCGTTCACCCTCGACCCGGCGACGTCGGTGCTGCACTACGGCCAGGCCATCTTCGAGGGTCTCAAGGCCTACCGCCAGCCGGACGGCTCGATCGCGTCGTTCCGCCCGGACGCCAACGCGGCGCGGTTCCGGCAGTCGGCCGAGCGGCTCGCCATGCCGCAGCTGCCCGAAGAGGTCTTCGTCGAGTCGCTGCGGGAGCTCATCGCCGTCGACGGCCGGTGGGTGCCCACCCGGCCGGGTGATTCGCTCTACCTGCGGCCGTTCATGATCTCGACGTCCACCGGGCTCGGCGTCAACAGCCCGGCCGCCGACTACGTGTACACGGTCATCGCGTCCCCGGCCGGCTCGTACTTCTCCGGCGGCGTGAAGCCGGTGAGCGTCTGGCTGTCGACGGAGTACGTGCGCGCGGCGCCCGGCGGCACCGGTGCGGCGAAGTGCGCCGGCAACTACGCGGCGTCGTTCGTCGCGCAGGCGCAGGCCGTCGAGAAGGGCTGCGACCAGGTCGTCTGGCTCGACGCGGTGGAGCGGCGCTGGGTCGAGGAGATGGGCGGGATGAACCTGTTCTTCGTCTTCGGCACCGGCGAGAACGCGCGGGTCGTGACGCCGGAGCTGTCCGGTTCGCTGCTGCCGGGCGTCACCCGCAAGTCGCTGCTGCAGCTCGCTTCGCGGCTCGGCTACAAGATCGAGGAGCGGCGCATCTCCACCGACGAGTGGGAGAAGGCGTCGGCCTCGGGCGAGCTGACCGAGACGTTCGCCTGCGGCACGGCGGCGGTGATCACCCCGGTCGGGCACGTCAAGCACGCGGGCGGCGAGTTCACGATCGCCGACGGGCAGCCCGGTTCGCTGACGATGAAGCTGCGCGAAGAGCTCACTGGCATCCAGGAGGGCACCCGCCCGGACGCGGACCACTGGATGGTCCCGCTCGGCTGAAGTACGTGAAGGCCACCTTCAGGAACTTGAAGTTCCTGAAGGTGGCCTTCACGGCTTTTCGGGGTCAGGTGGCGGTGGCCGGGATGACCGGGCCGGAGACGCCGGCCTGCTCGTGCGTCGCGGTTTCGGCGAGGACGCGGGCGGCCATCATCAGCAGCGGCAACGCCGTCACGGCGCCGGTGCCTTCGCCGAGACGGACGTCCAGCTCCAGCAGCGGGCCGAGGTCGAGGTGCTTCAGCGCGAGCGAGTGGGCGGGTTCGGCGGTCCGCTGCCCGGCCACCCACCAGCGTCGCGCACCTGGCGCGAGGTCCTCGGCGACGAGCGCCGCGGCGCACGCGACGAGCCCGTCCAGCACCACCGGCGTCCGGCGGACGGCGGCCTGGGCCAGGAACCCGGCCATCGCGGCGATGTCCGCGCCCGCCGTGGTGCGCAGCAAGGCGACCGGGTCGGCCAGGACCGCGCGGGCCCGGCGCAGCGCGTCGCGCACCGCCGTCGCCTTGCGCATCCACGCGTCGTCGTCGATGCCGGAGCCGCGGCCGACCACCGCGACCGGCTCGGTGCCGGTCAGCGCCGCCACCAGGACCGACGCCGGCGTGCTGTTGCCGATCCCGAGGTCGCCCGGGATGAGCAGGTCCGCGCCGCCGTCGACCTCCGCGTCGGCGATCGCGACCCCGGCGCGGATCGCTTGTTTCACCTCGGCGTCGGTGAGGGCGTCTTCGACGTCGATGGACCCGGAGCCGCGGCGGACCTTGTGCTCGCCGATCGAGCGGGTCGCGGGCGCCTCGGTGTCCACGGCCATGTCGACCACGCGGACGCTCGCGCCCGCGGCGGCGGCCAGGACGTTGATCGCGGCGCCGCCGGTCAGCATCGTGCCCAGCAGCTGCGAGGTGACCTCGGCGGGATAGGCCGAGACGCCCTTCGCGGCGATGCCGTGGTCACCGGCGAACACGATGACGCGCGGCCGGGTGAACGGCCGCGGCGGCGACTGGCCCTGGCAGGCCGCGATCCAGACGCCCAGCTCCTCGAGCCTGCCGAGCGACCCGGCGGGCTTGACCAGCTTGTCGTGCAGGGCGATCGCGGCGGACCGGGCGTGGTCGTCGGGCGGGGTGATTTCGGGGAACTCGCTGTTTTCCGGCTCCACACCAGGCCCTTTCTCGTCCACGGCAACGCTGTGGCCAACCTACCGGTGAGCCGGCCCCGGTAGTCTCGCGGCTCGTGGAGACGACGGCGGCCGCGGTGGTGCTGGCCAGCGGCGCGGGCACCCGCGTCGGCGCGAAGCTGAACAAGGTCTACCTGCCCCTGGCCGGCCGGCGGGTGGTCGCCTGGTCGCTGGACGCCTTCAAGCGCGTCCCGGGCATCGGCGTGCTCGTGCTGGTCATCCGGCCGCAGGACCGCGAACTCGCCGAAGAGGTCGTCGACGGGGACGTCGAGATCGTGCACGGCGGGGACACGCGCCAGGCGTCCGAGCTCAACGCGCTGCACCACCTCGCCCCGCGCATAAGGGGCGGCCGGGTCGACGCCGTGCTGCTGCACGACGCGGCCCGGCCGCTGGTCCACCCCGAACTGGTCGGTGCGGTGTTGGCCCGGACACGCGAGGACGGGGGGGCTGTGCCGGGCCTGGCCGCGGACGACGTCGTCGAGGTGGATGCCGGGCACCTGGTCGCCCAGGTGCCCGGCGCGATCCGCGTCCAGACGCCTCAGGGCTTCCGGGCCGGACCGCTGCTCGAGGCCTACGAACAGGCCGAGCGTGAAGGCTTTCTCGGGACGGACACTTCGTCCTGCATGGAGCGGTTCTCCTCCCTGCCGATCCGCTGGGTCCCGGGGGCTCCCGAGAACCTCAAGATCACTTATCCGCACGACCTCGTGGTCGCCGAGCGGCTGCTGGCGCGCCGAGCCTGAAATCGCTAGGCGCACGCGGGCGGTCCGCCACCGTCGTCCCCCTCCACCCGGGTGGTGCTCGTCGGCCGGATCGTCACGTCGTGGCGCAGCTCCGGCGGGATGTGGCACTCCGGCTGTGGCCGCAGCGCCTGCAGCGGCGCGCCCGGGGTGCCGGGCTCCGCGAGGGTGAGCACCGCCCGCAGCGTCCAGACCGGGGTGGCGTGGTACTGCCACGTGACCACCCGCGGGCTGAACACGTCGGTGCCCGGGAACATCGGCACGCGATAGGCGCTGGCGCGGTGCTCGTCCCGGAGGACGATGACGTCGGCGCAGGTCGGCCACGTGTGGACCGCGGCGTAGAGCTCCGGGGCCTCGCGGCCGCCGAACAGGTGCAATACCCACTTGCGGCGCCGGAGTTCCTCGAGGAGTTGATCGAGGCCCGGGCCGTTGGAGCCGCTGTGCGCTGTGGGCGGGGACACACTTTCGAGGGTAACTTGCGTACTAGAGCGCAGTCCAGCACGTGTACTAGTACACCTGGGTGGTTCTGAACAGGGCTTTGTGGGAGACACCCCGGCGTGCTAGAACACTTGTGCGTGTTGTCCCCGTGAGGAGCCGCCTTGCCCACCCTCGACCGTCCTGAGCCGCCGTACCTGCAGATCGCGGGCCGGATCCGTGACGACATCCTGTCCGGCCGGCTCCAGGAGGGCGACTCGGTGCCGTCCGCCCGCGAGATCGCGCGCACCTGGGCCGTCGCCATGGCGACCGCCACCAAGGTCCTGGCCACGCTCCGCTCACAGGGGCTCGTGCGCCCGGTGCGCGGGGTCGGCACGGTCGTCGACCGCGGCGGCCTGCACCGCACGGCCCGCGACCGCAGCGCCGCTTCGGGGCGGACGGGCCGCATCTACCCGCCCGGCCACTACGCCGTGATCCGCTCGGCCGGCCTCGAGCAGGCCGCCGAACGCGCCGCGGCCGCGCTGGGCCTGGAGGAGGGTGCCCCGGCGATCCGCCGGCGGCGCACCACCTACGGGCCGGACTCGCGGCCGCTGTCGACGTCGACGTCGTGGTTCGACGGCGCCCTGTCGGCCAAGGCGCCGGCGCTGCTGGTGCCCGAGCGGATCGTCGAGGGCACCGCGGCCCACGCGGCCGCCCGGCTCGGCACGAAGATCGCGACGACGCAGGAACGGCACGCGGCGGGCCGCGCGAGCGAGGAGGAGGCGGCCGAACTGGGGCTGCCCGCCGGGTCGCCGGTGCTGCTGGGCCGGAGCACCTTCCTGGCGGCCGACGGGACGGTCGTCGAGTACGGTGAGTCCGCCGCCTTGTCCGACCACTGGGTTTTCTACGAGTACACGACTGAGGACGGCGAATGAAGCACATCCACGCGGGCAAGGTCCGTGACCTGTACGAGCTCGACGGCGGGGACATCCTGCTCGTCGCGTCCGACCGCGTCTCGGTCTACGACGTGTCGCTGCCGACGCCGATCCCGGACAAGGGCGCGCTGCTCAACCAGCTTTCCGCGTGGTGGTTCGAGCGGATGTCCGGCGTGGTCCCGAACCATGTCGTGTCGACGACCGACGTCCCGGAAGAGTTCGCCGGCCGCGCGATGCGCTGCAAGCCGCTGAAGATGGTCCAGGTCGAGTGCATCGCGCGCGGCCACCTCGCCGGCCTGGGCCTGCGCGAGTACCAGCGCGACGGCAAGATCTCCGGCGTCGCGCTGCCGCCGGGCCTGGTCGAGGGCGACAAGCTCCCCGAACCGATCTTCACGCCGACGACGAAGATCTCCGACACCGGCCACGACGAGTTCATGACCTTCGACGAGGTCCTGAACGAGATCGGCGAAGACACCGCGAAGCGGCTTCGCGAGCTGACGCTGGAGATCTACACGAAGGGCGCGGAACACGCTGCCGCACAGGGCGTGATCATCGCGGACACGAAGCTGGAGTTCGGGTTCGACGCCGACGGCACGCTGACCCTCGGCGACGAGGTCCTGACGTCGGACTCGTCGCGGTTCTGGCCCGCCGACGAGTGGGAGCCGGGCCGTCCGCAGCACGCGTTCGACAAGCAGTTCGTGCGCGACTGGTCGCTGACGACCGGGTGGGACAAGACGGCGCCCGGGCCGGAGATCCCGGCGGAGATCGTCGAGCAGACGCGGCAGCGCTACACCGAGGTCTACGCACGGATCACGGGGAAGACCTGGGTCCGTGGGTGACTGTGACCCGTACCGGCTGATCGACGACGTCGAGACGCTGCTGACCTCGCGCGGGCTCGCCCCCGAGCGGGTGCCCGGGCGAGGAGGCGACCGGCTGGCCGGGGCCAGCCGCCTCCTGCGCGGGTTCGGGCTCGAGCCCCGGCTGGCCCCGGAAGACGCGCTCGACGTCGACGTGCCATTCCAGGGCCGGATCAACCAGGACTGAATCACCTGGGAACTAGGGACTTTTCGACAGGCTCGCGTCGCGCTCGACGACGTCGCCGAGGACGTCGTCGATGGCGGTCAGCAGGTCGGCGTCGAGCTTCTTGCCGGCGGCCTTGACGTTCTCGTGCACCTGCTCCGGCCGCGAGGCGCCGATGATCGCCGAGGCGACGTTCGGGTTCTGCAGCACCCACGCGACGGCCAGCTGCGCCAGCGACAGGTCGGCCTGCTTCGCGAGCGGCTCCAGCTCGGCGACGCGCTTGAGGACGTTCTCGTCGAGGAAGCGGGCGACCATGTTGGCGCCGCCCTTCTCGTCGGTGGCCCGCGAGCCGGCGGGGTAGTCGGCGCCGGGCTTGTACTTGCCGGTGAGGACGCCCTGCGCGATCGGCGACCAGACGATCTGGCTCAGGCCTTCGCGCTCGGAAGCGGGGATGACCTGGTCCTCGATGACGCGCCAGAGCATGTTGTACTGCGGCTGGTTGGAGACGAAGGGGATCTTCAGCTCCCGCGCGAGGGCGGCACCGCGGCTGATCTGCTCGGCGGTCCACTCGGAGACGCCGACGTAGAGGACCTTGCCTTGGCGGACGAGGTCGGCGAAGGCGAGCATGGTCTCTTCGAGCGGAACGCTCCGGTCGAACCGGTGTGCCTGGTAGAGGTCGAGGTAGTCGGTGCCGAGCCTGGTGAGCGAGGCGTTGGCCGACTCGGTGATGTGCTTGCGGGACAGGCCCTTGTCGTTGGGGCCCTTGGGTCCGGTGGGCCAGAAGACCTTGGTGAAGATCTCCAGGCTTTCCCGCCGCTGCCCCTTGAGGCCGCGCCCGAGCACGGACTCGGCGGCGGTGTTGGCGTAGACGTCGGCGGTGTCGAAGGTGGTGATGCCGGCGTCGAGGGCGGCCTTGATGCAGGCGTGGGCCTGGTCCTCCTCGACCTGGGAACCGTGGGTGAGCCAGTTCCCGTACGAGATCTCACTGACGTTGAGGCCGCTGCGGCCGAGACGACGAAACTCCATGGGTGCCAGCCTAGGCGGTAATCGTTTGCTTTGCTAACGACCCTGGAGTGACTCCGGCCTCCCTCCGGGCGCCGAGCGGGGCCGAACAGCAAGAAGGCGGGTGGAGACTCGCTCCACCCGCCTTCTTGAAACCAGCTCAGTTCGGGATCGGTTCCCCCGGCTTCAGCCGCGGCTTCGGCACCCGCAGCCGCCGGATCTGGGACGCCCTGACGAACGCGTACCAGCCGACCGAGCGGCCGGCGATCGCTTCCTTCGGGAACTTCTCCCGCGCCAGCTTCGCGATCTTGCGGCCGTTCACGAAGCCCTCGATCGCCATCACCAGCAGCATCGCCGTGCACAGCAGCGTGATGTACGACTGCACCTGGGGGAGCGGCACCAGCAGGGCCAGGAACACCAGGATGGCCAGCGGCATGAACAGGCCGAGCAGGTTGCGCCGGCTGTCGACCAGGTCGCGGACGTACGCCTTGACCGGGCCGCGGTCGCGCGGCAGCAGTGCCTTGTCGTCGCCGCGCATCATCGCCTCGCGGCGGGCTTTCGCGGCCGCGCGGCGATCTTCCTTGGTCTGCGGGTTCGTTTTGCGCAGCTCCTTGTTGCGCTTCATCGCCTCACGCATCGTGGTGGGCGGCGGCGCCACCGGGCCGCGCTTCTTCGCCTCCGCGTCGCGGCGCTTCGGCGTGGCCTTGCCCTTACCGGGCGTGAACGACTTGCCGCTGACGTCGACGGCTTCGGTCGTCTCCGGCTCGTCGGCGGCGGTGTCTGTGGTGCTTCGGCGCAGGAACCTCACCTCACCAGGGTATTGCAGGCGTCACGCCGCCGTTCACCAGGTCGATCGATGTGCGACCATGGTGGGGGAACAGAACGGGCGCTCCGGGTGTTGAAGACGTCAGCACGAGGAGTATCCGCAGTGAGTTCGAACTTAGAGGGAGTGCCATGACGACCGCTGAGCACGCCGGCGCGACGCAGGCCGAGACCGCCGAAGAGACCCATGGCGTCACGCTGACCGACGCCGCGGCTTCCAAAGCGAAGGGCCTGCTCGAGCAGGAGGGCCGCGACGACATGCACCTGCGCATCGCCGTCCAGCCCGGTGGCTGCGCGGGCCTGCGCTACCAGTTGTTCTTCGACGAGCGCTCGCTCGACGGCGACCTGTTCCGCGACTTCGACGGCCTCAAGGTCGCCGTCGACCGCATGAGCGCGCCGTACGTGTCGGAAGCCGTCATCGACTTCGTGGACACGATCGAGAAGCAGGGCTTCACGATCGACAACCCGAACGCCACCGGCTCCTGCGCCTGCGGCGACTCGTTCCACTGAGTCTCGGTAACACTGAGTCTCGGTAAGCGCTGGGTCTCGATAACACTGAGTCTCGGTAACACGTGAGAAGGCCCCGCCTCCGTTCGGAGGGCGGGGCCTTCTTCGTCCCTGCGGACTCACACGTAGGCGTCGAGCTCCGCGACCTGGGCGTGGCACGCCTCGTCGACCTGCCACGGCTTGGCCGTGGCGCGGGGCAGCGGAAGGTCCTCCGCCTGCAGCGTCGCCGGGATCAGCGCGCAGTCGGCGATCAGCTCGGACAGGGTCTCGGGTTCGGTGACGGCGTTCACGATTCGTAACGCTATTGATCCGCTCTCGACTGGAGAAGGAGTACCAGCCGGTAGTGTCGGCTGGGCGTGCGCGAACTACCCGGACGGGTCATGACCCGGGGGTAACTTCGCGCCTTTTGCCGTGAGGTCGACCACATAAGGAGCAGCCGGTGGCAGACAAAGCCAGGATCGCGGTGTCCGGCAGTATCGCGACCGACCACCTCATGCATTTCCCGGGCAGGTTCGCGGAGCAGCTGGTCGCCGAGCAGCTGCACCGGGTCTCGCTGAGCTTCCTCGCCGACGACCTCGTGGTCCGGCGCGGCGGCATCGGCGCGAACATCGCCTTCGGTCTCGGGGTGCTCGGCGTGCAGCCGGTGCTCGTGGGCGCCGTGGGCGCCGACTTCGCGGACTACCGGTCCTGGCTGGAGCGGCACGGCGTCGACACGTCCGGCGTGCACGTCTCGGAGGTCGCGCACACCGCGCGGTTCGTCTGCACGACCGACGAGGACCTCTGCCAGATCGCGACGTTCTACGCCGGCGCGATGGCCGAGTCCCGCAACATCGAGCTGCAGCCGATCGCCGAGCGCGCCGGCGCGCTCAGCCTGGTGCTGATCAGCCCGGACGACCCGGAGGGCATGGTCCGCCACGCCGCGGAGTGCCGCCAGCGCGGGTACGAGTTCGCGGTCGACCCGTCGCAGCAGCTGGCCCGCATGACCGGCGAGCAGGCGCGCGCGTTCGTCGCCGGCGCGAAGTACCTGTTCAGCAACGACTACGAGTGGGAGCTGCTGCTCCAGAAGACCGGCTGGACCGAGGCCGACGTGCTCGACCAGGTCGGCCTGCGGATCACAACGCTGGGGGAGAAGGGCGTCGAGATCGTCGGCAAGGACTTCCTCGCCCTGCAGATCGGCGCGGTTCCCGAGCGCGCGAAGGCCGACCCGACGGGCGTCGGCGACGGCTTCCGCGCGGGTTTCCTGGCGGGCCTCGACGGCGGCTTGAACGTCGAGCGCGCGGCCCAGCTCGGCTCGCTGATCGCGGTGCTGGTCCTGGAGACGATCGGCACCCAGGAGTGGACGTTCGACCGCGCGGACGCGCTGGCCCGCATCGGCGATGCCTTCGGCCCGGACGCGGCCGACGAGATCTCGGTGGTCCTGCCCGCCTGACCCGTAAAAGCCGTGAAGGCCTCCTTACCGGCTCTTATGGCCGGTAAGGAGGCCTTC
>NZ_JBFBBZ010000086.1:0-26244 GCF_040682935.1 Amycolatopsis sp. NPDC051061
GGGCGCGGTGCTGGTGCCGCGGCTGGTCCGGGCGCCCGACGCGGTGGCGGCTCCGGTGTGGGACGCCGGGGGCACGGTGCTCGTCACCGGCGCCACCGGCGCGCTCGGCACGGCCGTGGCGCGGCACCTGGTCACCGAGCACGGCGTGCGCAACCTGCTGCTCACCAGCCGGCGCGGGGCCACGGCTCCGGGTGCGGCCGAGCTCCGCGAGGAGCTGACCGGGCTCGGCGCCGACGTGACCCTGGCCGCCTGCGATGTGGCCGACCGGGACGCGCTGGCGGCACTGCTGGCCGGGATCCCGGCCGACGCGCCGCTGCGGGCGGTGGTGCACGCCGCCGGCGTCCTCGACGACGGCGTGCTGACGTCGCTCACGCCGGACCGGCTCGACACCGTGCTGCGGCCGAAGGTCGACGCGGCCCAGGCGTTGCACGAGCTGACCCGCGAGCTGGACCTCACCGCGTTCGTGCTGTTCTCGTCGGCCGCCGGGGTCCTCGGCGCGCCGGGGCAGGGCAGCTACGCCGCGGCCAACGCGTTCCTGGACGCGCTGGCGGCCCGGCGCCGCGCCGAGGGCCTCATCGGCACCTCGCTGGCGTGGGGCCTGTGGGGCGGCGGCATGGGCGCGGCGCTGGAGGACGCGGACGCGCACCGGATCGGCGAGACCGGCATCACCCCTCTGTCCACCGAGGACGGATTGCGGCTGCTGGACGCCACGGCGGGTGCGGGGGAGGCGCTGCTGGTGCCGATCGCGCTGGACCCGCGCGTGCTGGGTTCGTCCGGCGACGACGACCTCCCGGCCGTGCTGCGCGGCCTGGCCGGCACGCCCGGCCGCCGCGCGGCGCGGGACGCGGCCGAGGACACCGAGTCGCTGGCGGAGAAGGTGGCCGGCCTGCCGGTGAACAAGCGCGTCCCGACGGTGCTGACCCTGGTGCGCACGCACGCCGCGGCGCTCTTGGGTCACGCCGGGCCGGAGGCGGTGGAGCCGGACCGCTCGTTCAACGAGGTCGGCTTCGACTCGTTGTCCGCCACCGGGTTCCGCAACAAGCTCAGCCTCGTCACCGGCATGAAACTGCCGGTGAGCCTGATCTTCGACTACCCGACCCCGCGGATCCTCGCCGAGCACCTCGTCGGCGAACTCGCGCCGGCCGAGGCCGAGGTGACCGGAGAAGCCGTTACCGAGCAAGGGGTTCGCGACGCGCTGGTGGGCATCCCACTGGAGAAGCTGCGCGCCGCCGGGCTCCTGGACGGGCTGCTGGAGCTGGCGGGCGTGCGCTTGCCCGAGCGCGAAGACACCGTGGAGCCGGCCGCCGTCGAGGCGGCGACGATCGACGACCTCGACACCGACGCCCTGATCAGCATGGCGATCGGCGGTGGCGACGACGACTAGCGAGTCCACCCCTATCCCGGCCCGACCCGGCCCTTATTGCCGCCCCTGAACGGGCTGTGGCCCACTGGACGCGGAGTTTCCCGTGCTTCACAACGATCTTGACCCGAACAAGGAGAGGTAACCGATGGTCACCGGCTACGCAATCGAAGCACGGGGGCTGCGCAAGTCCTATGGCGACGTGAACGTCCTGGAAAACGTCGACCTGAGCGTGCGGCGCGGCACGATGTTCGCGCTGCTGGGCCCGAACGGCGCCGGGAAGACCACGACGGTGCGGATCCTGAGCACCTTGCTGGACGCCGACGGCGGCACCGTGACCATCAACGGCCACGACCTCGACGGGCCCAAGCGGAAGGTGCGGGAGCAGATCGGCCTCACCGGGCAGGACACCGCGGTCGACGAGCTGCTCACCGGCCGCGAGAACCTGCAGATGATGGCGCGGCTGTTCCACCTGGGCACGGCCGCGGCGAAGGCCCGCGCCACCGACCTGCTCCGGCAGTTCGACCTGACCGAAGCCGCCGACCGCCAGGTCAAGACGTACTCCGGTGGCATGCGCCGCCGGCTCGACCTGGCGATCAGCCTGATCACCTCGCCGCCGGTGCTGTTCCTCGACGAGCCCACCACCGGCCTCGACCCGCGCAGCCGCTCGGCGATGTGGGACGCGATCCGCGAGCTCCTCGACGGCGGCACCACGATCCTGCTCACCACGCAGTACCTCGAGGAGGCCGACCAGCTGGCCGACCGGATCGCGGTGATCGACAAGGGCCGCGTGGTCGCCGAGGGCACGGCGGCCGAGCTGAAGCGCAAGGTCAGCAGCGAGCGGCTGAAGCTCACCTTCGCGACCGCCCCCGAGGCGGAGCGCGCGCAGGCCGTGACCGGCGGCGTGCTGATCGACGACACGGTCAGCGTCCCCATCGACCAGCCCGGCCAGGTCCGGCGGGTGCTCAACCAGGTCGCCGACGCGGGCCTCGAGACCACCGGGCTCGAGCTGTCCGAGCCGACCCTGGACGACGTTTTCCACGCACTGACCGGAACCGCGGGAGAAAAGCGATGACCCAGACCCTGTCCAGGGAGGTCGAGGGAACGCAGCTCCCCGACACCCCGAGCCGATCCCCGTTCGCGCTGGCGCTGTCCGACTGCCGGGTGCTGGTCGGGCGCAACGTCAAGCACATCGTCCGCAACCCGGAGATGCTGATCCAGGCGGTGTCGCTGCCGATCGTGCTCCTGCTGCTGTTCCGCTTCATGTTCGGCGGCGCGATCAACGTGCCCGGCAGCATGGCCTACATCGACTACCTCATCCCCGGTCTGCTGGCCGTCAGCATCGGCTTCAACGCGACGTCCACCGTGGTCGGGGTGGCCGCGGACCTCACGCAGGGCCTCGTCGAGCGGTTCCGGTCGATGCCCATGGCGGCCTCGGCCGTGCTCGTGGGCCACGTCGTCTCCGGTGTGCTGCGCAGCCTGCTCTCGTTCGTGGTGATGATCGCGGTCGGCCTGGCCGTCGGCTTCCGGCCCGCGGCCGGCGTCCTCGGCTGGCTCGGGGTCATCGGCCTGCTGGCGCTGTTCGCCACCGGCGTGTTCTGGTTCGCGACGCTGCTGGGGTCCATCGCCAAGACCGTCGAGGGTGCGGGCGGCCTCGGCATGATCCTCGTCTTCGCCCCCTACGCCACCAGCGCGCTGGTGCCCACGGCGTCGATGCCGTCGGTGCTGCGGGTGATCGTCGACAACCAGCCGGTGACCGTGCTCATCGACGCCGTCCGCGGGCTGATGTTCGGCACGGAGCTGGGCTCGACCGGCTGGCTGGCGCTGGCCTGGTGGGTCGTCATCACCGCCGGAGCCGGGTACCTCGCGATCCGGAAGTTCCACCAGCGCGCTCGCGGCTGAGCACCGCTCGCGACGAAGGCGGCCCGCGTTCCCGCGCGGGCCGCCTTTTCGCGTGCGCAAGGTCGACTTTAGGTCGGTCGGGCACGCTGCGTGGAGAACATCCGAGCACTGCGTGAACCGAGGTGGCCAGATGCCGACCCGTACCGTCGAGAACCCGGCCGCGACCCTCGACGCCTGGTTCGCCCCGCTGGCCGGCGATCCGGCCGGCGCCGCGGCGTTCCTCGCCGAGGTCGCCGGCCGGGCCGGTCGCCGCCCCCGCGTGCTCGTCCTTGGTGGTGGCCCGGTGGCCGACGCCGTCGCGGCCGGCGGGTATGCCGTCGCCGACGCCGGTGTCGACCGCCTGCCCGCCGAGCGCTTCGACGTCGTCTACGCGGGTTCGGACGTCCTCTCGCGGCTGCTCGTGCAGCGGGAGCAGGTGCGCCTGGTCCGCCGGCTCGCGACGCTGCTTCGTCCCGGCGGCGCACTGGTCGTGCAGGGGTTCCACCCCGACCCGGCCCGCTGGGCGGCGCACCCGCTCGTCACCGGGCACGACTGCGCCCGCCAGCTGCTGTTCCTGGCCGATGCCCGGGTGCCACTGCGCTACGTCTGGCCCGCGGAGCTGGACCTGATGGCCGAACTGGCCGGCCTGGCGCTCGCGGCGGCTCGTTCGGGCGGTTGGTACGGCGAGCCCACCGCGTGCGGTGAGCCGGTCGTGTCGCTCTACCGCAGCTGACCGCACCGACCTCACGGTATTCACTGAACGGAAAAGCGGCCCGGTCCCCGCTGGTGGCGGGTGGACCGGGCCGCTGGGCCGGACGCGGAGTGGGTCAGACCGCGTCCGACATCTCGCCGACGAGGATGCTGTGGTGCAGCTTCCGCAGCGAACTGCCGGGCTCGATACCCAGCTGCTGGACGAGGTGGTTCCGGGCGGAAGCGAAGGTCTCCAGCGCTTCGGCACGGCGGTTCGACCGCAGCAGGGCCGTCATCAGGTACTCGTAAAACGTCTCGCGCAGGGTGTGCTCCTTCGCCAGCGCGGAAAGCTGTCCGACGACCTCGCGGTGCCGGCCGATCAGCAGCTCGGTCTCCATCAGCAGCTCCAGGCACTCCAGCCGGGTTTCCTCCAGCAGCGCGGAGTAGGCCTGGACGTCGGAGGAGTCGGTGAAGCCGCCGAACGGTTCGCCGCGCCACAGGTCGGCGGCTTCGCGCAGGACGGCCGCGGCCTCCCGGTAGTTGCGGTCCCAGTACAGGGCCCGCCCCCGCTGGTAGAGACGGGTGAAGCGGTCGGCGTCGAGCTCGCCGTCGGTGACGTGCAGCGAATAGCCGTGCGGGCTGGTCACGACGGGGCTGTCGTCCGCGTCGTCACCCGTGCCGCGCAGCAGCTTCCGCAGCTGCGAGACGTAGACGTACAGGGCGGCGCTGGCCCGTGCGGGCGGGTGTTCGCCCCAGAGCTCGCCGATCAGGTGCTCGGTGGTCGCCACCCGGTTGCGCTTGACCAGCAGCACGGCGAGCAGTGTCTCGATCTTGCGTGCCCGCGGGGCGCTGACGCCGGGCCGCCCGCCGACTTTCAACTGCCCCAGTATCTCGTAGTCCATTTCCAGTGCCTCCGGTGTCCGCGTCGATCGGATCTACCCGGCCTGGCGCCCCCAGTGTGTCCTCCAGCGCCCATCTGCCCGGTCCCACCTCGGCAGCATACTAAACCGACCTCCCGGTTTTCAAGACAAAACCGGGAGGTCGGTCGGTTTTCTTTGGCGAAGATCAGTATTTACCTTGCCAGGGGCCATTTTCTGGGGTTCCCTAGTTGTAAACCGGGTGGTTGGTATGTAATCATGATCGGGAGCGCGGGGTCCCCTGCGCGGACGGCTCGAGTGGAGGGGACCGAAGGTGACCAAGCAGGCACGCTCGGAACATACGCGGCGCGTGTTGCTGGAAGCCGCGGCGGCGCTGCTGCACCGGGACGGCTACGCGGCCACCAGCATGGTGGGCATCGCGCAGGCGGCGGGTGTCACCAAGGGTGGCCTGTACTTCCACTTCTCCTCCAAGGACGAGATCTGCGACGAGGTGCAGATCGCCGCGACGGACGTGCTGCGCGCGTACGTGGGCCGGCGGCTCGCGGCGCCGCGGCCGGCCCTGCGGAGTCTCGCCGAGCTCAGCCGCGCCCTCATGCGCTGGCTCGACACCGATCCCACGGTCGGCGCGAGCTTCCGCATGGCGCGTGAGATGGGGTCCGTGGACGAGCGGTTCGTCGTGTTCTCCCGCACGTGGCTCGCCCAGGTCCACGAGTACGTCGCCGACGCGATCGACGGCGGCGAGCTCGGCGCCGACGTGTCGCTCGAGACCGCGGAGCTGCTGGTGGTAGTCACCTGCGTCGGCCTCGAATCCGTGGTGTCCAGCCGGATCGTCGTGCCGGACAGCGACCTCGCCGTGACGCTGGCGAAGCTGTGGCGGCTCTTCGAGCTGACCGAGCGGTCGCCGCGGCCGACGGCGGGCGCGGGGGCGTGACGGGAACGCGACGAGAACATCGGAAACAGGGCGGTCCGGCGGGGTGCCCGACCGCCCGTTCAGGCGGTGCTCAGACCGAGGCGTGTTCCCGGAGCGTGCCCTCCGGGATGAACCGGTGCAGGCGGCGGGGCGGCACGACGGCGTTCAGGATCGTGTTCCACATGAACGTCACGCGCTCCAGCAGGTCCATCCGCCCGGTCATGACCTGGGAGCTCAGCTGGACCCCGGTGAACGACGCCTGCACGAACTGCGCGAGGTCGTGCGGGTTGATCTCCTTGCGCAGGTCGCCCGCGGCCTTCGCGGCGAGCAGACAGCCGTGGATCGTGTCTATCCACCGCTTGTAGGCGCTGTCCGCGGGGGCGATGAACGAGCCCTGCTCGATGACGAGCCGGATGCTGGCCCGCACCCGGACGTCGGACAGCAGGCTGGCCGCCATCCCCTGGGTGAGGTCGATGACCGTCTGCAGCCCGGGGTTCTCGATCTCCGAGAGGGGGTCCCAGACCGTGAACTGCTCGTCGATCAGCGCGTCGGCCAGATCGTCCTTCGACTTGAAGTGGAAGTACAGCGCGCCCTTCGTGACACCCGCTTCGGTCAGGATGTCCGATAGGCTCGCACCAAGGAAGCCGACCGCGTCGAACCGGGAGGCCGCTGCCTCGAGGATCGCGTTCCGTGTCTGCTCTGCGCGTTCTTGGCGGGCCACGTCCAGCCCCTCTCGCTAGTGGCCGGCCGGTCCACAGTAGACCATTCGGCGGTACCTCGTGCGTCAGGACGCCAGTCTACGACCCGGAGCCCCGAAAAGCCACTAAAAAAAACCGCTCGGTTGGTATGGTTTTAGGTGTCCGGTTGGGCTACAAAGGAAGTGAGAAAGTGACTGGGGTACTGGGGTAAGACATTCTTAGGAGGACCGTCATGGTCGGCACCATCCTTCAGGAATCTGCGCGCGAAATTTCCGAGACCAAGATCATCGACGTCCCAGCGGCGCAGGCGGTCGACTTCCAGCAGACCATCCCACGGAGCTTAGTGCACCGCGCGGCCGTCTCGGAGGTCTTCGTCACCGATCTGAACATCCTCGGCCCGGGCCGGTTCGAGGTAGGGGCGCAGTGGCCGCGCCGGCACGGCTTCTTCGGGCCGCGGACGCCCGCGTTCCACGACCCGATGCTGTACGCGGAGACCGTCCGCCAGGCGGTCCTGCTGATCGCGCACCGGGCGTACGGCATTCCGCTCAGCCACAGCTTCCTTTCCGACCACAAGGAATACTCGGTCGAAGAGACCGGGCTGGCCACTTCGGGCCGTCCGGTCGACGTGGTGCTGCGGGTCAGCGCGCACGAGGTCGAGTACCGCGGCAAGAACATCGGCGGCATGCGGCTGGACTTCGACTGCTTCCGCGACGGCCGCCGGATCGGGACCGCGTCGGAGCGCTGGCGCTGCGTGTCCTCGGCGATCTACCGCCGGGTGCGCGGCGACCACTTCGCGGCGACCCCGTTCCAAGCGGCGGTGCTGCCCGGCGTCTCCCCGGCGTCGGTCGGCCGGGACCGCGCGGAGGACGTGCTGGTGGCGGCGACGCCGACCGACGGCACGTGGGCGCTGCGGTTCGACCCGGACCACGCGGTGCTCTTCGACCACCCGGTCGACCACGTGCCGGGCATGGTGCTCCTGGAAGGCGCGCGGCAGGCCGCCCTGCTGGCGATCGGCGACCCGTACGCCCTCCCGGCGCGCGCGGATTTCCGGTTCGACAAGTACGTGGAGTTCGACTCCGAGTGCGTGCTGGTGGTCGAAGCGGACAAGCCGGGGCCAGGCCGCACGCGAACCGTCCGGGTCGACGTCCGCCAGAAGGGCGCCACGGCCGCGAGCGGCACGCTGGGAATGCGCTTGTCGTGACGGCCGGTGAGCCGGACATCCTGGTCACCGGCGCGACCGGCTTCGTCGGCACGGCGGTGCTGCGCGAGCTGGTCGGACGAGGAATGGGCCCCCGGGTCCGCGTCTTCGTCCGGCGCCCGGTGCCGGGGTGGATGACGGACGCGGGAGTGACGACGTGGCGGGGCGACCTCACGGACGCCCCGGGCCTGGCCGGGGCGTGCACCGGCATCACGATGCTGGTGCACCTGGCATCCCAGATCGGCGGGGACCCCGGTTCGTGCCGGGCGGTGAACGAGGAGGGCACGGCAAATCTCCTGGCCGAAGCGCGCCGAGCGGGGACGCCGGGGCTGCTGTACCTGAGCACGTGCGCGGTCTATCGGGACGGCGAGCACCGCGGTGCGGCGGTGCCGGGGTCCGGGTTGGCGGCTCGGAGGGCTTCGGCCGGTCGGGGCGGGGTCGGGTCTGCGCAAGTGGCGGAACTGGCGCTGTCGGCCTGCGGGAGCGGGTCGGCGGGTGAAGGTCGGGGGGCCGGGTCCGCGCAAGTGGCGGAACTGGCGCTGTCGGCCGTTCGGAGTGGGTCGGCGGGTGAAGGTCGGGGGGCCGGGTCCGCGCAAGTGGCGGAACTGGCGCTGTCGGCCGTTCGGAGTGGGTCGGCGGGTGAAGGTCTGGGGGCCGGGTCCGCGCAAGTGGCGGAATCGGCGCTGTCGGCCGTTCGGAGTGGGTCGGCGGGTGAAGGTCTGGGGGCCGGGTCCGCGCAAGTGGCGGATCCGGCGCCATCGGCCGCTCGGAGTGGCCTGGGGGTCGGCTCCGACTCGGTGGCGGGCCCGGTATTGCCGATCCGCGGACTCGGTCTGGTGGCGGATCCGGTGTCGGCGATCCGGGGAGGCGGGCCGGGCGAGCGCATCGGACTCGGTCTGGTGGCGGATCTGGGGCCGTCGACCGGCCGGGGCGTGCCGGGCGAGTCCTGGCCGGAGGCGGATCTGGGGCCGTCCGCCGGTCAGCAAGGCCCGGCAGGCGAGGGCCCGCAGGGCGGCCCCGGCGCGGTGGCCGTCCCGGCAAGCGAGCACCCGCACCCCGGGGCCGAGCTGGTCACCGACCCGGCCTCGGCCACCAGCCGCAGCAGGCTGGCGGGCGAGCGGCTCGTGCTGGCGGCCGGGGGCACCGTGCTGCGGCCGCACCTGGTCCACGGCACCGGCGACCGGCACCTGGTGCCGGCGCTGGCCCGCTGGATCCGGGCGGTCCCGGCCTGGGCGGCGGGCGGTGCGGCCCGCACCTCGCTCGTGGCGGTGGCCGACCTGGCCGCGGCCATCGTCGAGCTGGCGCTCAACCCCCGGCCGGCCGGGGCGGGCGAGGTCTTCCACGTGGCCGACCCCCGGCCGGTCCGGATGCGGCACCTGGTCACGGCGGTCTGCGAGCTGCTCGACCTGCCGGTGCCGGTCGCGGACCTGCCGCTCGCCGAGCACCGGGCCCGCACGCGAGCGGCGCTCCCGACCCTGACCGACCACCAGTACTCCCTGCTCACGCGGGATCACTGGTACGAGAGCGACCGCATCTGGGAACTGACCGGCGTTTCCCCGGGCCCGGGCTTCGGCCCGAGCTTGGCGGAAGCGGCCGGCTGGTACCGCGAATCACTCGGCCTCCGGGAACGGGGAACCGCCCTCAACGACGGTTGACGAGCCGGGCGTACACCGCACGCGGTTTCTTCGCCCAGCGCCACACCCTGGTGGCGAAGACCGCGTCGAGTTCGGCGCGGAGGCCGTCGCGTTCGGCGGTGACGCGCGCCAGTTCGTATTCGGTTTCGCCGAACAGCGATTCGCGGTACCGGGCGTGGCTGACCGGCACAGTCAGGTCCTTGTCCCGCGGGTCGAAGGAGACGGCGATGAGGCCGTCTCCGCTGAACGACTCGCCGACGGTGTGCTCGGCGATGACGTGGGCGCCGGCGTCGAGCAGGCGCCGCAGGGCGTTCTGGTGGGTGAGCGCGTCCCCGGAGATCGAGTGGTGGTGGGTCGAGACGATCAGGAACCGCACCCGGCCGGCCTCGAAGACCTCGCGGGCGCGCTCGATCAGGACCGTCTCGGCGCCCTGGACGTCGACCAGGACCAGGTCCGCCCGGGGCAGTTCGGCGTCGTACATCAGGGACGCGAGGTCGTGCTGGGCGACGGTGTGGGTCCGTCCGTCGCTTTCGGCTTCGAAGGCCAGCGGTTCGCCGGGCTCGTCGCCGATGGCGGCGTGGACGAACCGGACGCGGCCGGTGTGGCCGTTGAGCGCGGCGTTGCGGCGGCCGACCTCGAGGTAGGCGGGGTCGGGTTCCACCGCGACGACGGTCCCGGCGGGGAGTGCGTGGCAGAACCAAAGGCCGTAGTAGGTCCAGAAGCTGCCGAACTCGATCATCGAGGGTTCGCCGCCGTCGGCGGCTAGGCGTTCCAGGACGCGGTGGAAGACGAGCTCTTCCTGGGGTTCGTGGTGGCCGCGCAGGACGCGGATGGCCTCGGTCATCCAGGGGCCGTAGTAGCCGCCTTCTTCGACGAGCAGGCCGTTGTGCATGAGCTGGACGCGGCCGCCGTCGTGGTCGCGGCTTTCGCCGGCGTGCTCGACCTTGGGGATGTCGTCGGCGTCGGTGCAGGCGACGGTCGTCCGCAACCGCCGGGCCAACGCCGGATCGAGTCCCGTCACGTCGGGAACCTGTCGCGCCACTACCCCTCCAACGAACGGCCCGGTCACCGCCGCATCCTAGGGTCGTGCGTGGGGTCGGCGTACAGAGGCGGGCACCCCCGCTCGACGGCCTCGGGCCGCAGCTCGAAGTGCCACGGTTCGTTGCGGTAGATCCGGCAGAGCCCGTACCCGGCGCCGTGCGCGGACAACCACGCGCTGGCCTCGGGAGGTCCGATGTCGACCGCGTCCCCCCGCACGTGCGCGGACGTCTCGGGGGTGGCCACCCACCGGGCGGCTTCCGCTGCCGACCCGTACTTCGAAACCGCCGCGCGGAACAGCTGCTCCTGGTACTCCCGGGACCGCCAGCCACCGTTGACGACGATCTCGACCCCGTCGTCCGCGGCTGCCGTCGCGGCTCGGCGCAGGGCGTCGAGCAGGGCCGGATCGAGCTTGGCCACGGCCGGAGTCTCGTCGTCGAAGACCGGCACGGGGACGGGGACAGCGCCTTCGGCCCGCCGGAGCGCCGATTCGGTGTAGGGCATGCCCGCAGTCAAGGCAGCGTCGTGTTGCCGGCCCGTATCCGGCTTCGGATATGCCGGCGATACGCGCCGGCTCGTAGCATCGGGACCGTGCGCGTGCTGATCGTCGAGGACGAGCCCTACCTGGCGGAAGCCGTCCGCGACGGCCTGCGCCTGGAAGCGATCGCCGCCGACATCGCCGGCGACGGCGACACCGCCCTCGAACTGCTGACCGTCAACACCTACGACATCGCCGTCCTCGACCGCGACATCCCCGGCCCGTCCGGGGACGAGGTCGCCGAACGCATCGTCGCCTCCGGCAGCGGCATGCCGATCCTCATGCTGACCGCCGCCGACCGGATCGACGACAAGGCGTCCGGGTTCGAACTCGGCGCCGACGACTACCTCACGAAGCCGTTCGAACTCCGGGAGCTCGTCCTCCGGCTCAGAGCCCTCGACCGCCGGCGCGCCCACCACCGGCCACCCGTCCGGGAGATCGCCGGCCTGCGCCTGGATCCGTTCCGCCGGGAGGTCTACCGCGAAGGCCGCTACGTCGCGCTGACCCGGAAGCAGTTCGCCGTGCTCGAAGTGCTCGTCGCGGCCGAAGGCGGTGTCGTCAGCGCCGAAGAGCTGCTGGAGCGCGCGTGGGACGAGAACGCCGACCCGTTCACCAACGCCGTGCGCATCACGGTTTCGGCGCTGCGCAAGCGACTCGGCGAGCCCTGGGTCATCACGACCGTCGCCGGCGTCGGCTATCGGATCGGCACCTGAAGTGGGGGAGGAGACCGTGGACCGGAAGCCGGGGCTGAGCGTCCGCCTCAAGCTCACCCTCAGCTACGCCGGGTTCCTCATGCTCGCCGGGGCGCTGCTGCTCATGACCGTGTGGATCTTCCTGCGGAGTCACCTGCCCGACGTCGCGGTCCTGCCCGGAGGAGTGCTGAACCGCGCCGGCCTGATGAGCACCTTCACGTCGGCCGCGGGCGTGGTGGTGGTCTTCCTGCTGGTGTTCGGCCTGCTGGGCGGGTGGATCCTCGCCGGCCGCATGCTCGCCCCGCTGACCCGCATCACCGACGCCACCCGCATGGCCACCGGCGGATCGCTCTCCCACCGGATCCGGCTGGACGGCCGCAAGGACGAGTTCCGCGAGCTCGCCGACGCCTTCGACGCGATGCTCACCCGGCTCGAAGCCCAGGTCGCCGAACAGCAGCGGTTCGCCGCCAACGCCTCCCACGAACTGCGCACCCCGCTGGCGATCTCGCAGGCGCTGCTCGAGGTGGCCCGCACCGATCCGGCGCCGGTCTCCGGCGAGCTCGTCGACCGCCTCCACGCCGTCAACGCCCGCGCGATCGACCTCACCGAAGCGTTGCTCCTGCTCAGCCGGGCCGACCAGCGCTCCTTCACCCCGGAGCGCGTCGACCTGTCGCTCGTCGCGGAGGAGGCGACGGAAACGCTGCTGCCCCTCGCGGAAAAACGCGGCCTCACCATCGAGACCTCGGGCGAGGTCACGCCCACCCACGGCTCGCACGCGCTCCTGCTGCAGCTGACGACGAACCTGGTGCACAACGCGATCGTCCACAACCGGCCCGACCGCGGCACGGTGTGGGTGACGACGAGCGTGCGGCCCAAGACCGTGGTGCTCACCGTCGAGAACACCGGCGAGCCGCTCACCCCGCGGCTGGTTTCCACGCTGGTCGAACCGTTCCGGCGCGGCACCGAACGCATCCGCACCGACCACGCGGGAGCCGGCCTCGGCCTGGCGATCGTCAAGACCATCACCCAGGCACACGACGGGACGCTGGCTCTCGAACCCCGCCCCGGCGGCGGGCTCCGCATCACGGTGTCGCTACCACGGTGGTGGCTCCGGTGACCCCCGCCGTCCGGCGACCATGACGCGCGGTGCCGGCACGCCTCGGATCTCCTTGCGATAGACGTGCGAGGTCGCCTTCCGCCGGTACCCGATCCCTTCGTAGAACGGGTGGGACTCGGGGCGCGCGACGTTCGAGCGGACCACGATCGTGGGCAGGCCGTGCCGCACCGCCCACTCTTCGGCGGCCGCCACCAGGGCTTGGCCGACGCCGCACCGGCGCGCCGCCGCGTCGACGACCAGGCCGGTGATCTCGACGTGTTCGTCCTGGTGCAGGAGCGCCGGCCGCCGCTCGGCGCCGAGGTAGCCGTCGATGCGCGAGTCGTCGGCCGGCACCGCGACCAGCACCCGCTGGGTGGCCGAGCTCAGGACGACCGCCAGCCGGGCGGCCACCACGCCGGGTTCGCCCGGGTACCCGAGCTGGGCCAGCAGCGCGGT
Source organism: Amycolatopsis sp. NPDC051061 (assembly GCF_040682935.1). Taxonomy (NCBI): domain Bacteria; kingdom Bacillati; phylum Actinomycetota; class Actinomycetes; order Pseudonocardiales; family Pseudonocardiaceae; genus Amycolatopsis; species Amycolatopsis sp. NPDC051061. The sequence goes on from NZ_JBFBBZ010000086.1 coordinate 13,070, forward strand.
GAGACGCGGGGCGTCGGCGGCCCGGACCGGGCGGATCTCCCGGCTATCCGACGGGGAAGTCAAAGTACGTGTCCGGGTAGGGCTCGTCCCTCAGCGTGTAGTGCCACCACTCGCGCTCGTACGGGCGGAAACCACAGGTCTCCATGACGGAGCGGAGGTGGTGGCGGTTCCGCGTTTCGGCCTGCGTGATCCCGCTCGCGCCGTGGTGCGAGACCGGATCCATCAGGTCGTGGTCACCGCCCATGGCGGCGAGTTCACCGGTGTCCAGGTGGTAGAGCGTCAGGTCGACGGTGCTGCCCCGGCTGTGGCCCGACTTGGCCGCCACGTAGCCCTTCTCGAACATCTCGGCCCGGGCGATCCTCGGGTAGTGCCGCGGCTTCGTCCGGCCGTCCTCCGGTCGCCGCGACCAGCGCACGAAGCAGTCCACGGCGCGTTGCGGGCGGTAGCCGTCCCACAGGAGCAGGCCGAAGCCGAGGGACCCGGCCTTTTCCCGCGCGCTTTCCAGGGCCGCGCACAGCGCCCGCGTGCCGACGACCCGGTTCGCCAGGTACCCGTCCACCGGCTTGCCGGTGAAGTTGTCCCACGTCGCGTACTTGGCGTCCCAGCGCAGTCCGGGCGCGAACTCGTCCACGAAGACGAAATCGTCGTTCACCGGGGTTTTCCCGTCAGCGCCAGCGACACCAGCCGGTCGAGCACGTCGCCGAGCGGCAGCCCCGCGGCGGCCATCATCCTCGGGTAACGGCTGTACGACGTCAGGCCGGGCAAGGTGTTGACCTCGTTGAGGACCACGGTCCCGTCGTCGGTCAGGAACAGGTCCACCCGCGCCAGTCCCCGGCAGCCCAGGGCGCGGTAGACGGCCTTCGCCGTCTCCTGGACGAGCGAGCGCGCCTCCGCCGGGATGTCCGCGGGGACGATGAACATCGAGTTTTCGGACCCGCTTTCGGGGTTGCTCTCCTGGTGGATCCGGAAGAAACCGTGCGAGAGCGCGACCCGGTCCAGCTCGCCCACGAGCAGGTCGTCGTTCCCCAGGACCGAACAGCCGATCTCGCGGCCGGCGACCGCCTCTTCGATCAGCACCTTCGAGTCGTACTGCCGCGCGGTTTCCAGCGCCCCCGGCAGCTCCTCCTCGTGGGACACCTTGCTGACGCCGAAAGACGACCCCGAACGGGCCGGCTTGACGAAGACGGGATAGCTCAGCTCTTCGGGATCGACCTTCTCGTCCGCCGTGACGATCCGAAAGGGCGGCGTCGCGATGCCCGCGCTCCTGGTGACGACGTAGGTGAGGGACTTGTCCATGCACAGGGCGGAGCTTTGGACGTCACAGCCGGCGTACGGGACGCCGGCGAGTTCCAATAAACCCTGCATCGCGCCGTCCTCACCGAGCCTGCCGTGCAGGAGGGGCAACACGACGTCCAGCCGGATCGTCCGGTACTGCCCCTCCTCCAGGACGAGCAGCCCGTGGACGGTGCGATCCGGGGACAGCACGACCGGGCGGCAGCGGTCGTCGTTCTCCCAGTCCGCGTCGGGGCCGTCGCAGAGCTTCCAGGCGCCGCTCTTCGTGATCACGATCCAGCAGGGCTCGTACTTTTCGGTGTCGAGGTGTTTCGCGACCTCGCGCGCGGACTTGACCGAGACGGGATGTTCTTCGGTGGAGCCCCCGAAGATGATCCCGACCTTCACCCTATCCATGCTGCTTCCCGCTTTCGAAGGTCAGGCAGTTGACGAGACTGGTTTCGACGATGTCGCTCAGCGCGTGGTCGGTGTAGTAGGCGGTGTGCGGGCTGATCAGCACGTTCGGCATGCGCTGCAGCCGCGAAAGCGCTTCGCTCACGACGGGTTCGTCCCGGCAGTCGGCGTAGAAGATCCCTTCCTCGCCTTCGAGGACGTCCAACGCCGCGCCGCCCAGCCGCCCGCTTTCCAACGCCGGGATGAGGGCTTCGGTGTCGATGAGCGGGCCGCGTCCGGTGTTGACGACGACCGCGCCGCGCCGCATCCGCGCGATGCGCCGGCGGTCCAGCAGGTGGTGCGTGTCCGCGGTGAGGGGCGTGTGGAGCGTCACCACGTCGCTCTGCACGAGCAAGTCGTCGAGCGGGACGTAGTCGGCGGAGCTCTGCGGACGACTGTCGTGGGCCAGGGTCCGGCAGCCGAAACCCCGCAGCCGGTCGATGACCGCGGCGCCGATGCGGCCGGTCCCGATCACCCCGATCGTCAGGTCGCGCAGCTCTTTCCCGCGTACCTCGCTCAACCGGTAGTCGTGGACCTCCGCGCGCCGGAGGACGGATTTCGCGTTCCGCGCCACCATCAGCATCAACATCAGGGTGTAGTCGGCGACGCTGTCGGGGGAATAGGAGACGTTCTCGACGCGGATGCCGACGCGCTCGGCGTAGTCCACGTCGATGTGGTCGAACCCGGCGCTCCTCGTGGAGAGGTACTCCACGCCGGCGTTGCCGAGCGCGAGGAGGGTGGAGCCGGTGACGCGAGTCTTGTGGCCGACGCTGACGCATCGGTTGCCGAGCGCCAGGCCGACGCCGGCTTCGGACACCGCGGCCTCGGTGATGGTCGGCAGCACGCCGAAGCGCGGCGCCAGCTCCCGGAACAGGTCGGCCTCGTCCGGCTCGCAACCGTAGATCGTGATTCCCGTAGCCGGGACGGCCGAAGGGGGTGAGGCCGCCGGCGATCGGACCGCCGTTCGTGCTGGTTCGCCGTAGGTCATGCCGGCCAGTCAAACCGGCGCGGTGTTGCCGGCCCGTATGCGGTTTTCGATACGCCGGCGATAGGCCGCCGGCGGGTGCCGGGGCCGCCGGGCGAGGCCCGGCGGCCCCGGCCTACCGGCCCGGCCTCACTTCAGGTGCCGGTCGAAGAACCGGTTCCCGGCGTCCCCCTCGAACTGCGGGACGCCGGTGTGGCCGCCCATGTTGGCGTGCAGCGTTTTCTCCTGGGAGCCGAAGGCGTCGAACACGTCCAGCGCCAGCTGCCGGTCGTTGCCTTCGTCGTCCCACTGCAGCAGGACCAGCAGCGGAATGGTGACCTGCCGGGCCTCCTCGAACATGCTGCGGGGCACGAAGCTCCCGGCGAACAGCACGGCGGCCGCGATGCGCGGCTCGACCACCGCCAGCCGGATGCCGACGGCGATCACCCCGCCCGCGAACCCGACCGGGCCGCCGATCCCGGGCAGCGCGAGGAGCGCGTCCAGGGCGGCCCGCCATTCCGGGACCGCCTGGTCGACCAGGGGGAGGACGAGCCGGTCGACGATCTCGTCGACCGGCTCGCCGGCCGCCAGCGCCCGGCGCAGGTCGGCGCGGGCCGCGTCGGCGGCGGCGGAACGGGGCCGGTCACCGCAGCCGGGGAGCTCGATGGTGGCCGCGGCGTAGCCCTCCGCCACGGAGTGCCGGGCCCGGGCCGCGAGCCGGGGGTACATCTTGCGCAGTCCGCCGGGGTGGCCCAGCAGGATCAGCGGGGCCGGCGCGGACGCGGATCCGGGCGTCCACAGGATGCCGGGGACCTCGCCGAGGGTGAATTCGCGCTCGAGGACGTCGTCGTCGAGGCGCTGTTCGGAGGTGAATCGCATGGTCGTGCCCTTCGGGAGTGCTCGTGAGCGGCGCTCCCGGACGACCTATCGCCCGGCCGTGACCCCGGAGGGGAGCACCCATGTCGCTGTGTTCACGGGTACCACCTCCTCGTTCTCTCGCACGGCCACCGGGAACATAACAGGGGTCGCGGTGGCCGCCAACCGGTTTTTCCGGGGACGATGTGTCGGATCGGGGCGGAGGCGTTCGTAGCAGGGGTGAAGCCGCGGTACGCGGGAAACTGACGCACCACCTTCGTATCGGCACCAGTGGAGAGGACCTTCGGATGCAGTACCTGGTTTCCGTGATCGACGACAAGAGCGATCCGGGCAGCACGGACCGGCAGCCCGCCATCAGCGCGTTCAACGAACGACTGATCGCCGACGGCTACTGGGTTTTCGCGGGCGGGCTCGCGGACACCACCGCGGCCACGGTCGTCGACAACCGGGGCGAGGAGGCGGTGTTCAGCGACGGGCCGTTCGCGGAGTCGAAGGAGTACCTCGCCGGCGTCTGGGTGTGGGAGGCCCCCGATCTGGACGTGGCGCTGAAGCTCGCCACCGAGGCGTCGAAGGTCTGCGACCGGAAGATCGAGGTGCGACCGTTCCGGTGAGCGACCTCGAGCAGACGATCACCCGGGTGCACCACGCGGAGTGGGCCCGGGTGGTCGCCGCCCTGACCAGGCGCTTCGGTGACCTCGACCTCGCCGAGGAGGCGGCCGCCGAGGCGTTCGCGACCGCCGTCGAGCGGTGGCCGGCCGACGGCGTGCCCCCCAACCCCGGCGCCTGGCTGACCACCACCGCCAACCGCAAGGCCATCGACCGGATCCGGCGCGAGAGCAATCGCGAAGACAAGCAGAAGGAGGCTCGGATGGGGTACGACGACCCGCCCGAGCCGCTCGGCGTCGTCGACGACGACCGGCTCCGGCTGATCTTCACCTGCTGTCACCCGGCGCTGGGGGTGGACGCCCGCCTGGCGCTGACGCTGCGCATGGTCGGCGGCCTCACCGTGCCCGAGATCGCCCGCGCCTTCCTGGTCGCCGAGAGCGCGATGGGGCAGCGGATCACCCGCGCGAAGAGCAAGATCAAGGCGGCTCGCATCCCCTACCGCGTGCCGTCCGCCGAGGACCTCCCGGCCCGCGTCTCCGGCGTGCTCGCCGTCCTCTACCTCGTCTTCAACGAGGGCTACCTGGCGACCGGTCCCGGCACCGATCCGGTACGCCACGACCTGACGGCCGAGGCGATCCGGCTCACCCGCCTGATCCGCGTCCTCCTGCCGGACGACGGTGAGGTGGCCGGGCTGCTGGCGCTGATGCTGCTGATCGAGGCCCGCCGTCCCGCCCGGGTCTCGGCCGGCGGCGAGCTGGTCGCTCTCGACGAACAGGACCGCGGGGCCTGGGACGCGGCGCTGATCGCCGAGGGGCACGGCCTGGTGCGCGAGCGCCTCGCCGCGGCCGCCGCCGGGGTGGCTCCGGGGCGCTACCAGATCCTCGCGGCGATCAACGCCGTGCACACCTCCGCCCGCGACATGCGCGACACCGACTGGTCGCAGATCCTCGCCCTCTACGACCAGCTCGTCCGCGTCGACCCCTCGCCGATCGTCGCCCTCAACCGGGCCGTCGCGGTCGCCGAGCTCGACGGCCCGGAGGTGGCGCTGGCGGCTGTTGACCGCCTCGAGCCCAGGTTGGCCGGCTACCACCCGTTCCACGCCACCCGCGCCGACCTGCTGCGCCGGCTGGGTCGCAGCCGGGAGTCACGTGCGGCGTACGACCAAGCCATCGAGCTGGCGGGCAACACCGCCGAGACCGCGTACCTGAGCCGCCGCCGTGACCAGCTGGGTAAAGTGGATCGATGCTGAAGCAGGTGGCCGACGGCGTTTGGGTCCGGCAGAGCGAGTGGGTCTGGAGCAACGCGGTCGTGGTGCGCGGCGAGGGTGGGCTGACCCTGGTCGACCCCGGCATCGGCGGAGCCGATCTGAACCAGCTCGCCGACGACGTGGACCGGCTCGGCCTTCCGGTGGTCGCCGGGTTTTCCACCCACCCCCACTGGGACCACCTGCTCTGGCATTCCCGGTTCGGCGACGTACCGCGCTACGCCACCTCCGCCGCCGCCCAAGCGGCCGGCGAAGCCCGGGAGCGCGCGCAGGCGATGGCCGCGGAGAGCGCGTCGGACATTCCCCTCGAGCTGATCGGGCTCCTCACCCCGTTGCCCGCGGACGGCGGACCGGTGCCGGGCGAGGTGATCGAGCACGAGGCCCACGCCGTCGGCCACGCGGCGATCTTCCTGCCGGACCGCGGCGTCCTCGTGGCCGGCGACATGCTTTCCGACGTCCTGATCCCGCTCCTGGACCCCCGCCGCCCCGATCAGCTGACCGCGTACGAGACAGCGCTCGACCGGCTGGGCGAAGCTGCCGGGCGCGTGGATGTCGTGATCCCCGGCCACGGCGCCGTGGCGGAGGGTCCCGAGGTAGCGGCCCGCCTCACGGCCGATCGCGCTTACCTCGACGCGCTGCGGCAAGGAAAGGAACCGGCCGACACGCGTCTTGCGCAGGACTGGCTTTCCGGTCCCCACCAGTCGAACTTGAAGCAGGCCCGGACTTCGTCCTAGAAGGCCTCCTGCCACACCGCGTGGACGCGGTCGACGGTCGTGCGGGTGTGGCCCAGCCGGTCGGCCGTGTCCGCCTCCGCGGGAGTCACCTCCTGGTCGCGGTACAGCGTCGAGGCGGCGCGGAACCGGTGGACCGCCTCCGTCTGGTGCCCCGCCAGCCGGCTGATTTCGCCCAGGTTGAGCAGCGCGTTCGCCTGTCCCCGGGCGTTGTGGTGCCTGCGGTGCAGCGAAAGCGCCGCGTCGCAGTGGCGGCGGGCAGCGTCGTGGTCGCCGAGGCGGGTCGCGTGCCGACCGGCGACGTTGAGGGCATCCGCTTCCCACACCGGCAGGTCGGCCCGGCGGCACAGCTGCACCGCGCGGACCGCGTAGTCCAAGGCCCGCCGGTCGGCGCCGCGGCGGCCCCAGGCCCACGCCAGCTGGTACTGGGTATGAGCCTCGTCGCCGGTGTTTCCGTGCCGCTGCGCCAGTTCCATCGCCAGGTGCAGGTGCTCGACGGCCTCGTCGTGGCGGTCCAGCTCGACGTAGGCGGCGCCGAGCCGGCGGTGGGCCACGGTGCGGGCGGCGGGGTCGGGCAGGTGCCGCGCGGCGTCCAGCGCCGTCCGCCACACGGCCGCCTGCTCGCGGTGGTGGCCGCGACGCGTCTGGAAAGTCACCAGCGCCCAGGCCAGCTGCCACACGACGGCGTGCATCCCGGCCTCCGCCGCGGCCTGCTGGACGGCCAGCAGGTTGGCGTGCTCGAAGTCCAGCCAGGAAAGTGCCGCCCCGACGTCGTTCACGGGGTGCGGCCGGACGACGGCCGGAGCGAGCCGGATCGGCAGCGCGTGCGGGTTCAGCAGACGTTCGGCGGTGTAAGCGGTCCGCAGGTAGAAGTCCGTCAGCCGGCGCACGGCAGCGGGGTCGGGGTCGGCGGCCGCCGACCGGGCGTGGGACCGGATCAGCTCGTGCATGCGGTACCGGCCGCGCGGGTGCTGGCTGAGCAGCGACGCCTCTTCCAGCGTGTGCAGAGCCGCGCCGGCCTCGGTCGGGTGGAGGCCGGTGAGGGCGGCGACGGCGGGCAGGCCGATGTCGGGCCCGGGCGCGGTGCCGAGCAACCGGAACACGGTCCGGACACCGGCGGAAAGCGCGTGGGAGGACCAGGACAGGACCGCGGGCAGGCTGGCGACCGGGTCGTCGTCGGCGAGCGCGGCCAGGCCCAGGCGGCGCAGTTCGGCGGCGAACTCGGTGAGCGGCACGTCGGGGTGCATCTGGGCGCGAGTGGCGATGATGCCCAGCGCGAGCGGGAAACCCCCGCACGAGGCGGTCAGCTCGGCCACGGCCGCCGCCTCGGTTCGCGCCCGGCTGCCCAGCCGCCGGGCCAGGAGGGCACGAGACTCGTCGCCGGCCAGGACGTCCAGGTGCAGCCGGCCGGCGCCGTGCGCGGTGGTCAGCCCGGCCAGCCGGCGGCGGCTGGTGACGAGAACGGCGCAGCGCCCGCCGCCGGGCAGCAGTGCCCGGACCTGCTCGCCGTCGGCCGCGTTGTCCAGGACCACCAGCAGGCGCCGGTCGGCCGTGACGCTCCGGAACAGCGCTGCCAGGGCGTGCGGTTCGGTGGGCAGCCGGTCCGGATCGGCTCCCAGGGCGTCGAGGAAGCCCCGCAGCGCCACTCCGGGGTCCATGGGACCCTCGCGGTCGGCGCAGAAGCCGCGCAGGTCGACGAACAGGTGGCCATCGGGGAACTGCCCGGAGTGACGGTGCGCCCATTCGAGGGCCAGCCACGTCTTGCCGATCCCGCCGGGTCCGCTGACGACGGCGATCGGACTCGCGCCGGTGGGCGCCGAGGGTCCGGCCAGGAACTCCGTCAACCGGGCCAGCGAGGCTTCGCGGCTGCTGAACGGACCTGGCCGCGGCGGCAACTGCCGCGGCCAGGGCACGGCCGGCGCCGGCGGCGGAGCGGTCGCCGTGAGATCCGGATCGGCGTTGAGGACCCGGTGGTGCAGCTGCCGCAGCGCCGGGCCCGGGTCGACACCCAGCTCCTCGGCGAGCCGGGTCCGCACCCGGCGGAACTCCGCGAGGGCCTCGGCCGGGCGGCCGGCGTGGTACCGGGCCAGCATGAGCTGCCCGGCCACTCGTTCGTCGAGAGGATGTGCGGCGGCCCGGGCGGTCAGCTCGGACAAGAGCCCGGCGTACCGGCCCAGCCGCAGCGCCAGGTCGATGCGGTCGGCATCGGCGGTGAACCTCTCCATCGACAAGCCTTCGCGCACCGCGGCGATCCACGGGACGTCGATGTCGGCGAAGGCGTCGCCGGACCACAACGCCGAAGCTTGTTCCAGCAGCTCCAAGGCGCGGTGCTCGTCTGGCTCGTCGCGTGCGCGGTGGACCAGGCGGCGGAAGTGGTGCAGATCGACGCGGCCGGGTTCGACGAGCAACGCGTATCCCCCACCCCGGCGCTGGAGTTCCACGCCGCCGTCGGCGGGCAGCCGCTGCCGCAGCCGGGACACGTAGTTGCTGATCACCTGCCGGACCCGCAGTGGCGGCCGGTCACCCCACACCCGGTCCACCAGCTGATCGGTCGTCACGACCAAGTTCGCCTCGACCAGCAGCACCGCCAGCACGCACCGCTGCCGGGCGTGCCCGAGGGTGACCCGATCACCGCCGGCCGAGGCTGCCACCTCGCCGAGCACCCGGAACCGCACCACGCCGGTCACCGCCGCCCCAGGCGAACGACCAGGCGATTCCATCGCGGTGGTGTGTTCCTGATGAAGACGTCGGCCAGAGTCGTGGACGTACTCGGTTCATCCAGCACCTGAATCCCTCCCCGGTTGTGGGATAGCAGGCGCGGACGGCGTCAGGGGCGAACTCCCGCTCGATTCACGCGATCGGCGGAGCGGCATCTTGACGACCGGGGGACTGGCTTCCGGACCTGGGGGTGCGGAAGGCAGCACGGGGGTACAGCAGGCGTGTCCGCCGGATACGCCTTCCTGAGGGGGAGGATCCACAAATGAAGAAGTTCGGTATCTGGGCGAGTGGAACGCTGGCGGTCGCGTCGATGGTGACCACGGTGTCTCCCGCCGTCGCCGCTCCGGCCACGAACCTCGCGGCGACGTCGATCTTCACCGCCTACGAAAAGAACGGTTACACGGGGAAGAAGTCGCTCATCGAAGGCTGCGGTGAGCACTCGATTTCCTACCACGGCTCCTACGAGTGGGACGCGCGTGGGCAGAGCGGCCATTTGTTCAACCAGGGCAACCCGGTCCCGGTCACCCGCCTCGCCAGTGGCACCGACGCCGAGCAGCCGGGCAGCTTCGGGTGGGTCAAGATCCTCATCGTCTGCTGAGGCGCCATCCGGGTCCGTCATCGCAGAGGAAGAACGTACCGCCCGAGGCGTCACCGGCGACCGCGCGGGCGTTCTTCCGGATGCGATCGAGCAGGGCGGAACGATGGACCACGCCCATGTCCTCGAGAGACCGGATCGTTACACAACTTGGGACGGGGTTGGCGCGTCTTGTGGATCGTGAGAACGATCCGCATCGCCGGGCTCGGCCTGGTGGCCTTGCTGCTGGCTGCATGTAGTGGACAGACCGAGACGGTGGGGACTGCGCAACCGGCCGGAGCGGCCGGGACGGCGACGGTGCCCGGGGTGCCGGCCGCGACGGTGGCGTTCGAGGGCGGGGACCAGCTGAGCCCGAAGGACCCGATCGTCGTCAAGGCGTCGAGCGGCACGTTGCAGGCGGTCACGGTCACGAACCCGCAGACCGGCAACGGCGTCAAGGGTGATCTGTCGCCGGACAAGACGACGTGGACCAGCACGGATCACCTGCGGTACGCGGCCACGTACCAAGTGGTCGCCACCGCGGTGAACCAGGCGGGTGCGGCGACCGAGCAGCGCGGCGAAGTGCACACGCTCAAGCCGTCCGGGGTCGCCACGCCTACGCTTTTTCAGCCGGCGTCAGGTGATTTCGGCGTGGGCCTGATCATCGGCCTGAAGTTCGACCACGACGTCACCGACAAAGCCACGGTCGAGAAGTCCTTCAAGGTGACGTCCTCGCCCGCCCAGGACGGCGGCTGGTACTGGGTGGGCAAGCGCGAAGTGCACTTCCGGCCCAAGGACTACTGGAAGGCCGGCTCGACGGTGAAGCTCGAGACCACGACCTTCGGCATGCCGATCGGCGGCGGCGTGTACGGCGGCCAGGACGTCTCGGCCACCTACAAGGTGCACGACTCCTGGATCGCGAAGGCGGACGGCAAGACGCACCAGATCAAGGCGTTCCACAACGGGCAGCTGGTGAAAACCGCGCCGACCAGCATGGGCAAGACCGCCAACACCCCACCGCGCGGCCCGACGCCGACCTTCAACGGCACGCACACGGTGCTGTCGAAGGAGGACCACAAGATCATGGACTCCTGCAGCTACGGCGTGTGCGAAGGCGACCCGGGTTATTACAAGGCACCGGAGAACTGGAACGTCCGGATTTCCAACGACGGCGAATACCTGCACGAGAACCTGAAGACGGTCGGCGTGCAGGGCAGCGACAACGTCTCCAACGGCTGCCTCAACATGAACACCGAGAACGCCAAGTGGTTCTTCGACACATTCAACGTCGGCGACGTGGTCGAGATCACCAATACGGGTGGTCCGCAGCTGGCCATCAACAACGGCCACGGCGACTGGGCCATCAGCTGGAGCGCGTGGCAGGCCGGCAGCGCCCTGCGCGGCTGAGTCCCGCCGCGCAGGAAGCGGTGGGAGCGGGTCAACGCCCCCACCCGGATGCCGGTCATCGACGCGCAAGAGCTCCTGGCGATCGCGGAACAGCCCGACGGGGACCGCGTCGACGCCGTCAGCCGCCGTGCCGAGTACCGGCTCCAGGCCGAGCTCCTCGTCGAGGTGCGCCGCCTGAACCGGTGGCGGGCCCGGGTGCTGCTGGCCGGCCTGCTGGTCGAGGTGTGCACCCTCGGGCTGATGGCGGTAAGCGCCGTCCTGGTGCTGCGCCCCCTCATGGAGACTTCGGCGCAGGGTCAAGCGGCGTCTCCTCGCCGACGTGGGTCAGCTTCTCCGGGGTGCGCACGACCGGGTTGGACCGCTGGCTGCTCGCTGGACGCGGCTCAGACCCTTTGAGCCGTTCGATGAGCTCGTCGCGGTACTCCTGCACCGCCGGAAACTCCGGTTCGTCGCCGGTCGCCCGCTTCAACGCGCCTTCCAGGATCTTCAGCCCCTGGCGTTCGTCGCCGTGCGCATCCGCCTGCCTCGCGGCGTTCTCCATGGCTTTGGCGAGCTTGGTCTGCGCCTCGGGTTCCTCGGCGGCCTTGGTGATCCGGATCCAGTTACCGCCCGGATCGACGACGGTGAACCCGGTGTACCGGTCGTTGCGCAGCCGCGGCCGGGTCATGCGCGGGATGCCGGAGACGAGCAGTTTTCCGTGCACGGACCGCATCCCCGCCGCGAACGCCTCGAACAGCTCGCTGGTGTCCGCCACGATGACCAGGCACGTGCTGTACGACTGCGCCGGGTCGTAGTCGTCCATCCCGAAGAAGTGCAGGTTGATGTCTTCCCGCCGCACCGCGACGTGCGGGTTCGGCCGCGTCTGCCGATAGGTGATCTCGAAGCCGAGCATCTCGTAGAACGACGCGATCTCGTCGATGGAAGGACAGGGCAGGAGCGGAATGGTCAGTTCGTTCGCCATTGCCCGAAGCTAAGCCCGGACCTGCCGAAACGACACCGAGCTATTTGCTCATGCGAACAGCATGGCAGCCCCTTCGAAGGCATAGCGACCACCGCCCAGACGGCACGCTCAACGGCGACATGCCTGCTCGCGATAGCGGTCATCGTCCGCCGTCGACGCCGTCACCCTTGGTGGTAACGCAGAAAACCCTCCGACCAGCCGCGCGACTGAAACGAAAGGGTTCTTCACCATGTGGAGCTGTTGCTGGCAACTGGGTTCGCCCCAGCGGAATCAGTGAGAGATCGTTCCAGTGGCGTTCGTCGGACCGTCCTCCGTCATGTGCCGGATGGACTCCCCTCCCTTGCGGTGGTCCGCCCGTCCGGACTGGGTTTCGAGCACGCTTTCGAGCTTGCGGAGGGCGCCGTGGCACGCCTCGTCCACCGAGCCCGCATGGTGGGTGACCGCGACCGCCGGCCTGCCCTCCGGGCGCGCCTCGATCACGCACCGCCGGTCCACGCTGGCTGCACCCGTTGAGACTTCGTCACTCAGGTGGACTTCCAGGCGGGTGATGTGGTCGCTGAAGCGCGACAGCGTCGACTGGACTTCGGCCTCGAGCCGCTGGATCAGTTCGTCGCTGCCGTGGACGTTCTTGTCCGTGCTGATCTGAATCTGCACGTGTGGTTCCCTTCGAAGGCCGGTCTGATTCGCCGCCGACGTTCCCGTGAGCCTACTTGCCCGGGGCGGGGAAGGGCGCCGGACGACACGCTCCGACAGGCTGTCAAACTCCTTGGCCGACGTCGGAGCTGTGGGCCGCAGGTCGGGCCCACCGCGGTTGCCGGTCGATCGGTGCGGCGTCAGACGGTCGTGACCTTGCTCTTGTCGTAAAACTTCACTTCCCCGGTGGCCGGGAAGTGGACGCCGACACAGTAAACATGAGCGTTGCCGGAGCCGAAGCTTTTGCCTTCGTCGACAACCAAGCCGAAATCTTCCCGGTCGGGGACCTTGACTTGCCGCGGCTCCTTTGGTTCTTCGCTTGCGAACTGCATGTCGTCTCCTACTCAAAGGGGCCGTGTATGGCAATAGCACACTACGTGATCCCACGCCCCACGGAATAAGGAAGAAATCGACACCAGTTGGTCGTTACGCGGCCGTCGAACCCCGTCCGACATGACCGTACGGAGCGATCTTGGCTGTACCACCCGCGGGGCGCCGGCGGTACACCTCGCGGGTTCAGCCGGCGGCGGGTTGGGGCCGGGTGTTGTGTCGTCGGGCTTCGTGGAGCTGGTCTTCGAGGGTGATGATGCGGCACGCGGCGTCGATGGCCGTGCCCTCGTCGACGAGGTGCCGTACGCGCGCGGCGATGCGCAGTT
>NZ_JBFBBZ010000087.1:0-26180 GCF_040682935.1 Amycolatopsis sp. NPDC051061
CCACTTCCTCGCCGCCGGCTGACCCGGAAAAGCCGTGAAGGCCTCCTTACCGGCTCTTATGGCCGGTAAGGAGGCCTTCACGGCTTTCAGGCGGTGGTGCAGGCCTTGCCGTCGAGGCTGATCGTGGTCGGTTTTGCGTTGGTGGTGCCGGAGGTGCCGGTGAAGCCGAACTCTGCGCTGCCGCCCGCCGGGATCGTCATGTTCCACCCCGCGTCGATCGCCGACACCGCCGTGCCGGACTGCGTCACCTGCGCGTTCCAGGCCTGCGTCACGCGCTGGCCGTCGGCGAACGACCAGGTGAGCGTCCACCCGCTGACCGGCACGGTTCCCGTGTTCCCGACCTTCACCCCCGCCTGGAAACCGCCCTGCCACTGGTTCGTGACCGTGTAGGCCGCGGTGCACGACGAAGACGGCACCGGAGTGGTCGTGGTCGTCGGGGGAGAAGTGGTGGTGGTCGTCGTGGGCGGCGGCTGGTCACCGCCGGACTCGCCCACGATCACGCCCCGCCCGTTCGTGCCCACGTACACCCGCCCGTACACCCGCGGATCCCCGCTCAGCGCCGCCCCGATGTTGCCGTACTGGTGCCGGTCGTCGTTGATCCGCGTCCACGACGCACCGGCGTCGTCCGACCGGAAGATCCCGCGCACCCCACCGATCTTCGCGATGGCGTATAACGCCGCATACGTCCGCCCGGGAGCGGCCTTGCCGAACCCGATGTTGTCGGCTTCGGTGACCCCGCTCAGCTTCGTGAAGGACGCTCCGGAGTCGGTCGAGTGCCACAGACCGTACGTCGTGCCGGAGCCGCCGGCCAGCCAGACGTCACCGGTCACGCCCGTCATCGCCTTGAAGTGCACCGAGGTGCTGGGGAGGCCGGTGGCCGTGGTCGCGGTGAACGTCGCGCCGCCGTCGGTGCTGACGTAGAACCGGCCCGCCGCGAACCCGTAGAACCGCTTCGGATCCACGCGGTCGGCCTCGACCACCGCGCCCGCCGGGATGCCGGCCGACGCCGTCCACGACGAGCCGAAGCCCACCGAGTAGCTGACCGCGGTGCCATCCGGGCTCCACACGAAGCGGCTGCCGTCGGTGGCCGCGGCCACCGTCCCGCCGCTCGCGCCGCCGCCCGGTTCGGCGCCCTGGAACCAGTTCTTGCCCCCGTCGGTGGAGAAGGCGATCCGGTTGTCGTTCGGCCGGGCGGTCCGGTCGAGCGTGCCCGTGCGGACGATCGTCGCCGGGTTCAGCTCGGCGTAGTCGAGGCTGGTCGTCGTCGTGAACACCGGCGAGGTGAACATGGTCGGCGGGACGGCGTCGAGGCTGTCGTGCCGGAACCCGCCGATGTCGCCGAGCCCGGTGATCAGCGGCGCACCCGACGGCGGGCTGATCAGGTCCAGCACCGCGGTCTCTTCGAGGCCGCCGACGACCGGCTTGAGCGTGATCTTTCCGCCGCTGTCCCACTTCGTCAGGTCGGAGGTGCCGTAGATGGTCGCGCCGGTGCCGTAGAGCAGGTGGTTCGAGTCGAACGGGTCGATCTCCACCGACTCGGTCATCCAGCCGAGCTTGGGCGAGGGCACCGGCGGAGCGGCCTGGACGCCGAACGTCAGCCACGGCACCGAGGAGATGTCCTGGGTGTAGCGCAGCGATCGGTCGGGGTAGCTCGTGAAGTCCCAGATCCGGGTCCAGGTGGCGCCGCCGTCGGTGCTGCGGAAGAAGATGACGTCCGGCCACCACGACACCTGCGTCGCGACCATCAGCGTGTTCGGGTGCTGCCGGTCGATCGTCAAGCCGCTGAAGCCGAAGTAGTCGTCGGTGCTGTCGGAGGCGATCGGGCTGATCCGCGTCCACACGCCGGTCTTCGTGGCGTACTTCCAGACGTCGCCCTTCGCGCCGTCGTACGGGCCGCCGGTGTCGCTGGTCGCGAGGTAGAGGTAGCCGCCGACCGGGTCGAGGACGCCCTTGTGCGCCAGAAACCCGGTCGGCTGCCCGGCCAGCCGGGCCCACGTCACGCCGCCGTCGGTGCTGCGGTAGACGGTGTTCGCCTTGTCCGCGACGCCGACGTAGATCGTCTGCGTCGTGCTGCCGCGGGTACCGGTCGACGGGTCGAACGTCACCCAGGTGACGCCTTCGTTGTCGCTGGAGTAGCCCGAGGGATCGC
This sequence comes from Amycolatopsis sp. NPDC051061, assembly GCF_040682935.1. Classification (NCBI taxonomy): domain Bacteria; kingdom Bacillati; phylum Actinomycetota; class Actinomycetes; order Pseudonocardiales; family Pseudonocardiaceae; genus Amycolatopsis; species Amycolatopsis sp. NPDC051061. Next base: position 2,150 of record NZ_JBFBBZ010000087.1, read on the forward strand.
TCGGGTCGGGCGCGTAGTTGCCGGGGTTGGGGAAGGCGGTCACCTTCGCCCAGGTGACGCCGGCGTCGGTGCTGCGCCAGAGCCCGTTGCCGCTCGGGGCGCCGAGGTAGAGGACGCTGTCGCGGTTCGGGTCGATGGCGAGCCGCTCGCCCATGCCGCGGCCGGGCATGTTTCCGCCGAGCTTGAACGGCAGCGCCGAGGTCTGCCAGGTCGCGCCGCGGTCGGCCGAGCGCAGGACCGCACCGTTGTTCGGGTCCCAGCTGTTGGTGTACATCCCGGCCGCGACGTAGACGCGGTCCGGGTCCACGGCGTCCGTGGCCAGGCTGACGACGCCGTTGTGGCCCCAGTCGGTCCAGCCGACCGAGTCGAGCAGCGGGAGCCAGCGGCCGGTGGCGGAGTTCCAGCGGTACGCGCCGCCGATGTCGGTGCGGGCGTAGGCGAGGCCGGGTTCGGCCTGGTTGAAGACGATGCCGGGGACGAACCCGCCGCCGCCGATCTCCGCGTTGCGCCACGTGGTGGCGGCGGGGGCGGCGGGGGACGCCGGCGCGGCGGCGACGGTGACCGCGACGGCGGCCGGTACGACGAAGGCGAGCGTGCCCGCCAGTAGTCGTCTCAGTGAACGGGGTTGCGAGCTTCGCACGTCTGCCTCCACGATTCTGGGAGCGCTTCCAGAGGAAGGTAGACCGGCGCTCGGAACCTTGTAAAGGTCCATCGGTAGGGGCTCGGACCAGGGCAAACGGCTTCGACGATTTCGCCTGCCGCTTCTGTCCACAATGGATTTCGTGAACCCCGGACGGGGGCGAGGCGTGTCCATTGTGTACCGGTTCGCGGCCGGAAAGGAGGGTGTGGCGGATGGAGCAGTGTTGTGCGCCAACCGGTATCACATATGTGAACGTCGATCACGTTTCTGAATCGTTACCAACGACTGTCTTGCCCGGCTTTTTCCGGCGTGTGAGTGTGGTGCCGCTGGCTGGACTGGACCTACGAAAGAGGCGACCCGGCAATGACGCAGACAGCCCCGGCGCGGCATATCAGCCGAACCACCTTGTACTTCTTCGGCGCGCTCGGCGGCATCTTGTTCGGCTACGACCTCGGCGTGATCTCCGGAGTGCTCCCGTTCATCGGGAAAGCCTGGTCGCTGACCGCCTGGGACAAGGGCGTGATCACCGCCAGCCTGTCGGTCGGTGCCATCGTGGGTGCGCTGTTCTCCAGCCGCATCAACGAAGCACTCGGCAGGCGGCGCACGATCATGGTCGCCGCGGCGATCGTCATCGTGGGCACGCTCGCGGCGAGCTTCTCGCCGACGTTCGCGCTGCTCGTGATTTCGCGGCTGGTGATCGGCCTCGGCATCGGCCTTTCGTCGTCGACCGTGCCGACGTACTTGTCCGAATTGGCGCCCGCCCGGTTGCGGGGCGCGATGGGCGCGCTGAACCAGATCTTCATCGTGCTCGGCATCCTGATCGCGTTCCTGGTCAGCTACTGGCTCGGCCCGATCTCCGCGTGGCGCTGGATGTTCGCCGGCGCGATCGTGCCCGCCGTGATCCTGCTCGGCGGGCTGGCGTTCCTGCCGGAGACGCCGCGCTGGCTGCTCAAGAACGGCCAGGAGGCGGAAGCCCGGCGGGTCCTGGAGAGCGCGCACGGCAACACCGTGAACCTCGACGAGGAGATCGCGACCATCCGCGAGGTCATCCAGATGGACACCGAGAGCAAGCCGCGCTTCCGCGACCTGTTCTCCGGCTTCGTGCGGCCGATGATGATCGTCGCCGTCCTGCTCGCGGTCGGCCAGCAGTTCAGCGGGGTCAACGCGATCAACGCGTACTTCCCGACGATGCTGATCGGTCTCGGCTTCGCCACGCAGGCCGCGCTGCTGTCCGGCGTGCTGCTGGGCGTCACGAAGTTCCTGTTCACCGCGTGGGTCGTGTTCGTCGTCGACCGCTGGGGCCGCAAGCCGCTGCTGCTCGTCGGCAACGTGATCATGGTGATCACGCTGGTGGCGGCCGGGCTCGTGGTGCTGAACGTCCACGACACCGGCACGCGCGGCATCCTGATGCTGGTGATGATGGTGCTGTACCTGGTCGGCTACGAACTCGGCTGGGGCGCGGTCGTCTGGGTGATGATGGCCGAGGTGTTCCCGCTGAAGTACCGCGCGACGGGCATGGGCCTCAGCAGCGTCATCCTCTGGGCGGCGACGGGCATCGTGAGCGCGGTGTTCCCGCTCATCTCCGCCGTGGGTTCGCTCGGCATCGGCGGGTCGATGTTCCTGTTCGCCGGGATCAACGTGGTGCTGTTCGTGCTCACGAAGTGGCTCGTCCCGGAGACGAAGGGCCGCTCGCTGGAGCAGATCGAGCTCGACCTCCGGGAGCGCCAGGGGGTCGCGGCCAAGAGCTGACCCCGGGGGGTTCTCGGGCGGCGGGGCACGGATTCGTCCGTGCCCCGCCGTAATGGGTTTGCCCCGGCCGCGGCCGGGGCTGCACTGTGCCCGGATGGAGATCCGTGCCACGACCGAGCAGGACCGCGACACCTTCGCGGACACGCTGTACACCGCGTTCGCGCGTTTCCCGGAACCCGGGTCCGGGCTTCTCTCGGCGCTGGAGATGGAGCGGGGCGTGCTGGCGGTGGCGCCGGACGGGCGGCCCGTCGGCACCGCCGCCGCGTACAGCTTCGAGCTGACCCTGCCCGGGGAGATCCTCGTCCCGGTGGCCGGGGTGACCGCGGTCGGCGTCCTGCCTTCGCACCGGCGCCGGGGCGTCCTCAACGCGATGATGCGCCACCAGCTCGCCGACGTCCGGGCGCGGGGCGAGGCCCTGTCCGTGCTGCTGGCCTCGGAGGCCGGGATCTACCGCCGGTTCGGCTACGGACCGGCGACCTACACCGAGCGCCTGACGGTGTCCCGCCACCAGGCCGCGTTCGCGCCCCCGCGCGCGGGGGCAGCGGCCGCGCCCGGCTCGATCGAGGTGCTGCGGCGGGCCGGCTGCGGCGACGTCCTGGAAGACGTCTACGACCGGTACCGCCGCGCCCAGCCCGGGGCGCTGTCCCGGCCGCACCGCTGGTGGGCCGGGGGCGCGGGGCAGCCACCGGTCTCCCCGGCGCCGCGGTACGTCGCCGTCCACCGGGACGAAGACGGCGTCGCGGACGGGTACGCGAGCTACTCGGTGGAATCCGGCACGTTGACGGTCGACGAGACGATCACGGCCGACATGACCGACACTGCCGTCGCGACGGCGTTGGCCCGGTTCGCGCTCGAGCACGACCTGGTCACTCAGGTGGTGTTCAAGCACTGCCCACCCGGGCACCCGCTGCGCTGGCAGTTCGCGGACTTCCGCGCCGGCCAGGCCGGGGACGAGACCGACTGGCTGTGGGTGCGGTTGCTGGACATCCCGCGCGCGCTGACGGCACGCGGCTGGGAGGTCGACGGCGAGCTGGTCCTCGACGTCGACGACCCGTTCCTCGGCGAGCGGGGGCGTTACCTGCTGACGGTCCGGGACGGCAAGGCCGAGTGCGGCTCGACGAACCGGGAGCCCGACCTGTCGCTGGACGTGAGCGACCTGGGTTCGCTCTACCTCGGCGGCCTCGCCCCGAGCACGCTCGTGCGGGCCGGGCACATCCGCGCCCACCACCCGGCCGCGACGGCGCTCGCCGACGCGCTCTTCCGCGCCGAGCGCGCGCCGCACTGCCTGCACTGGTTCTGAGGACGGCCTCAGCGCGCGGAGGCGGTGACGAGCCCGAGCTTGCCGGCCAGCCGGCCGATCCAGGCCTCGACCTCCTCCGGTGCCCGGTCCGGTAACCCGAAGATCGTCTCGGTCACGCCGAGGGAATCCAGGTGCGCCAACCGGTCCGGGTCCGGTCGTTCGCCGAGCGCGCAGATCCGCGGCGCGCCCGGCCGGCCCTCGGCGGCCCAGATCTCCTTCAGCAGAGCCACGTGCCCGTCCAGGTCGGAGTCCGCCGGGGTCGTGATCCAGCCGTCCGTGTGGCGGGCGATCCAGCGGAACGTCTTCTCCGTCGGGCCCGCGCCGAGCAGCACCGGGATGTGCGCCTGGACCGGCTTCGGCCACGCCCAGCTCGGGCCGAACGAGACGAACTCCCCGTCGTAAGCGGCTTCTTCGGACGTCCACAGTGCATTCATCGCTTCGAGGTACTCGCGCAGCGCCGTGCGGCGGCGGTTGCCCGGGACGCCGTGGTCGGTCAGCTCGTCGACGTTCCAGCCGAAGCCGGTGCCGAGCGTGACGCGGCCGCCGGAGAGGTGGTCCAGGCTCGCGATCGTCTTGGCCAGCGTGATCGGGTCGCTCTCCACCGGCAGGGCGACCGCCGTGGACAGCCGGATCCGCGACGTCACCGCGGCCGCCGTCGCCAGCGCCACCCACGGGTCCAGCGTGCGGCTGTAGCGGTCGTCGGGCAGGGACGCGTCGCCGGTGCGCGGGTGCGGTGACTCGCGCTTGACCGGGATGTGCGTGTGCTCGGGCACGTAGAAGGTGGCGAACCCCGCGGCTTCCGCGGCGCGCGCCGCCGAGGCCGGGGTGATGCCGCGGTCGCTGGTGAACAGCACGATTCCGTAGTCCACGCGAGGAGCGTATTAGAACGTGTTTCAGTTTTCAAGGCCGCCGGCCAGTACGAAAAGTATTCACGGCGAACGCGGAGAGTAACATTGCGGCGCGCTCGAACGATGATCGAGGCGACCCCGGCTGCGCAGGCGGGGAGCAGAGCGCCGGCGCGCGACGCGTCAGGGTGGACAGGCCCGGGAATGACACGAGGCGGAGGCAGGGGTGGACCCAGCAATCCATTGTGGACTCACGGTGTCCCAGTCAGTGGACGCACCGGCGGGACGGGTTGGCGTGCGTATGCCCGTTTCCAGTACCGTGGACCACAGGTCGAGAGGCGCTGCAACGGACCGCCGGGTCCGCCACGCTCGACCGGGATCCACCGATCAAGGGCGCCTCCCGGATGAGGGAGGCTGCCGGTGAACCCGATCACCCCGCGAGAAACCCCCAGCGAACCCGAAGCCACCGCGCGCCTGCGCGAGCTGCTCGGGCAGCGGGTGGCGGTGCTCGACGGCGCCTGGGGCACCATGCTGCAGGGCGCCGGGCTGACCCCGGCCGACTACCGCGGCGACCGCTTCGGCGAGCACACCCACGACGTCACCGGCGACCCCGACCTGCTCAACCTCACCCGCCCGGACGTCATCCTCGACGTGCACCGCCAGTACCTCGCGGCCGGCGCGGACATCACCACGACGAACACCTTCACCGCCACCAGCATCGGCCAGGCCGACTACGGGCTGCAGGACCACGTCCACGAGATGAACGTCCGCGGCGCGCAGCTGGCCCGCCAGGCCGCCGACGAGCTGGGCGGAAAGTTCGTCGCGGGCTCGATCGGCCCGCTGAACGTCACGCTCAGCCTCTCGCCCAAGGTCGACGACCCGGCGTACCGCGCGGTGACGTTCGAGCAGGTCAAGGCCGCGTACGCGGAGCAGATCGCCGCGCTCGCCGAAGGCGGCGTCGACCTGCTGATGATCGAGACGATCTTCGACACGCTCAACTGCAAGGCCGCCATCGCCGCCGCCCGCGACGTCGCGCCGCACCTGCCGCTGTGGATCTCCGTCACCATCGTCGACCTGAGCGGCCGGACGCTCTCGGGCCAGACCGTCGAGGCGTTCTGGAGCTCGATCGAGCACGCGAAGCCGCTGGTCGTCGGCGTCAACTGCTCGCTCGGCGCCGAGGAGATGCGCCCGCACGTCGAGGAGCTGTCGCGGATCGCCGGCACCTACGTCGCCTGCCACCCGAACGCCGGCCTGCCCAACGCCTTCGGCGGCTACGACCAGACACCGGAGGAGACCGCCGGGCTGATCGGCGGGTTCGCCCGCGACGGCCTGGTCAACCTGGTCGGCGGCTGCTGCGGCACGAGCCCGGCGCACATCGCGAAGATCGCCGCCGCGGCGAAGGGCGTCACGCCTCGCGAGGTGCCCGAGCCGCGCACGCACACGCGGTTCAGCGGGCTCGAGCCGTTCGGCATCGGCGCCGACACCGGCTTCGTGATGATCGGCGAGCGCACCAACGTCACCGGCTCCAAGCGGTTCCGGCGGCTCATCGAGTCCGACGACCACCAGGGCGCGGTCGACGTCGCGCTGGAGCAGGTCCGCGGCGGGGCCAACCTGCTCGACGTCAACATGGACGCCGACCTGCTCGAGTCCGAGGAGGCGATGACGACGTTCCTCAACCTCATCGCCACCGAGCCCGAGGTGGCCCGGATCCCGGTGATGGTCGACAGCTCCAAGTGGAGCGTGCTCGAAGCCGGCCTGCGCTGCCTGCAGGGCAAGGGCGTCGTCAACTCGATCAGCCTCAAGGAGGGCGAGGAGCCGTTCCTCGCCCAGGCCCGCGTCATCCGCAACTACGGCGCCGGCGTCGTCGTGATGGCTTTCGACGAGCAGGGCCAGGCCGACACCGCCGACCGCAAGGTGGACATCTGCGGCCGCGCGTACGACCTGCTCACGCAGAAGGCCGGGTTCGCGGGTGAGGACATCATCTTCGACCCGAACGTCCTCGCCGTCGCCACCGGTATCGCCGAGCACAACGGCTACGCGAAGGCCTTCATCGACGCGCTGCCGCGGATCAAGGAGCGCTGCCCGGGTGCCCGCACCAGCGGCGGCATCTCGAACCTGTCGTTCTCCTTCCGCGGCAACGACATCGTCCGCGAAGCGATGCATTCCGCGTTCCTCTACTACGCCGTGGCCGCCGGGCTCGACATGGGCATCGTCAACGCCGGCCAGCTCGCCGTCTACCAGGACATCCCCGCGGACCTGCTGGAACTGGTCGAGGACGTGCTCTTCGACCGCCGTGAGGACGCCACCGACCGGCTCGTGAGCTTCGCCGAGAACGTCAAGGGCAGCGGCACCAAGCGCGTCGTCGACCTGTCCTGGCGCGAAGGCACCGTGGAGGAGCGGCTCTCGCACGCGCTCGTCCACGGCATCGTCGACTTCATCGAGGAAGACACCGAAGAGGCGCGCCAGGTCAAGGCCCGGCCCCTCGAGGTGATCGAAGGTCCGCTGATGGACGGCATGAAGATCGTCGGCGACCTGTTCGGCTCCGGCAAGATGTTCCTGCCGCAGGTGGTCAAGAGCGCCCGCGTGATGAAGCGCTCGGTCGCCTACCTCGAGCCGTTCATGGAGGCCGAGAAGGAGGAAGCCCGGCTGGCCGGCCGCGCGGAGGTGTCGAACGGGCAGGGCAAGGTCGTGCTCGCCACGGTCAAGGGCGACGTCCACGACATCGGCAAGAACATCGTCGGCGTGGTGCTCGGCTGCAACAACTACGAGGTGATCGACCTCGGGGTGATGGTGCCGGCCGCGAAGATCCTCGACGTCGCCGTCACCGAAGGCGCCGACGCCGTCGGGCTGTCCGGGCTGATCACGCCGTCGCTGGACGAGATGGTCAACGTGGCCACCGAGATGCAGCGGCGCGGGCTGAAGATGCCGCTGCTGATCGGCGGCGCGACGACGTCCCGCCAGCACACCGCCGTGCGCATCGCGCCCGCGTACGACAACGCGACCGTGCACGTCCTCGACGCGTCGCGGGTGGTCGGCGTCGTGTCCGATCTGCTCGACCCGGACCGCTCGATCGTGCTGGCCGAGCAGAACCGCGCCGACCAGGAAGTGCTGCGCGAGCAGCATGCGAACAAGCAGCGCCGTCCGATGCTCACCCTGGAGCAGGCCCGCGCGAACCCGGAGAAGGTGTCGTTCGCCGACCTGCCGACGCCGGTGTTCACCGGCGTCCGCGTCGAAGAGCCGAGCATCGCCGCGCTGCGCGAGATGGTCGACTGGCAGTTCCTGTTCCTGGCCTGGGAGCTCAAGGGCAAGTACCCGGCGATCCTGGAGCAGCCGGTCGCGCGCGAGCTGTTCGACGACGCGAACACGCTGCTGGACGAGATCATCGCGGACGGCAGCTTCACCGCGAAGGGCGCGTACGCGTACTGGCCGGCCCACTCGGAGGGTGACGACATCCGCCTCGACGGCGAGTTCTCGCACGTCCGGTTCCCGATGCTGCGGCAGCAGACGTCGAAGCCGATGGACCGGGCGAACCGCTGTCTCGCCGACTACGTCGCCCCCGAAGGCGACCACCTCGGTGGCTTCGCGGTCGCCATCCACGGCGCCGAACAGCTCGCTGCCCGCTACGAGGCCGAACAGGACGACTACCGCGCGATCATGGTCAAGGCGCTGGCCGACCGGCTCGCCGAAGCCTTCGCCGAGTACATCCACCTGAAGGCCCGCCGTGACTGGTTCGAGCCGGACGCCGAGCCGAAGCTGGCGGATCTGCACGCGGAGCGCTTCCGCGGCATCCGCCCGGCACTGGGCTATCCGGCCAGCCCGGACCACAGCCAGAAGCGCGAGCTGTTCGAACTCCTGGAAGCCGACGAGCTGGGCATGGCCCTGACCGAGTCGTTCGCCATGACGCCGGCGGCGAGCGTGTCCGGGCTGATCTTCGCCCACCCGGAATCGAAGTACTTCACCGTCGGCAGGCTCGGCCGCGACCAGATCGAGGACTACGCGCGCCGCAAGGGCGTCGAGCGGGCCGAGGTCGAGCAGTGGCTGCGGCCCAACCTGGCCTACGAGCCCGAGGCGTAGTCCTTCAGCTCGATGTCGGTGGCGAAGTCGTCGGTCATCTTGAGCATCATGCGGAGCAGGAAGCGGGACTTGAACGTCCAGTCCCGCAGCTTGATCCGCAGCCGGGACGGCGGCGCGAGGAACGGGCCCGCGCTGGCGCGCTGCGAGACCTTCGCGTAGGTGCGGAGCTGCTCTTCGTAGCGGGCGAAGGCGACGCGGTGGTCGCCGTTCGCCTTGAGGAGCTCGCCGGCGAGCACGTACGCGCCGACGATCGCCAGGCCGGTGCCGAAGCCGCCGAGGGTGTTGCCGTAGGCGGCGTCGCCGAGCAGGACTACGCGGCCGCGCGAGTAGTGGTCGATCGTGACGCGGGCGAGCGAGTCGAGGTAGAACTCGCGGGCCTGCGGCAGCTTCTCGATCAGCTCGGGTACCCGCCAGCCGGCGTCGCCGTAGGCGGCGGCCACCAGCTTCCGCTGGGTGCCGGTGTCGGTGCGGTCGTAGTCCAGCTCCGGCGAGGAGAAGACGAAGAACGCCGACGCCTTCGGCCCGCCGACCGCGGCCATCCGGCCCGGCTCGTTGTACATCACGGCCTCACCGTCGGCTACCTGCCGGCCCAGCTCGGCCAGGGCGTAGTAGTGGCCGAGGAAGTGGACGTAGTCGCCTTCCGGGCCGAAGGCCAGCCGCCGGACGTTCGAGTGGATGCCGTCGGCGCCGACGACGAGGTCGAACCGGCGCGGGGCGGCGTTGTCGAAGGTGACGTCGACGCCGTCGGCCGTCTCGGTCAGCGAGGTGATGGTGTCGCCGAAGAGGTACTCGCAGTGCGGGGCGGTGCGTTCGTACAGGAGGTCGGCCAGGTCGCCGCGGCGGATCTCGATCTCGCCGCCGGTGAACTCGCCGGGGATCACCGCCTGGGGCCGTCCGTCGGCGTCGACGATCGTCTGGTCGGTGCCGCCGGTCTGGTGGGCCAGGACGTCGTCGAGGATGCCCATCCGCTCCAGCACGGTCCGGTGGGTGGCGCCCTTGAAGTCGACGGCCTGGCCGCCCGGGCGCACCGACGGGGCCCGTTCGACGACGGTGACGGTGCAGCCGTAGCGGGACAGCCAGAGGGCGAGGGCGGGGCCGGCGATGCTGGCGCCGGAGATCAGGACGCTGAGGTTCTTCATGCCGCAGAGCTTCGCCGGGCGGGCTTACCGATCCCTGGCGAAGCGCTGACGGCCGCCGTCAGCGACGGTCGCGAACGGACCGCGCGCGGACCGTGACGGCGGAAAATTCCCGGCCGTGACCAGGGCTTTCCCGCCGGTTTTCCCACGTTGACCCCGGCCGGTCGCGCGGGCACCATTTCCCGGGGGGAGAGGGGGCGGCGATGCTGGACAGCGAGACGCGACCGGCCACTGCGCTCGGCGAGCTGCTGTGCAACGGGGAGCGCGCACTCGAGGCCGACGGCGACCTGCGCGCCGGCCGGGAGTGGTTCGACCGGGCGTACCGGGCCGCGGAGGCCGAGTGCGACGGGGCGGGGATGGCGCGCGCCGCGCTGGGCATGGGCGGGTTGTGGGTGCACGAACACCGGAGCGCGCCGGCGGCGGCGTTGCTGCAGGCGCGGCTGCGCAGCGCGCGGACCGCCGTCGACCCGGGGTCGTCGCTGGCCCTGCGGCTCAAGGCCCGGCTCGCGGGCGAGGCCGACTACGTGGCGGGGGAGAGCAACGAGATCCTCGCCGTGCTCGAAGAGGCCAAGCGCGCGGGCGACCCGGTCGCCTGGGTCGAGGCCGCGAGCCTGGCCCACCACTGCCTGCTCGGGCCCGACCACGGCGGCCAGCGCCGCGCGCTCGCGCAGGAGCTGATCACCGAGGGCTTCCGCACCGGGCGGCGCAGCGACCTGCTGATGGGCCTGCTTTGGCGCACGGTCGACCTCTTCCTCGACGGCGACCCGCACGCGCAGCGCGGGCTCGCCGACCTGCGGGGCCTGCTGGCCGAACGCGATCACCTCGCGGTCGGGTTCGTGCTCGACGCGATCGACGTCATGCTCAGCATCCGCGCCGGCCGGTTCGCCGAGGCCGAGGCGCGCGCGGCGGCTTGCGCGTTGCGCGGCGAGCAGGCCGGGGACGCCGACGCGATCGGCTGGTACACCGCGCAGCTCGGCGCCATCCGGTGGTTCCAGGGCCGCGTCGGCGAGCTGCTGTCGGTGCTGCGGGAGACGGTGCATTCGCCGACGCTCAGCGCGGTGGACAACGCGTTCGTCGCCGGGCTGGCCGTCGCCGCCGCTTCGGCCGGGGACGAGCGCGAGGCGGCCGGCGCGCTGGCCCGGCTGCGCGGGCGCGACCTCGCGTTGCTGCCGCGGTCGAGCAGCTGGCTCGTGTCGATGTACGGGATCGTCGAGTCGGCCTACCTGCTCTCGGACGTCGAATCCGCGCTCGCCGCGTACGCACTGCTCACGCCGTTCGCCCGGCTGCCGATGATGGGCAGCCTCGCCGTCGCGTGCTTCGGCTCGGCGCAGCACGCGCTGGGCGTGGCGATGCTGACCGCGGGCGAGACCGAGCGCGCCATCGAGCACTTCCGGGCGGCGGTGCGCGACAACCTCGCGCTGGCCCACTGGCCGGCCGCGGCGCTGTCCCGCGCCCGGCTCGCGCAGGCGCTCGGACCCGGCTCGGCCGAAGCCGGGCGTGAACTGGCCGCGGCCACGCGCGAGGCCGAGCAGCTCGGGATGGTGCTGCCCGGCTTCGCGGTCCGCGTCGCGGACCGGCGGGTCACGTGCCGGCGTCAGGGCAGCCACTGGCACTTCGCCCTGGACGGGCGGTCCGCCGTGGTCGAGCACAGCGTCGGCATGGGCTACCTGGCGACGCTGCTGGACAACCCGGGCCACGAGCTGACCGCGGTCGAGCTGGCGCACGGGGTGGTGGCCGAGGCGACGTCCCCGCAGCCGATGCTCGACCAGGCGGCGACCGCGCACTACCGGCGCTGGCTCGCGAACCTCGAGGCCGAGCTCGACGAGCACGAGGCCAACCACGACGCCGGCCGCGCGGAGAAGGTGCGCACCGAACGCGACTGGCTGCTGGGCGAGCTGTCGGCCGCCGCGGGGCTGGCGGGCCGGGTCCGCGAGTTCGCAGGCGCGGAGGAGAAGGCGCGGATCGCGGTGGGCAAGGCGATCCGCCGCGCGCTGACCCGCATCGCGGCGGCGGACGCGGTGATCGGCGACGTCCTGCGCGACGGCGTGCACACCGGCACCCGCTGCTCCTACGACCCCGGCTGAACTGACATGAACGACTCTTTCATGTCATCTGGCGACATGAAAGAGTCGTTCATGACGTTCGCCGGGGCCTACTCGACCGCGCCGTTCTGGGTCAGCAGCGTCTGGTACCAGGCGTCGTACGGGTGGTTCGTCGCCGGGTAGTTCGCCAGGGGCGTCGTCGCGTCGCCCGCCGAGTCGAAGTCCCAGCCGCGGACCAGCTTGCCCGACTGGCGGGCCGAGGTGATGAACGCCGACTCCGTCGCGGGCGCCCCGTAGAACAGCGCGCCCTGCTGGAGCTCCGCGCTGTCGCCCTGCTGGAACTCGTCGAACGCGACCTGCCGGTAGCGGATCCGGTCGCCGGTGACGCTCGCGGTGTCCACGCGCAGGGTGTTCGACGGCGTCGGGCCGTCGGCGCCGGTCCACACCCGCGCCCGCCGGGTGCCGTTGGCGGCGGTGTCCTTGGCGAACCGCGCGTCGGACGTCTTGGCGTTGCCGGTCCACGAGACCGTCGTGGCCGAAAGAGCGCCGTTCCAGCTCCAGTTCTGGCTGCCGCTCTGGCTCTGGTGGATCTCCCGCAGGTGCGTCGCGTCGGTGAAGGCGACCGTCGGCTGGACGCCGTTGTCGTACTGGTGGCTGGCCTGCCAGGTGATCTCGCCGTCGGAGCCGAGCTTGCCGACGTGGTACCAGAGCGTGCTCGCGCCCGGCGACTGGTGGACCTCGACGAGGTCGCCGTTGTCGTTGAGCGCGACGGCGGGCGTCTGGCCGCTGTCGTACGTCCCGTGCCGCAGCCAGGTGACGCGGCCGTCGGCGCCGTAGGTGCCGGTCCAGTACCAAAGCGCGCCGCCGCCGGAATCGTGCACCTCGACGACCTGGCCGCGCCCGTTCAGCGCGACGGCCGGGTGGTAGCCGACGTCCCGCTTGTACTCGCCGCGGCTGGTGCCGTCGCCGGACAGCAGCGGCAGCACGCGCCCGCGCAGCGCGTCCACGGTCGGCGAGCCGGCCGGGTAGTCCTGCGCCCGCAGCAGCCGGGCGCCGAACACCGACTCCAGCTCCTGGTTGACGGCGACGAGGTTGCCGGCCGCGAAGTTCGCGTTGTCGGTCAGGTTGTCCTTGAGGTCGAGCATGACGACGATCGGTGCGGCCGCCGGGTGCGCCGCCGACCACGTGTTGACCGTGGACAGCCAGTCGCGCAGGTTGTTCGACGCGGGGTTGCCGCCGCTGTGGTCGACGGCGTTGCCGGGCGAGTCGTGCCCGACGCCGTAGTCGTGGCTCGTGGCGTAGCCGTTGTCGTGGATGTCGTACTCGATGAACCGGACGCCGTGGTCGAGCTGGTAGGCGATCGAGTTCTTCGCGCCGTCGACGCTGCCCGAGTAGCTGTTGTGCGTGGCGCGGAAGACCGAGCCGGTGAACGGCGGGCTCGCCGCTTCGGCTGTTCCGCCGGTCAGCAGCGCGGCGGTCGTCAAAGCCGTGACGGCCAGTGCGGGCAGTCGGGTCATCCTCGGGGTCCTCACGTCGGGAGCGGGGCGGTCCCATCCTGGCCCGCGCCGCGCGACCGCGGGTGGAACGCCGTGGAACACGGGTGGAACGCCTAGAAGGCGACAGCTGGACGTTCGAGGGAGGAAACGCCATGACCCAGACCGGTGGACCCCAGTACCCGGACCCGGCGCGGCCGGTGCCGCCGCAGGCCGGGATGCCCGGCCCGCCGCCGCAGCAGCCGGCCGCGCCGAAGAAGTCGAAGCGGCGGCAGAAGATCGTGCTCACCGTGTTCCTGATCGTCGTCGCCGCGATCCTCGCCCTGGTCTGGGTGGCCACCCGGTCCAACGGCGAGAACGCCCAGGTCGGCAACTGCGTCACCGAAAGCGGCGAGAACTACGTGAAGATCGTCGACTGCGGGACGCCCGAAGCGACGCTCAAGGTCGTCGCGCGCGTCGAGGACAAGACGCAGATCGAGGCGCAGATCAGCGCGTGCACCCCGTACCCGGACGCCGACCAGGTGTTCTGGCAGGGCAAGGAGGGCGAGACCGGCGTCGTGCTCTGCCTGGCGAAGACCGGCAAGTAGCCCGATGGCGGGCGGGAAGTTCTCGTTCACCGGCTCCGGCGAGGTGCGGGTCTGCAGCGGCGGGCGCACGCTCGCCGCGGCGGGTGACGTGATCGTGATCGGTGACCGGATCTTCCGGCTGGCCGAGGTGGACCGGGTCGCCTACCACGCGGCGGCCCGGCCGCACCAGGCCAGCTACGCGCTGGGCCTGGCCCGCGGGCCGATGCGGAGCCGGTTCGTGTTCGACGCCTTCCGCGGCGGCAGCGAGCTCGAGGACGCGCGCGAGACGTGGCGGCGGCTGGTCGAGCTCGTCGAATCGGCGGCCTGCCCGCGGATCGCGCGCGCCGCGGTCGACTCGATCACGGCTGGCGCCACCGTGCGGTTCGGCGGGGGTGGCCACCCGCGGATCGACGCGGACGCCGAAGGGCTGCGGCGTCGGCGGTGGTTCGCGCCGAAGGTGCCGTGGGCCGGCGTGCTCGGCACCGACCTGCGTGCCGGCCAGGTGCGCGTGTGGACCGGCGGGCCGGAGCCGGAGCTGGTCGCCGCCATGGCCGGCTGGAACGCGGTGGTCCTGCCGCGCGTCATAGGAATGATGGTGGCAACGGAAAAAGAATCACCGGAAAACCGATGATCACGATATCCCGGTAACCACCGGTAAATGCTCACGGAATGCGAGATCGACTGTCCGTTGTGTCGCTTTTGCGGCACCGTTCGTCGATTTATGCCAAATCGCCGCGCGGATTCGGTACTTGGCCGGGGCGTGCGTAGTCATTATCCGAGGAACGAGTGTGCGCGGGCACCGGAACGCTCGTGAGGGGTTGGGGAGGCAGTGGGTGTGGCGAACGACTGGCCGCTGGTCGGCCGCGAACAGGAGCTGGCGTTCGCGCGCCGGGCGCTGGCCGATCCCGAGGTGTGCGGGCTGCTGCTGACCGGCCGCGCCGGTGCCGGCAAGACCCGGCTGGCCAAGGTGCTGCTGGCCGAGCTGGCCGGCGGTGGGGCGCGCACGCACTGGGTGCGCGCGATGTCCTCGGCTTCGACGATCCCGTTCGGCGCCTTCGCGCACCTCCTGCCCGGCAGCGCGGACGGCACGGGGGACCGTGCGCACCGGCTCAACCAGGTCGCCGGGCACCTCACCCGCGGTGCGGAGGGGCGCCGGCTGGTGCTCTGCGTCGACGACGCGCACCTGCTCGACGACCTGTCCGCGACCCTGGTGCACCAGCTGGCCGCGACGGCGTCGGCGTTCGTGCTCGTGATCGCGCCGCACGGGGTGAGCGTGCCCGGCCCGGTCTTCGCGATGTGGAAGGACCGCGTCGCCGAGCGCCTCGACGTCGGCGAGCTGACGCGCCCGCGGACCACCGAGCTGATCACCGCGGTGCTCGGCGGGCGGCTCGACGACGGCGCGGAGGACCGGCTTTGGCACCTGACCCTGGGTAACCCGCTGTTCCTGCGTGAGCTCCTGCAGGGCGGCCTCGACAGCGGCTCGCTGTCGGCCGAGGACGGCGTCTGGCGGTGGACCGGGGCCCTGATGGCGACCCCGCGGCTGGTGGAGCTGATCGAAATCCGCACCGACCGGGTCGACGCCGACGAACGGCGGCTGCTGGAGCTGCTCGCCTTCGGGGAGCCGCTGGGCAGCGAACCGCTGGTGCGCCTCGGGGCCGGGCACGTGCTCGCCTCGACCGAGCAGGCCGGGCTGGTCGTCTCCGAACGGACCGGGCGGCGGCTGAACGTCCGCCTCGCGCACCCGCTCTACGCCGACGTGATCCGGCGCCGGACGTCGCCGCTGCGCCAGCGCGACACCTACCGGATCCTCGCCCAGACCCTGGACCTCACCGGCGCGCGACGCGCCGAGGACAAGCCGCGGCTGGTGCGGTGGCGCCTCGCCGCCGGGCTGCCGACCGACCCGCAACTGGTGCGCGCCGCGGCGGAGACGTTGCTGCGCAAGAACTTCCCGCAGGCCGAGCAGCTGGCGGCCGAAGCCGTCCGGATGAACGGTGGTTTCGGCGCGAAGTTCCTGCTCGCCCAGGTCCGGGTCGCCGGCGGCCGGCACGCCGACGCCGGCTCGCTGCTTTCCGAGCTCGCGGGCGAAACGGTGTCGGACGCGCAGCACGCCCGCGTCGCGGCGACCCGGGCGCGGAACCTGGCATTCGGCCTGAACCGGTTCGACGAAGCTTCCGCGGTCTTGGACACGGCCGAGACGGCGGTGTCGGGGACTCTCGACGACCTCGTGACCGCCCGGGCGGCCCTGCGGGCGGCGGCGGGTGCGGCGCGTGAGGCTCTGGACCTGCTCGGGCCGGTGCTGGACCGCAACCGCCGCGGCGACGCGCTCCGGCTCGCGGCGCTGGTGGTCGCGGCCGGGGCACTGGCGTCGACCGGGCGGACGGAGGCGTGTCTGGGCGTCGTCGACGAGGGATTGGAGATCGCGTCACGGATCTCGGACGCGTCCGCGCCCGGGGCGCGGGTCCGGCTGGAGCACGCCCGGATCGTCGCGCTGTGCCGGGCGGGCCGGCTCGAGGAGGCCGAAGACCGGGCCGGTGACGACTACCGCGACGCCGTCCGGGACCGGTGGGGGCCGGCGGTCGCGGGCGCGGCGGCGTCCCTCGGGACGGTCGCCCTCGCCTACGGCAACGTCCGCGGGGCGATCCGCTGGCTGCGAGAGGCCCTCGCCGCGGACGCGCACGACCAGCCGTACGAGTTCCGCCCCGCGGTCGCCGCGGCGCTGGTGCGGGCGACGGCGATGAGCGGACGGGTGGCGGAGCCACTCGGCGACTGGGACGGCGCGTGGGTGGCCGCGGCGCGGGGCGAGCTGTCCCGGGCGTTGGTGCTGGGTGCGTCCGCCGCGTCGGCCGCTTCGGAAGACGGCAGGCTCGCGGTCGCCGCCGAGATCCGGCACGACCTGGTGAGATTCGGCGCCTCGCCCGGGGAAATCCCCGCCGCGGGCGGGATGGCGGAGCTGTACGCGGCACACGCCGCGGCCGTCTCGGACGCTTCGGCGTTGGACGCGGTTGCGTTGTCCTTCGCCGACGCGGGTGCCCGGCTGCTGGCCGCGGAGGCCTCGGCCCAGGCGGCACGGATATATCGCGCGGAGGGCAAGAACGGCAGCGCGGCGATGTCGGCCCAGCGCGCGCGGGCGTGGCTGGCGTCCTGTGAGGACGCTGCGACGCCGGCGCTTTCCTCGCTGGACACGCCGTTGGACCTGACGGTCCGCGAACTGGAGATCGCCCGCTTGGTGGCGACGGGCTTGACGAGCCGCGCGGTCGCGGACCGGCTCGTGGTTTCGGTGCGCACGGTCGACAACGTGCTGCACGGCGTTTACGCGAAGCTGGGTATTTCCGGGCGGCGTGAGCTGGCTTCGGTGGTAGGCCCGCTCGCCTCGGGGAGTAGTCCCGGCGACGGCCCATAGGTAGTCCTGGGGTGGGGTCGTGCGGAAGCCGAGTAGGCCGCTACTCATGACCCGGGCGCCTTCCGGCCCAAGACTGGAGGACAACGGAGGGGCGTGGGCTTCACCGATCCGAATGTCAGGAGTGCACAGGATGACGACTTCATCGGGGAATCAGTTCAACGAGCAGGCCTCCACGGGTGGCGGCGGCGGGGACATTTTCCAGAACGAGCAGGGTTCGGGTGGCCGGGGTGGGGACCAGTTCAACGAGCAGGCTTCGACTGGTGGTGGCCGTGGGGACATTTTCCAGAACGAGCAAGGTTCCGGCCGCGGCGGGGACCAGTTCAACGAGCAGGCTTCGACTGGTGGTGGCCGTGGGGACATTTTCCAGAACGAGCAAGGTTCCGGCCGCGGCGGGAACCAGTTCAACGAGCAGGCCTCCGCCGGCCACCACGGTGACGTGTTCCAGAACGAGCAGGGCTCGGGTGGTCACGGCGGCAATCAGTTCAACGAGCAGGCCTCGACCGGCGGCGGCGTGGGCGACATTTTCCAGAACGAGCAGGGTTCCGGTGGCCACGGCGGGAACCAGTTCAACGAGCAGGCCTCCACGGGCGGCGGTCGCGGTGACATCTTCCAGAACGAGCAGGGCTCGGGCGGCCATGGCGGCAATCAGTTCAACGAGCAGGCCTCGACCGGTGGCCGCGGCGGCGACATCTTCCAGAACCAGCAGGGTTCCGGGGGCCACGGCGGGAACCAGTTCAACGAGCAGGCCTCCACGGGCGGTCACGGGAGCATCTTCCAGAACGAGCAGGGCTCGGGTGGCCACGGTGGCAATCAGTTCAACGAGCAGGCCTCCACAGGCGGTCACGGCAACATCTTCCAGAACGAACAGGGCCAAGGCCACGGTGGCAACCAGTTCAACGAGCAGGCCTCCACGGGCGGCCACGGCAACATCTTCCAGAACGAACAGGGCCAAGGCCACGGCGGCGACCAGTTCAACGAGCAGGCGTCCGGCGGGCACCACGGCCACGAGAGCCACGAACACGAGCACCACCACCACCACGGCGGTGGGCACGACCACGACCACCACGCCGACCACCACCACGACGTCGAGCACTACTGAGCCGGCACCGGCCAGTAGACACTGAGGAGCGGTCATGCAGGAGCCGAGCGGCGGGGGGCACATCGCCCTCGACACCCTCGACCTCGCCGTCAAGGGAGCGAAGGCCTACGGGCGGGACGATCTCGTCCAGCGCCTCACCGACGCCCGGCGCCTGCTGTCCGAGCCCGACGTCACCGTGTACGTCGTCGGGGAGTTCAAGCAGGGCAAGAGTTCTCTCATCAACGCCCTGCTGACCGCGAAGATCTGCCCGGTCGACGACGACATCGCGACCGCGGTGCCGACCGTCGTCCGGTTCGCGCCGGAGTCCGGGGCTCTGGCGACCTACGAGCCGGCCGACCCGTCGTCGCCGCCGTGGACCGAGCGGATCTCCCTCGAAGACCTGCCGACCCACGTCAGCGAGGCCGGGAACCCGGGTAACGTCCGCAAGCTCAAATCCGTCACCGCGTCGATCAGCCGCCAGCTGCTTTCCGGCGGGCTGGTGCTGGTCGACACCCCCGGCGTCGGCGGCCTCGGCTCGCTGCACAACGCCGTCACCGTCAGCTCCCTCCCGAGGGCGCACGCCGTCCTCTTCCTCTCCGACGCCTCGCAAGAGCTGACCGCCGCCGAGCTGCGGTTCCTCCGCACCGTCAAGGAACTCTGCCCGAGCGTCTTCTTCGTCCTCACCAAGATCGACCTCTACCCGCAGTGGCGGCGCATCCTCGAGCTCAACGCCGGCCACCTCGAAGCGTGCGGGATCGCCATCGACACCGTCGCCGTCTCCTCGGAGCTGCGCACCGTCGCGGCGCACTCGGCCGATCAGGAGCTGAACGTCGAATCCGGCTTCCCGCAGCTGGTCAAGCGCCTGCAGGGCGTGGTCGGCGACGCCGAACGGTCCGCGCTGAACGCCGTGGGCCTGCACGTCGGGTCCGCGGTCGGCCAGCTGCACGCCGCCCTGCGCGCCCGCCGCACCGCGCTCGCCCACCCCGAGCAGTCCGCCGCGCTGGTCGCGGAACTCACCCGGGTCAACGACCGCGTCGACGCGCTGCGCAGCCAGTCCGCGAAGTGGCAGCAACTGCTCTTCGACGGCTTCGCCGACATCTCGTCCGATGTGGACTACGACCTGCGCGCCCGTTCCCGTGGTGTGCTGCACGAGGCCGAAGAGGCCGTCGAAGAGGGCGACCCCGCCAAGAACTGGGCCGAGTTCGAGAAGTGGCTGCGCCAGCGCCTCGCGAACGAGACGCTCGAGAACTACGCGACCTTCATCAAGCAGGCCCGCGGACTCGCGTCCCGCGTCGCCGAGCACTTCGAGCTCGCCGAGGCCCAGGCCGTGCTGCCGCGCGAAGTGCAGGCGCCGGTCCAGGTCGTCGAAGAGATCGACATCGACTCGTCGTTCACCGGCGTCAAGACCCGCGGCACCACCGGGATGGCCGCGTTCCAGAAGGCCTACAGCGGTTTCCTCATGTTCTCCATGCTCACGAAGATGGCCGCGCTGGCCATCCCCACGCCGTTCGGGGTCGCGGCCGGCCTGCTCATGGGCCGCTCCGGCTTCATGGACGAACGCAAGCGGCAGCTGGAAAAGCGCCGCGGCCTGGCCAAGACCGCCGTGCGCCGGTTCGTCGACGAGTTCAACCTCCAGGTCGGGAAGGACTCCCGCGACGCGATGCGGACCGTCCAAAGAGAACTCCGCGACGCCTACAGCGCGCGCGTCGAAGAACTGCAGCGGTCCCTGACCGAAGCACTGGCGAACGCGAAGAAGGCGGTCGTCGACGACGACGCCGAGACGGGCGAGCTGAACCGCCTGGAGGCCGACATCGAAGCCCTCGAAGTGCTCGGCCGCCGCGCCGACGAGCTCCTCCTGCGCAGTGCGCCCAAGCCCGTCCCGGCGGTGACGCGATGACCCCGCTCTACGTCCAGGTCCGCGGGTTCGTCGCCCGTGCGTGCGCCGGGTACGCCGGCACGCCGGCCGAGCCGCAGCTGCGGCAGATCGCCGGCCGGCTGGCCGAACCGCTGCGCGTCGCCATCGCCGGGCGGGTCAAGGCCGGCAAGTCCACGCTGCTCAACGCGCTCGTCGGCCAGGAGCTGGCGGCGACCGACGCGGGGGAGTGCACCCGCGTCGTCACCTGGTACCGCAACGGCCCGACCTACCGGATCATGCTGCACCCGGTCCGGGGGATCCCGCGCCAGCTGCCGTTCGGGCGCCTGTCCGGCACCCTCGGGCTCGAGCTCGGCATGGCGCCCGGCGACGTCGACCGGCTCGTCGTCGACTGGCCGTCGCCGGCGCTGCGCGTGCTGACGCTGATCGACACACCCGGGCTGGGCTCGGCGCGCTCGGAAGTCTCCGGCCGCACCGAAGCGGCGCTGGTCCCCGAGGGCGACGGCGTCGGCACCGCGGACGCCGTGGTGTACCTGATGCGCCACGTCCACGGCGACGACGTCCGGTTCCTCGACGCCTTCCACGACGACCCGGCGCAGCGGCGCCCGGTGAACACGATCGGCGTGCTGTCGCGGGCCGACGAGGTCGGGCACGCCCGTACCGACGCGCTCGACTCGGCGGCGAAGATCGCCGACCGCTACGCCCGGGATTCCCGCGTCCGGGGGCTCTGCCAGACCGTGGTCCCGGTGGCCGGCCTGCTGGCCAGCTCCGCCGCGTCGCTGAAGGAGTCCGAGTACCGCGCGTTCCGGTTGCTGGCCGCCGCCCCGGAGGTGGCGGTGGCGCGGCTGCTGACGTCGGCCGACCGGCTCGCCCGCGCGGAGTCCGAAGTGGACGTTCCGGCGGCGGAGCGCGCGGAGCTGCTGGGCCGCTACGGCCTGTTCGGCGTCCGGCTGGCGGTCGAGCTGACCCGCGGCGGCCTGGTGACCGGCGCGCGGGCGCTCTCGGGCGAGCTGCTGGCCCGCAGCGGCCTGCACCGGCTGCGGTCCCTGCTGACCACCCAGTTCGCCGCGCGGGCCGACGTGCTCAAGGCGCGCTCGGCCCTGCAGGCCGTGGAACACGTGCTGCGCGCCTACCCGGATCGCACCGGCGGGCTGCTGCACGAATGGGAGCGGATCGTCGCGGGAGCGCACGAGTTCGCCGAGATCCAGCTGATCGACTCGATCCGGCTCGGCGTCGTGCTCTTCACCACCGACGAGGCCCGCGACGCGGAACGGCTGCTCGGCGCGGCCGGGGTGGACGTGCCGAGCCGGCTGAACCTGCCGGGCGACGCGGGCCGCGCCGCGGTCCGGCAGGCGCTCGGCGCGCAGCTGCTGAGGTGGCAGCGGCGCGCCGAGCACCCGGCGTCCCCGCGCGACGTCCGCGACGCGGCCCGCGTGCTCGTGCGCACCTGCGAAGGAATCCTGCTCAGCGAAGCCCGGGCGGAGGTCTTGTCGTGAACGAACTGCCGAAGAAGATCAAGCGGGCGGCCGCGGCCGTCGCCGGTGCCGTCGCGTCGGAGGTGGCCGGCAACGCGCTCACGCCCGGATCGCCCGGCACGTCGGCGCCCCCGCCGCAGCCGGAACCGGCCGCCGCGGAGGCCCCGCACGACGCCCCCGCGCACGAGTACGTTCCCCAGGTCGAGACCAGCACCGTCACCCGGGGCGAGGACGGCTCCGTCGAGGCGCGGACCGGCACGGTCTGGCACCCGGAAACCGCGGACGGCACGCCCCTGGAGGACCTGCCGACCGTCGAGGAGTTCGAGCAGATCGACGTCCGCGAGGACGAGTTCGGCAACTTCATCATCGACGCGACCGAGCGGTTCGTGGTGCACACCAACGGCCGTGACGAGGTCTACGTGGACCACCAGCACATCGTCGTGCCCGGCGACGGGACCCCGGGCGACACGGACATCGACATCGTCCAGGACGCCGACATCGTGATCCACGAGAACCCGGACGGCACGATCACGGTGGAGCACGAGGGTTCGCTGACCTACGAGCTCACGCCCGACGCGCCGGGGCACGGCGACATCGAGGTGTTCCAGGAGGAGACGGTCGTCCTCGACGAGGCCGAGACGGGCCCGCCGGGGATCGACGTCGAGGTCGGCGTGGACGAGCAGGCCACGGCCGAGGACCCCTTCGGCGAGCCGGCCGGGCCGGCCATCCACCAGATCGAGGTGATCACCGACAAGGGCCGCGGGGCCACCGTGATCGCGTCGGTCACGGCTCCGGCGCCGTCGCTGCCCGGACCGCCGTCCCCGCCGGCCGTCACCTTCGCCCGTCAGCCGTCCACGGTGGACACGGCGCCGGCGGCGGTCGAGACCACGCTGGCGGCATCGGCCTCGCTCGCCGACCACCCCGCCGCCCGGCACAGCTTCGCCACCGAACGCGCACCGGCGCACCACGACGCCGGCGAGGTCACCGGCTCGCGGCCGCACCCGCCGGCGGAGGAGAGACCCCCGTTCGAGCCGCCGCGGCAGCACGAGCCCGAGGCGCACGGCGTTCCGGACGAACCGCCGCCGGAGCCGCACGACGGACCGCCGCCGCCACCGGAACCACCCGGTCCGCCGGCGCACGAAGAGCACGAAGACCACCTCGAGGAACCGGAGCCGGTTCCCGGCGAACACCCGACTTTCGATCACGCGCACACCGCCGGCGGAGGCTGACATGGGCTACGGACTGGGCATCGACCTCGGCACGACCTTCACGGCCGCCGCCGTCGACAGCGCCGGCCACGTCGAAATGGTGACGCTCGGCGACCGCACGGCGGCCATCCCGTCGGTGGTGCTGCTGCGGGCCGACGGCGGCGTGCTGGTCGGGGACGCCGCGAGCCGGCGCGCGGCCGTCGAGCCGGACCGCGTGGCGCGGGAGTTCAAGCGGCGGCTGGGCGATCCGACGCCGGTGCTGCTCGGCGGCGCGCCGCATTCGGTGGCGTCGCTGATGGCGCACCTGCTCGGGTACGTGGTGCGGACGGTCGCCGGGCAACAGGGCGGCCGGCCGGACCGGATCACGCTCACGCACCCGGCGAACTGGGGACCGTACAAGCGGGAGCTGTTCGAGCAGGTGCCGCGGCTGACCGGGATCGACCAGGTCGGCCTGATCACCGAGCCCGAAGCGGCGGCGGCGCACTACGCGGCCCAGGAGCGGCTGGACGACGGCGCCGTCGTCGCGGTGTACGACCTCGGCGGCGGGACGTTCGACGCGACCGTGCTCCGCAAGCGCGGCAACGGCTTCGAGATCCTCGGCACGCCGGAGGGCATCGAAGGCCTCGGTGGCGTCGACTTCGACGAAGCGGTGTTCGGGCACGTCGACCGGGCGCTCGACGGGAAGCTGTCGCAGATCGACCCGGACGACCCGGGCGCGGTGGCCGCGGTCGTGCGGCTGCGTCAGGAATGCGTGCTGGCGAAGGAAGCCCTTTCGGCCGACACCGAGACGGCTGTGCCGGTGCTGCTGCCGTCGGTGCAGACGGAGGTGCGGCTGACCCGCGGCGAGTTCGAGGAGATGATCCGCCCGTCGATCGCCGCGACGATCGGCTCGCTGCACCGGGCGCTGCGCTCGGCGAACCTCCGGCCGGCCGACCTCGGGGCGGTGCTGCTGGTCGGCGGCTCGTCGCGGATCCCGCTGGTGTCCCAGCTGGTTTCGGCGGAGCTGGGCCGTCCGACGGCCGTCGACATCCATCCGAAGTACGGGGTCGCGCTGGGGGCGGCGGCGCTGGCGTCGGGCCGGTCGGGGCTGGTCCAGGCGACGCGTTCGCAGCCGGCGCTCCGGCCGGTGCCGCCGCCGGCCCCGGTCCCGCG
>NZ_JBFBBZ010000088.1:0-25754 GCF_040682935.1 Amycolatopsis sp. NPDC051061
CCGGACGGGATGAGCCCGTCCGGCCGCGCCGGCCATACCCATGACCGAGAAAGCAGAGGACACATGTACGCAGTGACCGGCGCCGGCGGCAAGTTCGGGCGGCTCGCGATCGACGCACTGCTCGCCCGTGGCGTCCCCGCCCGCGAGATCGTCGCCGTGGTGCGCACCCCGGGCAAGATCACCGATCTCGCCGACCGCGGTGTCGTGGTGCGCACCGGGGACTACGACACGCCGGACTCGTGGCCGTCCGCACTGGCGGGCATCGAAACCCTGCTGCTGGTTTCGGGCGACGCGCTGGGCCGGCGGGTCCGGCAGCACACCACGGTCATCGACGCGGCCAAGGCCGCCGGCGTGCGCCGGATCGCCTACACCAGCATCCTCAAGGCGGACACTTCGACGATCGCCCTGGCGCCCGAGCACCTCGCGACCGAGCAGGTCCTGCGCCGGTCCGGCCTGGCCTACACGTTCCTGCGCAACAGCTGGTACTTCGAGAACTACCTCGACCAGGCCGACCGGTACATCGCTCAGGGCGCACTCGTCAGCGCCGCCGGATCGGCGGGCTTCGCCGCCGCCACCCGCGCGGACTTCGCCGCCGCGGCCGCCGCGGTGCTGGTCGAAGACGGCCACGACAACGTCGTCCACGAACTGGGCGGGGAGAAGATCACCTTCGCCGACCTGGCCGCGGCCATCTCCCGAGCGAGTGGCGCCGAGGTCTCGTATCGGGCCGTCAGCCCGGACGAGCTGCGCGCCATCCTCCGCGACGCTGACGTCCCCGAGGGTTATGCCGAGCTCCTGATCGACGCCGACCGTGCCGTCGTCGCCGGCGAACTCGACACGGACAGCCAAGAGCTGGCCCGCCTCGTGGGACATCCGCTCACCACGCTGACCGACGCGGCCACCGCGACGCTGCGCCCGTCCGGAAGCTGACCCGCCTCGGCGTTCACCGGTAGCTCAGCAGCAGGTCGCGGACCGCGGCGGGCCGGGACAGGAACGGATGGTGGCCCGCGTCGAGTTCGACGACGTGGCCCGCTTTGCGAGCGAACTCGCGCTGCAGCCGGGCCGGCGTGCCCCCGTCCTCGGCGCACACGAGATACGTCGAGGGCACGTCCTGCCAGGCGGCCGCCCCGACCGGTTGCCCGGTGACCCGCACGCTCTGCCGGGCGAGGTGGTGCGCGGCCTGGGCCCGGACCTCGGCGTCGCAGTCCTGCAGGAATGTGGTCACCAGCAGTTCGGGACGCACCCCGAACGTCCCGGCGTCGACATCGACGTCGAGGAACGGTGCGGGGTTGCCGTCGCCGAAGTCCGCGAGGCTCTGTCCGATCTCGGGCAGGTAGCTGGAGATCAGCAGCAGGTGGCGGACCGAGGCCACGCCCGCGGCCGCCTCGGCCGTCACGATCCCGCCGTAGCTGTGGGCGACGACGACGGTCGGCTCGTCGCTGTCCCGCAGCACCTGCCGCACCGCGCTGACGTCCTCGGCCAGCCCGGGACCTCCGGTACCGCCCGGCACGCCGGCCTCCCCGCAGCTCGGCAGCGCCGGAGTCACGCTCGGCACGCCTCGCTCCCGCAGGAGCCTCGACACGCGGTGCCACCACCACGACCCGTCCCGCACGCACGCTCCGTGCACGAACACGACCCTCATCGCCACCTCCACCATCTCCACAGCCTCGGAATCCACGGTAGACGTACCGATCGTTACGTGAAAAAGTGGGGCGGTGGGACGACGACCGCGACCCGAGATCAAGGAACGGCTGCTCGAGGCCTGCACCGACCACGCCCTCGACCAAGGGCTACCCGACCGGCTCGAGCCACTCGCGCGCGCCGCGGGCACTTCGGCGCGCATGCTGATCTACCACTTCGGCACCCGAGACGCCCTGCTGAGCGCCGTCCTCGAGCGCGCACGGCAGCAGCAGCTCGCCACCTTCGGCGAACTGCTGCGCGTGCGACCCGACGAGCCCTACACCGTCACGCTCGCACGAGCGTGGGCCTTCATGACCGGTCCGGACGGAAAGCCCTACCTGCGGATGTTCGGGCAGCTGAGGGAAAACGCGGCGCAGCGGCTCTGGCCGGGCTTCCGTCGCGTGGCGACGACGGACTGGCTCGGGCCGCTCGAAGACGGCCTGCGCGGCATCGACCGGCCGGAACTGGCCACCCTGGTCCTCGCCGTCATCCGCGGCCTCCTCATGGACCTCGAGGCGACCGCGGACCGTGGCCGCGCGGACCGGGCGTTCGCGCAATTCCTCAGCACTCTCGCCTGAGCCGGCGGCCTCGTCCGCGGCGAACACCGGACAGCGAGCTCAGCCCCGGTGCCACTTCTGGTTGGCGCCTCCGGTGCAGTCCCACAGGATGAGGGGTGCCCGGTCGGCGCCGTTCCAGGCTTTGATGTCGACGCACTTGCCGGCCTGCGGGTTGACGAGGTCGCCGGCCGGGGTGAGGACGAACTGCTGGGCGGGGTTGCCGCTGCAGGTCGCGATCTGGATGGCCGCGCCCTTCTCCCGGGAACCCCAGGCGACGTCCATGCACTTGTTGTCCGGGACCCTCAGCGTGTCGCCGGTGAAGGTCCAGTCCTGGGCGATGGTGTTGTTGCAGGAGAAGGTCTGCAGGTGAACGCCGTCGGCGAAGTTCCGCTTCGGCACGTCGATGCACTTGCCGTTCCAGTCGCTGATGAGCCTCGTGCCGGACGAGTGCGATCCACCGCCGGTGAAGCTGTTCAGGGTGATGCCCGCGGCCCGGGGGCTGCCGTCGTTCACCAAGGACTCGAAGTTGCCGACGTCGTCGAACGCGAACGCGTAGGCCTTGCCGTCGGCCATGTTCTCGTGCACCAGTTTCGCGTACTGGTTCGTCGGGGCGTTCCGGTAGAAGCCGGCGCCGGTCCCGCCCGGCTGGGTGTCGATCGTGCCCAGGGTGCCGCGGTTGAGCGCGGCGCACAGCGTGCGGGCGATCGGGCCGACGACCTGGTCGTTGGGGGCACCGAGAGCGCCGTCGCAGCCCCACACGTTCGCCGAGGACGGCTTCTGGAACGACGCCACCTGCTGACCGGCGCCGTTGGTGAAGGTCATGACGTTGCCCGACGTCCGGCCGAAGTACTTGGTGTTCGGCTGGTCGCCGAACGGGACGACGGTCAGTGTCTTGCCGGTGTAGGCGTTCCAGGCCGACGAGATGTACGGGTCGAGGTAGCCGCTGCCGAGCTGCCCGGCGTCGGCGGCCTTGCCCGGGGCGAGGACGCGCAGCACGGTGCCGTCCGAGCGGGTGTGGACGGACCCGCCCCAGCCGGGCTGGGCCTTGAGGCCGTTGATGACGTTGTCGCGGCCGCCGGGGACCAGCGTGCCGGTCGACTTCACGCTGCCGGAACCCGTGGTCACGCTCACCGTGTGGGGCACGGCGAACATGTCCACCTGGGAGCTGTTCAGCCAGAGGCCGGCGTCGTTGTAGGTGAACTCGCTCCAGTCGAACAGGATGTCGCGGTTGGCGTCGCCACCCGCCCAGGGCGCGGGCTGGACCAGACCGCCCGGGGCGAGGAAGAACTTCAGGCGCTCGCCGAGGGAGAAGTAGACGCGCCCGGAGATGCCGCGGGGAACCTGGATGGTCGTGGTGCCGCCGGTGCCCGGGCCGGCGATGGAGACGTCCGGTGCCGGAGCGGGGGGAGTGCCGCCGGGGCCCCACGCGGTGAAGACCCCGCTCGCGTTGACGTACCCCAGCTTGCCGGTGCTCAGGTTGACACCGAGGACGTAGAGGTGGACCGCGTCCGCGCGGCCGGTGTTGTTGGTGATGGACAGGGGGAGCAGAGCCGGGCCGGCGGCCGCGGCCGGCACGGCAGCGCCCCCCACCGTCATCGACGCGAACGCCACCAGCGTGACGATGACCGCGGACAGTTTTCTTCGAATGCGCAACAGAAACTCCTTTTTCCGGTGAAAGGCACCGTAGGCAGGTACCGCTCGCGCGTCCATGGTCCGGACGAAGATAAGGTCGTCTGTGCACTGGCGCTGCCCGGAAAGCTGTAGGGGTGGTGTCACGTTGGGTAGCTGTCGAAAGGCGAAATCTGTGAACGAGGCATTCCCGACGGCGTATCGCGGCGTGACGCTCATCGATGTGACGGGCGGACCGTCCCGTTCGGACATGACGATCGTCGTGGACGGCGGCAAGTTCGCGGCCGTCGCGCCCAGCGCCGAGAGCACGCCCGTGCGCGGCGCCCGGGTCGTCGATCTCGACGGGCGGTACGTCATCCCGGGCCTCGTCGATTCCCACCAGCACATCGCGACGCCGCCGGACCGCGCGGCCGCCGAGGCGGTGTTGCGGCGGCTGGTCTACAGTGGAGTGACGGTGATCCGCAGCATGGCCGACGACCTGCGGCAGGTCGGCGACTTGGCGCGTGCGACGCTGGTCGGGGAGATCGCCGGGCCCGACATCGTCTACGCCGCTCTGATGGCCGGGCCGGAGTTCTTCGTGGACCCGCGGACGATCGCCGTCTCGCAAGGGGAAGTCCCCGGTGCCGTGCCGTGGATGCAGGCCATCACGCCGGAAACCGATCTGCCGCAGGCGGTCGCGATGGCGCGGGGCACCGGTGCCCGGGCGATCAAGCTCTACGCCGACCTGTCCGCCGAGACGGTGGCCGCGATCGTGGCCGAAGCGCATCGTCAAGGCGTTCACGTCTGGGCGCACACCGCGGTGTTTCCCGCCATGCCGCACGATGTCGTCTCCGCGGGCGTCGACGTCGTGTCCCACGTCGGCATGTTCGTCTACGCGGGTTCCGCGCACCGTCCGACGGGCTACGCGGCCAAGAAGCCGATCGACGACGCCGAACGAGAAGGTGCGCTCGACCCGCAGATCGAGTCCCTGGTCCGGGAAATGAGCCGCCGGGGCACGATCCTGGACGCCACCGCGAACCTCTACCGGCGCCGGGACGAAGCAGGCGAGCGAGACGACGCCCGCCCGTCGGAGGCGGCCTTCGCCGCGCGCCTGGTGCGGCACGCCCACCAGGCAGGCATCGAGATCTCGACCGGGACCGACTACGAAACCGACCCGGGGGAACCGTTCCCGGCCTTGTACCAGGAGCTGGAGTTCCTGGTGAAGGAATGCGGCCTGACCCCCGGCGAGGTCCTCCGATCCGCGACCCTGGTCGGCGCGCGGGCGGCCGGTGCGGGCGACTCGCGAGGATCGATCGAGGTGGGGAAGATCGCCGATTTTGCCGTGCTCGCCGAGGATCCCCTCGCGGATCTGGCCAATCTGCGCAGTATCGAAATGACCGTGAAGCGCGGACGGTGCTACCACCGTAACGACTGGACTGCTGGTTCCTGAAAGGAAGCAATGGCCTATTCGGAAGTCGTAGGTGACGACCAATGACGCAGGTGCGAATTGGTGAATACGACGAACACACCGGTCTTCGCCGTTCCTAGCATTGCCTCGCATGGGCACCCTTGACGACGTCAACCCAAGGGCGCCTTCGCGGAGCTGGTCGGCCGCGCCGAGCGGACCGAACTCGTCGCCTCCCGCGACGACATGCTCATCCCGCGTCACGCCGATCGCGGAATGCACCTTGCCGCACGCGTTCCTGGGCGGCGCCGGCCACGCGCGCTACCTCCACCTCGGTCGCGTCACCGCCGCGCCGGCGCCTGACCACCGGCCACCGAACGAGCACGCACGGAACGGAACCGCCATGAAACCGACCACCGCGGGCCGCTACGGCCTCAGCCTCTGCCTGGCCGTCGCCCTCGCCGGTTGCGGGAGCGCGTCGACCAGCACCGGGAAGGCCGAGGTCGTCGACGGCGGTACCTTCACGCTCGGGCTCTCGTCGGACCCGGGAAACCTCGACCCGCAGATGGGGCTGGGCACCACGCTGTTCACCGTCACCCAGTTCGCCTACGACCCGCTCGTCAGCGTGGACGGCAAGACCGGTGAGGTCCGGTCCGCGCTGGCCGAGAAGTGGCAGGTCGACGGCAACACCGTCACGCTCACGCTGGCCGACGGCGTCACGTGCTCCGACGGCACCGCCCTCACCGCCTCGGCGGTCGCCGACAGCCTCGACTTCGTCGCCGACCCGGCGAACAAGAGTCCTTTCCTGGGCCCGATGCTCCCGGCCGGCGCGAAGTCGAAGGGCGACAACGCCACCCACGTCGTGACGATCACGCTCGCCGAGCCGGCGCCGTTCGTCCTCAATGGACTCGCCGACCTTCCGATCGTGTGCCCGAGCGGGATGTCTTCCCGTGCTTCGCTGAGGACGGCGACCGCGGGCACCGGCCCGTACCAGCTCACCGAGGCCATTTCCGGCGACCACTACACGTACACGCGCCGCGACGGCTACACGTGGGGGCCGGGCGGCGCGAAGACCGCGACCAAGGGCATGCCGAAGACCGTCGTGGTGAAGGTGATCGAGAACGAGGCGACCGCGGCGAACCTGGTGCTCTCGGGCGGTTTGAGCGCCGCGCAGATCGCCGGCCCCGACGCGCAGCGGCTCGAAGCCGCGAAGTTGTTCGTGGCGGAGACGCCGGGGCTGGTGGGCGAGCAGTGGTACAACCACGCGGCCGGGCGGCCCACCGCCGACGCCGAGGTCCGGCGGGCGTTGACGCAGGCCCTCGACCTCGGGCAGCTGCAGAAGGTGCTGACCTCCGGTCGGGGCACGGCCGCCACCACGCTCGCGGCCACCGAGCCGATCGCCTGTCCCGGCGACTCCGTCTCCGGTGCGGTGCCGCCCCACGACGTCCAGGCGGCGGGTGCCTTGCTCGACGAGGCGGGCTGGGTCAAGGGCGGGGACGGCCGGCGGGCCAAAGCGGGCCGACCGCTGACGCTGACCCTGCTGTACGAAAACAACGGAGGCAGCAGCGGGGACGCGGCCGCCGAGCTCGCCGCGGCGCAGTGGAAGGCGATCGGCGTGGAGGCGACCGTGAAGAGCCAGAACGAAACCACGTTGACCGGCACCCTCTTCAGCGCGGGCGACTGGGACGTCGCCTGGGTCACCCTGAACGTCAGCACCCCGGACAAGCTGGTGCCGTTCCTGTCCGGACCGGCCGCTCCACAGGGGAACAACTTCGCCGCGATCTCCGACCCGCAGTACGACCAGGCGGTGCGGTCGGCGATGGGGAAGAAGGGGGTCGCCGGGTGCCGCGACTGGCTCGCCGCGGAGTCCGGGTTGATCGCCAAGGCCGATCTCGTGCCGTTCGCGAACAAGTCCGTTCGCACCTTCGGCAAGGCCGCGGAGTTCCAGACCCCCGGCCAGCTGGTCCCGACGAGCATCCGCATGCTGGCGAGGTGAGCGGAGGTGTCGGCGGTACTGCCGGGTCGGTAGACCGAGGCCGGCGCGGCCGGCCGTGGACGAAGATCATCAGGGGTGCGCGCCCGGCCGGAGCTCACTCTCGCTGACCCGTCGGCGCGCCCGGACGATGCCCGCGACCGTCGCGATCAGAACCAGTGCGACCTCCAACGCCCCGTACGCGACGGCTGTCGGCTTGAGCCCGAACCGTTCGACGGCAAGCCCGGCCGCGAGCGCCGGCACGCTGAAGGCGAGGTAGCTGACGATGTACATCGTCGCGAACACTTGCCCTCGCCGGGCGACTGGCGCCGCCTCGCCGAGCGCGTTGACCACGAACCGGAAGGTCGCACCGAAGCCGAACCCCGCGACCACCGAGCCGGCCACGTAGAGCGGCAACGCACTCACCGGCATCGCCGCGATCGTCACCAGGACGCCGAGAGCGAGAGTTCCGTAGCCGAACCACTCGCGAAGCCGCGGCGGCAGGACGGTCGAGCCGACGGTGCCCGCTGTCCCCGCGGCGAAGAACGCTCCGAGCACGATGCCCACGACGAAATGACTGTGCACAGCGAGGACGGTCCCGAGTATCGACGACCCGAGCGACAGATACAGGCCGGCGAGCGCCCACGTCGCGGCCATCGAGGGAAGCAGCGCGAAGAAGACCGGCCGGGTGGCTTGCGGAAGCCCGGCGCTCGGCAGCAGTGACCGCCAGATCGGTCCCCGCGACGCCGACTCGGGACGAGCGCGTTCGGGAACCCACCACACGAGGGCTGCGAGCGCGAGATAGACGACGGCGAGGATCCAGAAGACGAGCTGGCGGGGGAGTGGCGCGAACTCCACGAGGGCACCGGCGAGGACCGCGCCGAGCACGATTCCCAGCGAAGGGA
Source organism: Amycolatopsis sp. NPDC051061 (assembly GCF_040682935.1). NCBI lineage: Bacteria > Bacillati > Actinomycetota > Actinomycetes > Pseudonocardiales > Pseudonocardiaceae > Amycolatopsis > Amycolatopsis sp. NPDC051061. Next base: position 8,125 of record NZ_JBFBBZ010000088.1, read on the forward strand.
CCGCGCTGCTGACGAGCGAGCCGAACCGCGGGTTCGGCGCCGAATCCATGATCATGGCGGTGGTGGTGCCGGTGGCGGCACCGACGGCGAAACCCTGCACGATGCGCGCCACCATGAGGCCGCCGGAATCCCCGGCGATCGCGAAGAGCAGCATCCCCAGCGCGAGCAGCGCCAGGCCGCCGGAGGCGACAGGCCGACGTCCGACCCGGTCGGAGAGCGAGCCGACGGTCAGCAAAGCGGCGAGCAACGCGAAGACGTAGACGGCGAAGACGGCCGTCAGCGTGAACGCGGAAAAGCCCCAGAGGCGCTGGTAGACCGGATAAAGCGGCGACGGCGCCGAGGCGGCCGTCAGCGTCGCGGCGCCTGCGGCCCCGGCGACGAAGAACGAGACTGGACGACCGAGCACGAGACCTCCTCCGAAAAGCAAAGATCTTTGCTTTGGCCACTGTAGAGCATGGCGCTGGCCAAAGCAAAGATCTTTGCTTATGCTCGTGACGTGTCCGATCGAGCAGCGCCGAGTCACCCCGGCGGCCGGAGCGGCCGGGTGCTGGCCGCGATCTACACGGCGGTCGGCGAGCTCGTCGGCGAAGGGGCCGACAAGATCAGCTTTCCCGTCATCGCCGAGCGGGCCGGGGTCAACCCGACGACGCTGTACCGACGCTGGAACGACGTCGGTGCGCTCCTCGAGGAAGTCGCGGTCGCCGCCCTGACGCGCGATGGCGAGTCGGTACCCGACACCGGATCGCTCGAGCAGGACCTGACGGAGTGGGCGAACATCATCGCCCGCGACATCACTCGTCCCCTGCGGGCGCGCTACCTGCGCGCGATGGTGGCGGCCCGCCTGGAGATCGTTTCGAGGTGCCTGGTCACGGAGACGCGGCGCGAGCAGGCGTCGGAGGTGGTGCGCCGGGCCCGCGAACGCGGAGAGACGGCTCCGACGGTCTCGCAGATCCTCGACCACATCATCGCGCCGCTGTACCACCACGTCGTGTTCGCGCTCCCCGTCGATCCCGGGTACGCACGACGGCTGGTCCGCGATGTGCTGGCCATGGTCCACTGAGCCGGTGTCCGTGCTCGATCCTCAGCGCGCCAGCAACTCCCGCAGGTCCTTCACGACCTCGGCGGGCGACTCCTCGGCCATGAAGTGCCCGGACGTCACCGTGCGGTGGCGCAGGTCGGCGGCCCAGGCCTGCCACAGCCCCACCGCGTCGTAGCCGAGCGCGGCGCCCCAGTCCTGCTGGAGCACGGTGACCGGCATGCCGAGCCGGTTGCCCGCTTCGCGATCGACGGTGTCGTGCTCGACGTCGATGGTCGCGGTCGCGCGGTAGTCGGCGACGATCGACGTCGTGGCTTCGTCGCTGGCGCGCAGGTACTCGGCGCGGATGTCGGCCGGGATGGCGTCGGGGCGCTGCGTCCAGGCGTCGAGGAAGTGGCCGTAGAACGTTTCCGGTGCACCGCCGATGAGGGCTTCCGGCAGGCCCGGCGGCTGGGCCATCAGGTAGAGGTGGAAGCCGACGGCCCCGCGCACGCCCTGGAGGACGTCCCACATGTCGAGGGTGGGGAGCACGTCGAGGACGGCGAGGTGGCTGATGGCGTCCGGGTGGTCGAGGCCGGCGCGGATCGCGACGAGCGCGCCGCGGTCGTGGCCGGCGAGTGCGAACCGATCGTGGCCGAAGGCACGCGCGAGCGCGACGACGTCGGCGGCCATGGTGCGCTTCGAGTAGGTCTCGCCGGTGTCGGCGGGTTTGCCGCTGTCGCCGTAGCCACGCAGGTCGGGGCAGAGGACGGTGTGGTCGGCGGCGAGGTCGGCGGCGACGTGCCGCCACATCAGGTGGGTCTGCGGGAAGCCGTGCAGCAGCACGATCGGCGTTCCGGAGCCGCGGACGGCGACGTTGAGCGCGACGCCGTCACCCACCGTGACCTGCTGGTAGTCGAAGCCGGGAATGCGCATGGTGAGCCCTTCGGTGTGGTTTCGTTCGCACCGAGGATTTCCGGCGCCGGTCAGCGCCGAGTCAGCGTTCACTGAGCGGGTTACAGTGCGTTGCATGGTGCGCTTTGGTGTCCTCGGTCCTTTCGTGGCCGAGGACGACCGTGGCCCGCTGGCACTGCGGGGGCCGCGGCACCGGGCGGTGCTGGCGCGGCTGCTCGTCGCGCGCGGCCGGGTCGTCCCGGTGGACGTGCTGGTCGACGACCTGTGGCCGGCCCCGGCGGACGGGTCGGCCGGTGCGGTGCAGACGTTCGTCTCGGCGCTGCGCCGCGCGTTGGAACCCGGCCGTGCCCCGAGGACGCCGGCCCGGCTGCTGGTGACGTCCGGCCCCGGGTACGCCTTGCGTGCGGAGGACGTCGATGCCTGGCGCTTCGAGGCGGTGGTGACCACGCCCGGAGCCGCTGTGCCGGAGCTGGACGAGGCGTTGGCGCTCTGGCGCGGCCCGGCGTACGCCGAGTTCGCCGGCGAGGCCTGGGCACGAGCCGAAATCGACCGGCTCGACGCCTTGCGGCTCCTGGCCGGCGAACGGCGAGCCGAGGCGATGCTGGCCGCCGGGCGAGCGGCCGAAGCGGTTCCCGACCTCGAGGCCCAGGTGGCGGCGCATCCGCTGCGGGAGGACGGCTGGCGGCTCCTCGGCCTCGCGCTGTATGGGGCCGGTCGCCAGGGTGACGCGCTGGGCGCGCTGCGCCGGGCGCGGGAGGTGCTGAAGACCGAGCTGGGCGTCGACCCGGGCCCGGGTCTGCGGCAGGCGGAGGCCGACATCCTGGCGCAGTCCCCGCGGCTCGCGGTGCCGGCCCGGCCGGCGGTGGTCTCGGTCGCGCTGTCCCCGGCCGAAACCCTGGTCGGCCGCGCGGAGGAGCTGGCGTTGCTCGCGGCCGAGGCGGAGCGGGCCGAGCGGGGTGAAATCCGGCTGGTGCTGGTCTGCGGCGAAGCCGGCGCCGGCAAGACCGCGCTGGCGGAGACTTTCGCGGGCCGCCTGGCCGCCCGCGGCTGGACGACCGCGTGGGGCGCGAGCCCGGAAGACGAGGGCCTGCCCGCGGGGTGGCCGTGGACGCGGATCCTGGACACGCTGGACGCGCCGTCCGAAGAGGGCTCCGCTCTCGGGCTCCTGGCCACGCCTTCGCCGCCGGACAGGCCGGCCGGCATCGACCCGTTCACGGCGCGGTTCCGGCTGCGCCGGGCGGTGAGCGGGCACCTCGCCGCGGTCGCCCGGGAGGCACCCGTCCTCCTCGTCTTCGACGACCTGCACCGGTCCGGCGCCGAAACCCTCGCTCTGCTGGCCTCGGTGCTCGCCGAACCCGGGGCCGGCCCGGTGCTCGTGGTGGCCACCTACCGCAGCACCGATCCGCCGGCGGCCCTCACCGGCTTCCTCGGCCGCGTCGCGCGGACCGAACCGGCGCGGCTCTACCTCGGTGGCCTGTCCCCGGACGACGTGCGCGAAGTCGCGCGATCCACCGTCGGCCAGGACATTTCGCCGGCCACCGCGAAAGCCATCCACCGGCGCAGTGGCGGCAATCCCTTCTTCGTCCGGGAGCTCGCCCGGCTCTTCGACGCCGACGCTTCGGCGGAAGTCCCGCCGGGCGTCCGCGACGTCGTCCGCCACCGGGTCGCCCGGCTCGACGGGGCGACGCGGGACGTGCTGCACCGGGCGGCGGTCGCCGGCCGCGAAGTCGATCTCGACCTGCTCACCGAGCTGGCGGGCGCCGATGTCCTCGACGCTCTCGAGACCGCGATCCGCGCGGGCTTCCTGGTCGAGCCGGGGCCGCGGCGGTTCCGGTTCGCCCACGACCTGGTCCGCGAGGCGCTGTACGAGGAGCTTTCCCTGTCCCGCCGGGCTCGGTGGCACGCGGCCGTCGGCCAGGTGCTCGAACGAACGCGTCCCGGCGACGTCGAGGCGCTGGCCCACCACTTCCTGCTCGCCGGGAGCCCCGCGGCGGGACAGTACGCCCGGCGGGCGGCCGAGCGCGCCGAGCGCCGGTGCGCGCCGCACGAAGCGGCGCGGCTGTGGCGAGCCGCGCTCGGCCACGCCTCCGACGTCCGCGAGCGGCTCGAGGTGATCATGGGGCTGGTCCGCGCGCTGGCCGTCGTCGGCTCGCTACCGGAGGCGCGGGAGCACCGCGCCGAAGCGGTGTCCCTGGCCGAGGCCGTCGGCGATCCGGTGCTGACGGCTCATGTCCTGGGTGCCTTCGACGTCCCGGCCGTCTGGACCGCGAACGACGACCCGGAGCTGGCCGCCCGGATCGTCGCCGTCGCGGAGCGGACGCTGGCGGACCTGCCGCCCGAGCGCCGGTCCGACCGCGGCCGGCTGCTGGCGACGCTCGCGCTGGAGCTGCGCAACGCCGGTGGGGACCGAGGACGTGCGGCCGCCCGCGAGGCCGAAGCCCTGGCGCGGGACCTCGGCGATCCCGCCCTGCTCGCGTTCGCGCTCAACGCGCGGTTCATGCACGCGTTCCACCGCGCCGGGCTGGCGCCGGAGCGGGTGCGGATCGGCCGCGAGCTGGTCGACGTCGCCGCCACGCACGCGTTGGTGACCTTCGAGGTGCTGGGGCACCTGGTGCTCGTCCAGGCGCACGCCGCGCTCGCGGACCTGCCGGCGGCCGACCGGCACGCCGAAGCGGCCGACCGGCTGGCGGACGACCACGACCTGCCGCTGGTCGGCGTGTTCACCCAGGGCTACCGCGCCATGCGGGCGGGCATCACGGACGACCCGACGGCGGAAGCGGCGTTCCGCTCGGTCGCGGCCCGGCTCACCGGCACCGGCATGACGGGCCTGGAAGACGGGATCCTCGCCGTCACGCTGCTGTGTCACCACCTGCAGCGCGGCGATTCCCTCGACGCGGACGTCCGGCAGGACTACGGGACTTACGAGCCGTGGTGCCGCGCCGTCGTCGAGCCGGGACCGCGCGAGGTCCCCGATTCGCCGCGTGACCTGCTGTTCGAAGCGCGCACCTGCCTGCACGTGAGCGCCGCGCCCGATCGCGCGACGAGCGAGCGGCTGTACGCGGATCTGCTGCCCGCGGCGGCGGAGCTAGCCGGCGCCGGCAGCGGTCTTTTGACGCTCCGGCCGGTCGCGCACTACCTCGGCGATCTGGCGGTCGCGCTGGGCCGGCGTGCGCAAGCGGAGGAGCACTACCGGCAGGCTTCGAAGATCGCCGAGGCCTGCGGCGCTCCGCACTGGGTGGCGGCCGCCCGGGCCGCGCTCGGCTAGCTATGGCAGCCTGGCGCCGCATCGATAGAATACTGCCATGACCCGGCACCGGATGGTGGTCGTCCTGCTCGAGGACGTTCTGCCGCTCGACTACGCGATCCCCGTTCACGTGTTCGGCCGGGAGGCGTCGGAGGCCTACGACCTCGTGACCGTCTCCGTCGGAGGTGGTGCGGTGCCGGTGGCCGGCGGGACGACGGTGGTTCCGGACGGTGGGCTCGAGCTGCTGCGCCGGGCGGACACGATCGTCGTGCCGGGCTACGCCGACGCGGTGGATCGTGAGCTGCCCGGTTCGCTGGTGCGAGCACTCGCCGGCGCGCACCGCAAGGGCGTCCGGATGGTGTCCATCTGTTCCGGGGCGTTCGCCCTGGCGCGGGCGGGAGTGCTCGACGGGCTGACCGTGACCACCCACTGGTCGCTGTGTGCGGACCTGGCCGAGCGGTTCCCCGCGATCACGGTCGATCAGTCGGTGCTCGTGGCCGGCACCGAGGCGGTCCTGACCTCCGGTGGCGTCACCGCCGGCGTGGATCTGTGCCTGCACCTGCTGAACGTCGACCTGGGCCCGGCGGCCGCGCGGCACGTCGCGCGGCGCATCGTCATGGCGCCGCGGCCGGCCGACGGCCAGCAGCAGTTCGTGGAGAGGGCGGTCGTCCCGCCCGGCGACGACATCATCGCCCGGGCCCAGCAATGGATGCTCGTGTCACTGGAGCAGAACCTCTCGGTGAAGGACGTCGCCACCCGGTTCACCATGTCCGAGCGGACGTTCCACCGGCGGTTCCGCGAGAAGATCGGGCTGCCGCCGTTGACCTGGCTGCGCGACCAGCGCATCGCCCGGGCCAAGGAGCTGCTGGAGAACTCGGAACTGTCCATGGAGGACATCGCGCGCCGGGTCGGTTTCGGCACGGCGACCACCCTGCGGGTGCAGTTCCGGCGCGCGACGAACGTGTCGCCCCGCGAACACCGGAAGTCCTTCACCTTCGGCCGCGCCTGACCGCTTGGCAGCAACGTTGCGATAGTCGGCAGTACTGCCACTGTCCGCGGGGTGCTCCCGAGGCGAGACTCGGTGCTGTACCGATTCAACCCCAGGAGAGCGAATCCATGAACCAGCCGACCTTCGTCCTCGTCCACGGCGCCCTGACCGATGCCTCGGTGTGGCGCCGGGTCTCCGTGCGCCTGCAGGACGCGGGTTACCCCGTCATCGCGCCGTCCCTGCCCATGCGCGACTTCGACGGCGACGTCGCCTACCTCAAGCAGTTCCTGGGCACGCTGACCGGCCCGCTCGTGGTCGCCGCCCATTCGTACGCCGGGTCGGTGATCTCGGCTCCCGACGCCTTGACCGCGGACGTCCGGTCGCTCGTGTTCGTCACCGCGTTCCAGCAGGACGCGGGGGAGACGGCGGGCGCGCTCAACGGGAAGTTCCCCGGCAGCCTGCTCATCCCGGACAACCTGGTCGTGCGCGAGTACCCCGGCGGCGCGGAGATCTACCTGCGGCCGGACAAGTTCGGCGAGGTCTACGCCGGTGACGCGAGCGCGCGGGACCAGAAGATCCTCGCCGCCGCCCAGAAGCCGTTCAACCCGATCACCCTGGAGGGCAGCTTCGCGAACGCCGCCAGCTGGCACACCCTGCCGTCGTGGACCGTGGTGTCCACTCAGGACAGTTCCATCCCCACCGAGGCCCAGCGGTGGATGGCCGAGCGGGCCGGCTCCACCGTCGTGGAGGTCGATTCTTCGCACGCCGTGCCGCTCGTGCATCCCGATGTGGTGGCCGAGGCCATCCTCGCCGCGGCGGGCTGAGTTTCGTCAGCGGCCGGCTTGATCTACCGTCGGTCAGGTGAGTTCATTGTCCGCAGAGCCGTTTCGCATCGCCGTCGCCGACGAAGATCTGGCCGACCTGCGCCACCGGCTGCGCCACACCCGCTGGTCCGGCCCCATCGAAGGGGCCGGCTGGCGGTATGGCACCGATCCGGCGTACTTGCGCGAGCTCGTCGAATACTGGGCGGAAGAGTTCGACTGGCGAAGCGAAGAGCGGCGGTTGAACGCGTTCCCGCAATTCCGGAGCGTCATCGACGGGCTGCGCGTCCACTACGTCCACCAGCGGGCCGACGGCGGCGGGCTGCCCGTGCTGGTCCTGCACGGGTGGCCCGGCTCGTTCGTGCAGATGCTCGACCTGCTCCCGCAGCTCGCCGCGCCCGCCGAACACGGAGGGGCGCCGGCGGACGCGTTCGACGTCGTCGTCGGTTCCCTGCCCGGATTCGGGTTCTCGGAAGCGTCCGGGGAACCCGGCATGACCGAAACGCGCATGGCGCACGTCTTCCACGTCCTGATGACCCGGGTGCTCGGGTACGAGCGGTACGCGGTCCGGGGCAGCGACTTCGGGGGGAGTGTCGCGGAAGCACTGGCCGCGCGGTACCCGGAGGCGGTGGTGGGGATCCACCTCAGCGGCACGACGCCGCGCGCCGACGACCCGCCGGCCGACCCCGGTCCCGCGATCCGCCGGTACATCGAGGACGTCGACCGGTGGCGGGCGTCCGAGGTGGGGTACGGCGCGATCCAGGCCACGAAGCCGCAGACGCTGGCCGCGTCGCTCAACGACTCTCCCGCGGGGCTCGCGGCCTGGATCGTGGAGAAGTTCCGCCGGTGGAGCGACTGCGACGGAGACGTCGAACGCCGTTTCACGAAGGACCAGCTGCTGACGAACATCAGTGTGTACTGGTTCACGCAGACGATCGGGTCGTCGATGCGGCTCTACGGCGAGTCCGACTACCGGCAGGACGCCGGCTGGAGCGTGCCCACCGCCCACCTGATGTCGTCGAAGGACATGTTCCCCACGCCACGGGAGTGGGTCGAACGCACCTCGCGGGTCGATCGCTGGACCGCGGTCGATCGCGGCGGGCACTTCCTCGAGTGGGAGGAACCCCGTCTCGTGGCGGAGGACATGCGGGACTTCTTCAGGGAGTTGCGCTGAGTTCCGACGTCCGTGGGCGGCGGGTTGCCGCTAGTCGAGGAACAGGGAAGTCAGCTGCTTGTCCCAATCCGGGGGAGCGACCCAGCGCTGGCCCGGTGCGAGGCGGACGCTGTCACCCCGGTCGAAGCCGTCCTTGTAGAGCCAAAGCTCCTTGTCGCTCGCGTTGACCACCGCCGAAGCGCGGTTGTCGAAACTCGGGGCCAGCCAGAAGATCCCGACGGCCGGCTGGCTCCAGAACTGACCGGTGAAGTCGGCGTTGTCGTAGAGGCACACCCAATCCGCGCCGCCGGGGACGCACGGCTCGGCGGCCGGTGCCGCCGAAGCGGACGGAGTCAGCGTTCCACTCACCGCGAAGGCGAGCGAGAGGGCAACGGCCAGACGTCGAACTGCGCGATGCATCGATCCTCCGAGGATTTCGGCGTGAACCGGGAATTTCCGGGCGCACCCGGGGTATTCGCAACGACGAATTCTTAGCACGATTTACCGGGTTACCGGCAAGGTGGGCAAGTTTCCGCCGGGAACCACGCCACCGCCGGGACGAGCACCGTCCACTCGCGACCCGCGCCTGGTTGGCCGGAATGTATCGCTCGATGTCGCTCAAGCCACTCACCGTCGCGCGTACCGGTGCTCAGACTGGCTGGTACCCGAACCGCCCAGCCGAGGAGCGTCATGGCAAGCACCGACGAGATCGCGGCGGAGTCCGCCACCGACTGGGACCGGGTCCGGTCCGGTCCCGAGTTCATCGAGCTCAAGCGCCGGCTGCGGCGGTTCGTCGTCCCGGTGACGGCCGGATTCCTCGGCTGGTACGTGGTCTTCGTGCTGTTGGCGGACTTCGCCCACGGCTTCATGGCGACGAAGCTCTTCGGCAACGTCAACGTCGGACTGGTGCTGGGCATCCTGCAGTTCGTCTCGACCTTCGTGATCACCGGCCTGTACCTGCGCTACGCGGCCAAAAGGCTCGATCCCCTCGCGGAGCGGATCCGCGCCGAACACGAACGGACGAGCCGATGAGCGACCCCGTGCTCAACATCGGCATCTTCGCGGTCTTCGTCGTCGTCACCCTGCTGATCGTCGTGCGCACCCGGCGCCGCGGCGCCACCACGGCGGACTTCTACACCGCGGGGCAGGCGTTCACCGGCCGGCAGAACGGGGTCGCCATCGCGGGCGACTACCTGTCCGCCGCCGCTTTCCTCGGGATCAGCGGTGCCGTCGCGACCTACGGCTACGACGGCTTCCTCTACTCGATCGGGTTCCTCGTCGCGTGGCTGATCGCGCTGCTGCTCGTCGCCGAGCTCCTGCGCAACACCGGCCGGTTCACGATGGCCGACATGCTGAGTTTCCGGCTTAAGCCCGGGCCGGTCCGCACCGCGGCCGCGCTGTCCACGCTCATGGTGAGCTTCTTCTACCTCCTGGCGCAGATGAACGGCGCGGGCGGGCTCGTCGCGCTCCTGCTCGGCGTCACCGGCCGCGCGGGACAGGCCGTCGTGGTCTCCGTGGTCGGCGCGCTCATGGTGCTCTACGTCCTGATCGGCGGCATGAAGGGGACGACCTGGGTGCAGATCGTCAAAGCCGTCCTGCTGCTCATCGGGGCGTTCGGCATGACCGTCTGGGTGCTGGCGCGGTACGGCTTCGACTTCTCGGCCATCCTGCACGCGGCGGTGGAGCGTGGCGGCGCCGGCGGCGAAGCGCTCCTCGGACCGGGCAAGCAGTACGGCGCGACCGGGCTGTCCCGAGTGGACTTCCTGTCCCTGGGGATCACGCTGGTCCTCGGGACGGCCGGCCTCCCGCACGTGCTGATGCGCTTCTACACGGTCCCCGATTCGGGTGCCGCCCGGCGTTCGGTCGCGTGGGCGATCGGGTTGATCGGCGTGTTCCTGCTCTTCACCCTGGTCCTCGGGTACGGCGCCGGTGCGCTCGTCGGGCCGGAGAAGATCGCGAATTCGCCCGGCAAGGCGAACTCGGCGATCCCGCTGCTGGCCCAGACGCTCGGCGGACCCGTCTTGCTGGGGCTCATCGCGGCGGTGGCCTTCGCGACGATCCTCGCCGTGGTCGCCGGGCTCACCATCACGGCGTCCGCTTCGTTCGCCCACGACCTCTACGCGGGTGTGCTGCGGCGCAAGAACCCGCCGGACGCGAAGTCGGAGGTCCGGGTCGCGCGCTGGGCGGCGGTGGCCATCGGGCTGGTCGCGATCGCCGGCGGCATCGTCACCAACGGCCAGAACGTGGCGTTCCTGGTCTCCCTCGCCTTCGCGGTCGCCGCGTCGGCCAACTTGCCCGCGATCCTGTATTCCCTGTTCTGGAGGCGGTTCACGACCCAGGGCGCGCTGTGGAGCATTTACGGCGGGCTCGTCGTGACCGTGGGACTGATCATCTTTTCCCCGGTGGTTTCCGGCACACCGACGTCGATCTTCCCCGCCGCGCACTTCGATTGGTTCCCGCTGGCCAATCCGGGGCTGGTCGCGATCCCGCTTTCGTTCCTGCTCGGATACCTCGGCACCATCCTGTCCACCAGCCCGTCGGATCCGCACAAGCACAGCGAACTGGAAGTGCGCGCGCTGACCGGGATCGGCACCACACCGGAAAGGCCTTCATGAACCTGACCCGCGCCGTCGCGCCGGACCCGTATTCGTTGCTGCCCGGGTGCGATTCGTTCACGGTCAAGTCCCCGGATGTCGAGGACGGCCGCCAGACTCCTCAGGAGCATGTCCTCGACGGCGGCAACCGCTCTCCGCGGCTCGGCTGGTCCGGGTTCCCGGACGAGACGAAGGGCTTCGCCGTCACGTGCTTCGACCCGGACGCGCCGACGCCGTCGGGCTTCTGGCACTGGCTGCTCCTCGACCTCCCCGCCTCGGTCACCGGCCTCGAGCAGAACGCCGGTGCGCCGGACGCGTTCCGGCCGGCGGGCGCTTTCCAGCTGCGCAACGACTTCGGGTCCGTCGGCTACGGCGGCGCGGCTCCGCCGCCGGGGGACCGGCCCCACCGCTACTACTTCGCCGTCCACGCCCTCGACGTCGAGCGGATCGGCGTCGACCGGGACGCCAGTCCGGCGGCGGCTTCGTTTTCCCTGGTCTTCCACACGCTGGCCAGGGCCCTGCTCGTGCCCGTCTACTCGCGCTGACCGCGTTCACCCGTGAAAGGAACACCGCTGACATGATCGACCCCGGACGTCACCTCCAGATCGGCTCCCTGTTGTTCGAGGGCCTCGACCAGATCGACCTGACCGGTCCGTTCGAAGTGCTTTCCCGTATCCCAAACTCCACCTACCGCGTCTTCGGCAAGACCACCGAGCCGGTCCGCGACATCAAAGGCCTGCGCCTGACGCCCGACGCCACGCTCGGCGAAGCGCCGCAGCTGGACGTCCTGCACGTGCCCGGCGGGTTCGGGCAGGAGAACCTGATGGCGGACGACGAGGTTCTCGGCTGGCTGCGCGCCCAGGCCGCCGGCGCGACTTGCGTGTTCTCGGTCTGCACCGGCGCGCTGCTCCTGGGGGCGGCGGGCCTGCTCCGCGGCCGCCGCGCGACCACGCACTGGTCCGCCTTCGAGACGCTGCCCTACTTCGGGGCGGAGGCGGTGGACGAGCGGGTCGTGGTCGACGGCGACTGGGTGTTCGCCGCCGGGGTGACCGCCGGCATCGACGGTGCCCTGCGGGTCGCCGCGGAGCTGCGTGGCGACGAGGCGGCGCAGACGATCCAGCTGCACATGGTCTACGCCCCCGAACCGCCGTTCGACAGCGGTACGCCGCAGACGGCACCGCCGGAGATCGTGGCGAAGGCGCGCAAAGCCGTCGAGGGCATCACGGCCCAGCGCACGGAAACCGCCAAGCGGATCGGCAAGGAGCTCGGCGTCGACCTGGCGTCGATCAGCTGACCGGTGCGCGGAAAGCACGCCGGTAGTCCGAAGGGGACAGGTGGACCAGATCGCGGAACCGGCGGCGGAAGGCCACAGTGGACTCGAACCCGCACCGCCGGGCGATCCGGTCGATCGGGAGGTCGCAGGTCTCGAGCAGCTGCCGGGCCCGGGTGATGCGCTGCCGCGCCAGCCACTTCCAGGGCGAAGTGCCGATCTGTGCCTGGAAGTGGCGGCCGAACGAGCGGGGGCTGTAGCCGATGTGGCCGGCCATGTCGGCCACCGTGAGCGGCTGGTCCAGCCGTTCGTCGAGCCAGACGAGCAGCTCGGCCATGTCGATGTTGGTGGCGGCCGGGTCGTCGTGCTCGATGAACTGGGCCTGATCGCCGGCGCGGTGCGGAGCGATCACGCTGCGGCGGGCGATCTTGTTCGCGTACTCGGCGCCGAAGTCCTCCCGGACGATGTCGAGGCAGAGGTCGATCCCGGCCGCGACGCCGCCCGAGGACAGCAGCGTGCCGTCCCGCACGTAGAGGACGTTCGGCAGCACGGTCGCTTCCGGGAAGAGCCTGGTCAGCTCGTCGGTGACGGCCCAGTGGGTCGTCACCTCGCGCCCGTCGAGCAACCCGGCGTGCCCGAGGGCGAAGGCGCCGGTGCAGATGGAGACGACGCGCGCCCCGCGGGCGACGGCGCGCTGCAGCGCGGCCGCCGTCGCCGCGGTGAGCGGCTCGGTGATCGGCTCGTACCCCGGGATCACCACCGTGTCCGCGGCGTCGAGCAGTTCCAGTCCACCGTGGACACCCAGCGGCACCCCGATTCCGGTCCGCACCGGTTCGCCGTCCGCCGAAGCCACGTGGAACTCGTAGCGCACCGGCTCGGGATCGCGGTGCCGGTGCCCGAAGAACTGGGCGACGGCGCCGAAGTCCAGCGCGACCACGCCTTCGAGTGCCAGTGCGGCTACACGGTGCATGGCCGGAATGTAGCACTCGATACCGATACCGCCAACTCAGGAAGCCTGATATGGATGTCATCGAACTGACGCGCGAGCTGGTGTCCCTCGACACGGCCGGGCACGCCGAAAACGACGCCGTCGCGGTGCTGGCACCGATCCTGGAGTCCGCCGGCTTCCGGCTCGACGTCGTGGAGCACGAGCCGGGCCGGGGCACGCTCGTCGCGGAGTGGGAGGTGGACCGGCCGGAAGCGCCGCTGTGCCTGTCCGGGCACCTGGACACCGTCCCGTTCGGTGCGGCGCCGTGGGAACGCGGTCCGCTGGGGGCCGAGCTGGACGGCGACCGCCTGCACGGGCGCGGGACGACCGACATGAAGGGCGGTGTCGCGGCCATCGTCGTCGCGGCCACCCGGGTCGCCGCCCACCGGCCGGCGCGGGCGGGTCTGCGCTTGGTGCTGACCGCGGCCGAAGAGACCGGGTCGCTGGGTGCCGCCGCGGCCGCGACCTGGCTGAAAGGCAGGCCCAGCGGACCGCTCGTGATCACCGAACCCACCGACAACGTCGTGGCGTTCGGGCACAAGGGAGCGTTGTGGCTCTCCGCCCAGGCGCACGGCGTCACCGCGCACGGGTCCATGCCGCACCTCGGCGACAACGCCGTCACGAAGCTCGCCGGCGCCGTGACCCGGATCGACGGCACCGAGTTCGCGGCGGACGCCCACCCCGCGATGGGCCGCCCGACCCTCAACGTCGGCACCTTCCACGGCGGCCTCAACGTCAACTCGGTGCCCGACCACGCGGAGGCGCGGGTGGACGTGCGGAGCGTTCCGGGGCAGGAGCACGACGCGATCCGCGCTCACTTGGGCGAGCGCGCCGGACCCGGGGTGACTTTGACGCCGATCGTCGACCTGCCCCCGGTGTGGACCGACCCGGCGGGCACCTGGGTGACGTCGGTGGCCGAGACGGCGCGCGCGGTCACCGGCGCTCCGGCGGCCGCGCCACGGGCGATGTCGTTCTTCACCGACGCCTCCGTGCTCACCCGGGCGCTGGGCTCGGTGCCGACGGTCATCTGCGGGCCGGGGCGGCCGGAACTCGCGCACACCACGGACGAATGGTGTTCGGTCACCCGCATCCACGAGTCGGTGGAGGTCCTCGAGCGGGTGTGCCGTGACTGGTGCGGTTTCCCGTGACGCGGCGTTCTGGTGTTGCCGACACCGCAACATAGGTTGCCGTTTTCGCGGCACTTTCCGGACGATGGTCCCACTAGTCCGAACCGGAAGGTGGCAGCGATGCCGAAAGTTGACGAGGAGACGTACCTGGCCGGTCTGGCGCGCGTGGCGGGGCGGCTGGGAGCAGTGGCTGGCCCGGCCGTTCGGCTGGCTGTCCGCGGTGTCCGCCGCGCAACCGGCTGCCGTTCGCGGTCGAGGCGGGGGAGAAGATCCCCCGGGAGAAAGAAAGGTGACCGGGTCGCCCCGGTTCCTTTCGGGAACCACTTGTCCTTGCGGGTAACCACCTCCTTGTCGATACCTTGCCTTCGAGGGTGTCCGGCGTCGACCGGGCAGCGGGTGACGGAGGGGAAACGGACAATGGTTACGGCGCGTGGGCAAGGCTTGGTCGTGGCGGGTGCCGGTGCCGGTGCGACCAGATGACCACGATGACCACGATGATCCGAGTCCGGGTCGCGCTGTTGGCGTCCGATCCGATCATGCTCGCCGGACTGTCCGTTCTCCTCGGTGCCGAACCGCGGTTGTCCGTTCTTCCGGCCGGCCCGCACGACGAAGCGGAGGTATTCGTCTACGCCACCGGCAGGGCGGATCATCGGACGCTCGAGTCCCTCCGCACGCACTCGGACCGGCTGACCGCGCCGGTCGTGGTGATCGCGGGGAAGTACGTCGGCAAGGACCTGAGGGACCTCGCCGCCTGTGGTGTGGTCACCGTCTTGCCGCACGAAGCCGTGGGTTCGCTCGGTGACGCGGTTTTGGCGGCGGCCCGGAACGACCGGGAGGTTTCGCTGGATCCGTACGACGTGCTCGCCGACGCCAAGAACTCCCTCAGTTTCGACTCACGGGAGATCGAGATCGTGCGGTTGCTTGCCGAGGGCAGGACCACCGGCGCGATTTCCCTCGAGCTGAGCTACTCGGAGCGAACGGTGAAGAACCAGATCCAG
Organism: Amycolatopsis sp. NPDC051061; assembly: GCF_040682935.1. Taxonomy (NCBI): domain Bacteria; kingdom Bacillati; phylum Actinomycetota; class Actinomycetes; order Pseudonocardiales; family Pseudonocardiaceae; genus Amycolatopsis; species Amycolatopsis sp. NPDC051061. Next base: position 23,238 of record NZ_JBFBBZ010000088.1, read on the forward strand.
ATCATGACGAGCCGGCTGGGCCTGCGCAACCGGTACCAGCTGGTGGCCTGCCTGGTGCGATCGGGCGTCATCTGACCGTGGGCCGAAGCAGCGCCGCGACCGCGTCGGCGAACTCCTCCGGCGCTTCCTGGGGAGCGTTGTGCCCGACGCCTCGCAAGAGCCGGTGGTCATACGATCCGGTGAAGTGCCCGCGGTCGCCGGCCGAACTCGGACCGAGCAGCCCGTCCGCGCCCGTTTCCAGCAGCACGGTCGGAACCGTGATCGGCGGTTGCTCCGCGAGGAGGTCTTCTGTCCGCTGGTAACGGGGATCGCCCTCGGCGAGACCGTAGCGGTGCCGGTAGGAGTGGACGACCACGTCGACGAAGGCGGGGTTGTGCAGACTCGGAGCGCTCGCCGGAAAGGCGTCGCCGGCTTCTCGCCACGTCGGCGACCAGGTGCGCCACAACAGGGAGCAGAGTTCTTCGCGGTTGCGTTCGAGCCCGCGACGGCCGCGCTCCGAATGGAAGTAGAACTGGTACCAGAAGGTCTGTTCCCACTCGGGCCGGGTGGGTTCGTTCGCGGCGGCGATGTCCTGGATGTTGTAACCGTCCACAGTGACCAGTCCGCGCACGCGTTCCGGGTGCAGAGCGGCGGTGATGCAGGCCGCGCGGCCTCCCCAGTCGTAGCCGGCGAGGACGGCGGAACCGATTTCCAGTGCGTCCATGAACTCGACGAGGTCGTGTCCCAGCGCCGCCTGCTGTCCCGACCGCATCGTGGATCCGTCACGGAACGACGTCGCGCCGAAGCCGCGGAGGAACGGGGCGAGCACCCGGGCGTTCCGAGCCGCCAGGAGCGGCGCGACTTCGTCGAACGCCCGCACGTCGTAGGGGAAGCCGTGGAGCAGGATGACCGGGATCCCGTCGAGCGGGCCCGCTTGTTCGTACGCTATGTCCAAAGTGGAGGTGGTGACCCGGCCGGTCGAGGTGAAGCCCATGGATCGATTGTCGCACACCGGCAGGCCGCGTCTCGGCAGTATTACCTCCGAGGGAATTGGTTCGACGCAGTCAGTGCTGCAGACTCGGTTCATGACCAGTTACCAGATTCACACTGCCGACACGGCCGATGAAGCCGCGAAGGAGCCGCTGAAGGTCCTCGAGGGCGCGTTCGGGTTCGTCCCCGCCGGCGCCGGCCTCATGGCGAACTCGCCGGCGCTGATCAACACCTTCTTCTCCGCCTTCGGCCACTTCCGCGGCGGCGGCACGTTCGGCCCGGACGAGCGGCAGGTCCTGCTGCTGTCCAACGCGGTCGCCAACCGCAGTGAATGGGCGGTGGCGTTCCACACGCTGGAGTCGCTGCAGGACGGCGTCGAGCCGGCCGTGGTCGAGGCCATCCGCCAGGGCAAGGTGCCCGGGAACCAGCGGATGGCGGCGCTGTCGGCGTTCACCCAGTCGCTGATCGAGAAGCGGGGGCACGTCGACGACGCCGAGGTGGCGGCGTTCAGGTCGGCGGGCTTCACCGAAGAGCAGGTGTTCGAGGTGATCACCGGAGTGGCGATCTCGGCGATGACGAACTACACGGCCAACCTCGCCTGGCCGCCGCTGGAGGACGCGGTGGCGCCGCACGCCTGGAAGGCGGGATACTTGGCGGGTGCCTGACGTAGGTCCTCTGCTGAAACACTGGCGCGGCGCCCGGCGGTTGAGCCAGCTGGCTCTGGCCGCCGAGGCCGCCGTGTCGGTCCGCCACCTGAGTTTCGTCGAGACGGGTCGGGCGAACCCGAGCCGCGCCATGGTGCTGAAGCTCGCGGAGGTGCTCGACGTCCCGTTGCGTGAGCGCAACACCTTGCTGCTCAGCGCCGGATTCTCGCCCGAATACCCGGAGTCCGCATTGGACGCACCATCGCTGGCCGCGGTGCGGGAGGCGCTGGAGACCATTCTCGCCCAGCAGGAGCCGTTCCCGGCTCTGGTGATGGACCGCAGCTGGGACATCCGGCACACGAATGCCGCCGCCCGCCGGTTCTTCGCTTTCCTCCAAGATGGACGGCCGGAGAAACCGCCGGGCCCGGCGAACGTGCTGCGCCGGATGTTTCACCCGGACGGTGTGCGGCGTCACGTGACGAACTGGCTGGAGGTCGCCGAGGCCTTGGTGCGGCGCGCCCGGCGGGAGGCGATCGGCGGGACCGCCGACGAGCGGGCCCGGCGGATCCTCGACGAGGTCCTGGACTACCCAGGCGTGCCGTCACACCTGCGGGTGGTGGACGTGACCGCGCCGGTCCTGCCGATCGTGCCGATCCGGTACGAGCGTGGTGACCGGCGGTTCGACTACTTCTCCACGGTGACCACGCTGGGCACACCGCAGGACGTGACGCTGCAGGAACTGCGGATCGAGTGTTTCTTCCCGATGAACGACGAGACCCGGGAGCACGCCCGCGAATTGGCGGAGCGGTCCGGAACGTGACCGGGGTGGCTGCTCTCCGGGCGGGAGCAGCCACCCCGGCAGCGTCACCAGGCGAGGTTGCCGAGCGTCTTCCGGACCTCGCTA
>NZ_JBFBBZ010000089.1:0-25580 GCF_040682935.1 Amycolatopsis sp. NPDC051061
CAAGAACGGCCTCCACATCATCACCGCGCTACGCGACGCCATCACCGGAAACCCCTGGCTGCCAACGAACACCGAAATGCCCTGAACAGTTACCAATCAGGTGGAAGCGGCAGCCCGGCAACGGCGAAGCCGTATCCCTAAAACTCAGTCAGACCAACATGCACAAAGGCAAGCAGAGAACCAGGCCCAACGAGCAGACAGATCCCCAAACCACCAAAGAGAGGCTCATCCCGCCGGAACATCTTGACCACCAACCCAACAGCAACAGCAACAACGGCAACGAGAAGAGCGAGCACAACAGAAGACATCAGAGAACGTCCCTCGGGCAGCAGAGATCACGACACTGGGAAGACGGTGCCGGAGAAAGAGCTCACGAACCGAAGGAAGGCGGAGCGCGGGTGGACCGCGACGTCGGAGACGAGACGGCCGGAGGAGCATCGTCAATCTGCTCCCCGGGCAACCACGGCGAAGCAAACGAAGACCCGGCGGCGGAGGGAACGACAGCCCAAGGGAGAGAAGCGGGCAAACGCGGAACCGCATGCCGACCCGAGACAAGAGACTGCGACTGCGCCGTCGCCACAGCCGGCCCGTCGAACGTGGCCGACGGGGAATGGGCGACGGCTACCCCGGAAAGGAACACCAGGACAGCAAGCAGCAACCCGAGGCGGTGCTTCCGCCTCGGGTCGCGCTGCTGTCCGAAGTGTCCGATAGAGCCCAGGCTACCTCAGCCACCGCCGTAGGTGGCCTGGGTGACCGCGAAGACGTTGCGGCTGCCCGCGCCCTCCTGCAACGACCACAGCAGGTCAGCCTCGGTGTCGTCCTCCCAGTACGAGAGGCTTTCCCCGCTGCCCACCCACGAGAACGTGGACGCGCCGGCCGCAGGAGTCCAGTAGTACAGCTGCTTCTGGCCGGACGAGTTGAACCACCAGCGCCCGTTGTGCGACGCCAGGCCGTTGAGCTTGTACCAGGGCAGCTGCAGCGCCTGGCTCGCCGTCGTCGTGGCGGCGAACGTGCCCGAAGCGGCGAACGGGTACCGGATCGCGCGCGGGGCGCGGTTCGGGTAGTCCGTGCAGCCGGACGGGCACGTGTACTCCGTCATGACGATCGACTTGCTCACCCGGTCCAGGGAGATCGACGACCACGCGAGGTTCGTCCCGGACGTCGTCTTCGACGTGATCGTGCCCACCTGCGGCAGGACGTACGCGTAGTTGTGCGCGTAGTACGTCGTCCCCGTCTGGTGCCCGATCTGGTCGGCCGTGCCGCCGGTGTTCGTCTTGAGGATCTTCCGCATGTCGAAGACCCGCATGCCCTTCCCGGTGTCGGCGACGTAGAGGTAGTCGCCGTACCAGGAAACGCCGCCCGCGTGGACCGGGATGTCCTTGAAGTCCGGGGCCGCCGCCGTGCCGGTCGGCTCGACCAGCAGGACCTTGCGGTACTTGTTCGGGTAGGTGGCGTCCCAGTCGACCAACGTGATCCGGCTGCGGGCCTGGCCGCCGTCGCAGCCGTCCTTGGTGTACCAGCTGACCACGACGAGCTGGTGCCCGTCGTAGTTGCCGCTGTTGGCCGTGCCGACCGCGTCCCGGCTGGTCGTGATGCCCTGCGGGTAGTTCGTGCAGTCGGAGTTGTCGCCGCTGTCGAACCGGAAACCGGTAGAGAGCCCGGCGACGGAGAACGACGACGGCAGCGCCGTGCGGTCGTGGTTCGCGTTGTCCATCACCGTGTGGACGGCCGCGGTCCCCAGTGTCGAGACCAGTGCGGAGTTGACGGCGTCGAACTGGTTGTAGTTCGCCGCCAGGGTGTACTGCGAGGCGGGCAACGTCGTCGGCCCGGCCGCGGCGAGCGCCGTCGGCGGAGCGGCGACCAGGCCCGCGAGGATGCCCGCCGCGAGGGCGGCTTTGCCTAATCGGTGGCGCAATGACATGAGACCCCCAGTAGTCCGATCAATGCCCGGTACAACCTAGGACCGGGCGGGGTGAATGGGCAACAGCTTTGCGGTGAAAAGGGGAAGATCTTTTCCGACGCGTCTCACATCGAATCCGCGAGGTTCATGTGACGTGCTGTGATCACCGCACGTCGCCCAAGCAGGTCGGCCTCGGCCACCGCGACGAGTGTGCCGCGGCGGCCGGGAGCGATCACCAGCTCGACGGGACGTAGGCCCAGCCGAAGTAGTCGGAGCGCTGCGCGTACGTGCTCGTCTGGTACACCGACGGGCCCGTGCTGATCGCGACGCCGCCGCCGAGCGCGAGCATGATGTGCCCGTTGCTGGTGGTGCTGGTGAAGAAGACCGCCGTGCCGGCCGGGGCGACCGAGCCCGTGTGGATGCGGCCGTTGGCCTTCTGCCACTGGTAGTGCGTGGTGGCCGAAGCGAACCGGCCGCTGGTGCCGAAGGAGCGTTCGACGAACAGCTCGCACTGGTTGTTCCAGTCCGTGTGGCCCAGGCGCGCCTTGGCGAACGCGATCGCGCTGTCGGCGCGCGGGTCCGCGGGGTTCGTCGAGCCGCCCGCCTTCAGGCCGTCGGTGTCGCAGTGCGGGACGCCGCTGACGAACCCGTCGGTCCCGGTCTTGATCAGTGCGTCCGGCACCCACAGGTTGTCGCCGGTGAAGTCCCAGATCTCGTCCGACGCGGTAGCCTGGCAGACCACCGGCACCGACGCGCCGGTCAGGTACTTGTTCGCCACGCTGCCGGCCGCGTCCGCCGCGTCACCCTTCTTCGCGCGGCCGTTGAGGTCCGCCTTGGCCGGGAACGCGTGCGGCGTGGTGCACTGCGGCGCGACCATCGACGTCGAGCCGGTCTTGACGTAGGCGTCGGGCACCCACAGGCCGTCCGTGGTCAGGTCCCAGATGCTGCTGCCGCCGTACTCCGGACCGGTGTCCTGGCACGCCAGCGTCACCGACGTGCCGGAGGCGTACATGTTCGCGATGCGCTGCTTGCCCACCGCGACGTCCGAGTCCTTGACGGTGCGACCGTCCACTGTGGTCGTGACGGGGTAGGCCGGCGCGGCCTCGGCCACGGGCGCGGCCAGCCCGGTGATCGCGACGGCCAAGCCGATCGTGGCGACCGCCGTCTTGAGTGTGGTTCTCACGTTTCCTCCATCGGGGATGTCCGGCGAATCGTCGGCGGACCCCGTACAAGAGCCGTACAAGCGGGCCGGGCCGCCTAGTACTTTCCGCCTATCCCGGACTCCCCGAAGATCGGATGTGCCGGCCCGCGCGATCGGCGATCTTGGATGCAAGAGATCGACGTGAGGAGAAAGCCCATGCACCCGGCCACCCTGATCCAAGGCCACGAAGAAACCTGGTCGTGGCTCGTGCTCGGCCTGACCGGCGCCGCCCTGCTGGCCTTCATCGTGCTGTTCCTGGCCGCCCTGATCAGCATCCTCGGCTCGCGGCTCACCGGCGGCATGAAGCTCGTCTGGGTGATCTTCGCCTTCTGCGCGCCGTTCCTGGGCAGCCTGCTGTGGTTCGCGTTCGGCCGTCGTGACGCCTACGAGCCGGCCCGCCGATGATCGTCGCGGAAGGGCTCGCGAAGACCTACCGCGGCGGGGCCGGCGTCGAAGACCTGTCCTTCACCGTCCGGCCCGGCGTGGTGACCGGCTTCCTGGGGCCCAACGGCGCCGGCAAGTCGACGACCATCCGGCTGATGCTCGGCCTGACCCGCGGCCGCGGCCGCACCACCTTCGGCGGCCGGACCTACGCCGAGGTCCCGGGTCCACTGCGGACGGTCGGGGTGCTCGCCGACGCCGCGGCGGTGCACCCCGCGCGGCCGGCCGCCGCGCACCTGCGGATGGTCGCCGCGGGCGGGGGTCTGCCCGCGCGGCGCGTCCGGGAGGTCCTGGACACCGTCGGCCTCGAGTCCGTCGCGACGAGGCCCGCCGGCCGGTTCAGCCTCGGCATGAAGCAGCGGCTGGGCCTGGCCACGGCGCTGCTCGGCGACCCCGAATACCTGATCCTCGACGAGCCGGCCACCGGGCTCGACCCCGAAGGCGTGCGGTGGATCCGCGACCTCCTACGGCGGCTGGCGGGGGAAGGCCGGACGATCTTCGCGTCTTCGCACCTGCTGGCCGAGATGTCGCTGCTCGCCGAGGACCTGATCGTCATCGGCGCCGGCCGGCTCCTCTCGGCCGGGCCCCTGGACGAGTTCGTCCGGCGCCACGCGCGCGCCGACGTCGTGGTCCGCGTCGACCACCCCAGCGTGCTGATGGTCGCGCTGGCCCGCGACGGCCTGCGCGTGCGCCAGGAAGCCGCCGAACTGGTCGTCGACACCGCCGACCCCGAGCGGGTGGCGGCGATCGCCGGCCGGGCGGGGGTCGGCGTGCGGGAGCTGTTCGTCCGCCAGAGCGGGCTGGAGGACGCGTTCCTCGCGGCGACCGCGGCCGCCGTCCGGCACCGGGGGGAGCTGCCGTGAAGCACGCGTTGGCCTACGAATGGGTGCGGGCCCGCTCACTGCGCTCGACGTGGCTGCTCCTGCTCGGCGCCGGGGTGCTGCAGTTCGCGTCCGGCCTGTACTGGGGCCTCAAGCGCGACCTCGGCGACCTCGACGCGTTCACCTCGGCGTTCGGCCTCGTCGACCGGCTGGGGGCGCTGCTGGTCGCCGCCGTCGGCGTCGCCGCGTTCGGGCTCGACCACCAGCACGGCACCCTCGCGACCACCCGGCTGGTGCTGCGCTCGCCGGCCCGGATCGTCGCCGCGCGGGCCCTGGTCACCGCCGGGCTCGGGCTGCTGGGCGGGGTGCTGATGGTGGTGCTGACCGCCGCCGGGGTGCTGACCGGCGGAGGCGCCCTGCCTGCCGGCGCGGGGGCGGCAGGCAGGGCGGTGGGCGGGGTGCTCGCGCTGACCGTCCTGTCCGGACTGGCCGGCGTGGCGCTCGGCGGGCTGCTGCGGCACACCGGCCTCGCCGTCGGCGTGTTCGCGGTGTGGACGTTCGTCGCGGAGACGGCGCTGGCCGAGCTCAGCGGCGTGCCGGTGACCGTGCTGCCGTTCAGCGGCACGGCCTTGTCCGCCCTGCCGGGGAGCGCGGTCTTCGTCGCGCTGGTCGCGCTCGCGCTGGGCGCGGCCACGTTCACCCTGGCTCGCCGTGACGGCTGATCCCGCACGCCCTAACCTGAACCCGATGAAGCGCTGGCTGAGCTGGTGGGACGGCCGGGTCGTCCTGCTCGCCCTCGACGTCGCGGTGGCCGCGGCCGTGATCGTGGTGACCCTGGCCGGCGGCGACCCGCGGGACCCGCACCCGGCGCTCTACGTGCCCGCGGTGGTCTTTTCGGGGGTTGCGCTGCTGGCGCGGCGCCGCTGGCCGTTCCTCGTGCTGCTGGTCGCGGTCGGGTGCATGCCGGCCGGGGTGACGCTGCTGCCGCTGATGGTGGCGCAGTACTCGGTCGCGGTCCGGCACGGCGTGAGCGTCGTGACCGGGCTCGCGGTCGTCGTCGCCGGGATCGCCGGCAACGTCGTGCCGGTGCTGCGGGACCCGGCGAGCTTCACCCTCATCGTGATCGTGCTGGGCTTCTTCGTGCTCGGCCCGGCGCTGGCCGGGCTGTGGATGCACCAGCGCGCCGCGCTGCTGGGCGTGTTGCGGGACCGTGCCGACGAGGCCGAACGCACCCGGACGCTGCTGGCCGACCAGGCCGTCTTCGCCGAACGTCGGCGGATCGCGCGCGAGATGCACGACGTCGTCGCCCATCGGGTCACCGCGGTCGCGCTGCAGGCCGGCGCGCTGTCGCTGCGGGCGCCGGACGAGAAGACCGAGCAGGCCGCCGAAACGATCCGGGCCACCAGCGCCGTGGCGCTCGACGAGCTGCGCGGCATCCTGCGGGTGCTGCGCGACGACGCCCCGGACGCGGGCCCGGGCGTGCTCGCGTCGCTGGAGGACCTGGTCGCGGAGGTCGCGGCGACCGGTGCGCGGGTCGAGCTGACGCTGCCGGACCCGCTGCCCGCGGTGCCCGACCAGGTCGGCCGGGCCGTCTACCGGGTGGTGCAGGAGTCGCTGACCAACGCGGGCAAGCACGCGCCGCACGCGGCGGTCGACGTCCGGCTGGCCGTCACCGGCGACCGGCTGGCGGTCGAGGTGACCAACCGCCTGACCCCGCACGGCAGCGCCGTCCCCGGGTCCGGCTACGGCCTGGTGGGCATGCGCGAACGCGTCGAGCTGGCCGGGGGCGACCTGCGCACCGGCCCGACGGGTGATGGACGGTTCCAGGTGCTCGCGGCGTTTCCGGTAGGGGAGGGACAGTGACGGTCAAGGTCGTGCTGCTGGAGGACGAGGAACTGGTCCGCAGCGGTATCCGGATGATCCTCGAGTCGGCCGACGACGTCGAGGTGGTCGCCGAGGACACGAACGGCGCGCGGGCGGTCGAGCTGACCGACCGCTACCGGCCCGACGTGGTGCTGACCGACGTCCAGATGCCGAAGGTCGACGGCATCGAGGTGGTCCGGCGGCTGGCTTCGCACCCGGCGGCCCCGGCGGTGGTGGTGCTGACGACGTTCGACGTGGACGAGTACGTGTACGCGGCCCTGCGCCACGGCGCGGCGGGCTTCCTGCTGAAGGACACGCCGCCGCGCGAGCTGGTCAACGCCGTCCGGGTGGCGGCCCGCGGCGAGGCGATGTTGTCCCCGAAGATCACGAAGCGGCTGCTGACGGACTTCGCTTCCGGGGGCGGGAGTTCGCGGGCCCGGCTCCGGTTGGAGGAGCTGACGCCGCGCGAGCACGATGTGGCCGTCCACATCGGACGCGGACTGAGCAACGCCGAGATCGCGAAGGCGCTGGTGGTGAGCGAGTCCACGGTGAAGGTCCACATCGGACACATCATGGCCAAGCTGGAGGCGGCCAACCGCACCCAGGTGGCGATCCTGGTCCACGACGCCGGCCTGAGCTGACCCCGGTCGTGAGTGCGAAACAGTGTCCTAACCCAGTTTCTCACTCACGACCCGCGGCCCGGCGTTCGAGGATCTTCAAGGACTGCTCGCACCAGCGGAGGTTCTCCCGCTCGAACGACAGCCCGCGCATCAGCGTCAGGTACGGCCCCACCCGCTCGGCGTCGGCGAGGTAGTCGTCCTCGAAACGGCCGTCCAGCAAGGCCGCCCGGAGGCGCTCGTACCGGGCGATCTTCGCCGCCGCCCGGACCATGCGCTCTTCCAACGCCCGGCGGACCGCCGCCTCGTCGCCGGTGTCGACCGCCTGGACCTGGATCAGCATCTCGTCGCGGATCACGCCGGGGCGCGGCGGACTCGCCGTGAAGCCGTGGAGGGCCTGCTCGCCGGCCTCCGTCAGGGAGAACAGCCGCTTGTCCGGCCGCTTCTCCTGGCGGACCAGGCGGGCGCTGACCAGGCCGTCCGCCGCCATCCGGTCCAGTTCGCGGTAGAGCTGCTGTGGGGTCGCCGGCCAGAAGTTCGCCACCGACGCGTCGAACCCCTTCGCCAGGTCGTAGCCCGACGCCTCGCCCTCGAGCAGCGCCGCCATCAGCGCGTGACGCAGAGCCATGGTGAACTAGTTGAGCGCTTCGCGCTGGATCTGGTCGAACTGGGCCGCCATCGCCTCCGACAGCGCCTGCGCGGCGGACAGCGGCCGGACCATGACCGTGAACTCGTCGATCAGCCCGTCGTCGTCGAAGTGCAGGAAGTCGCAGCCTTCGACGCGCGCGTCGCCGATGCGGGCCTCGAACACGAGCGCGTGGTCCCGGCCTTCGTCGCCGCTCAGCTCGCGCACGTAACGGAAATCTTCGAACACCCGCAGCACGCCGCGCAGGATCGCGGCCGTGATCGCCTTGCCCGGGTACGGCCGGAACGCCACCGGGCTCCGGAACACCACGTTCTCCGCCAGCGTCGCGGCCATGGCGTCGGGATCGCGGGCCTCGACGGCCTTTCGGAAGCTGTTCACGCCTCACCTCACCTACTCAACAAATTGACTATCAGCAGCCTACTGGGGGCGGCTCCCGCTGGCCAGGACCGGTGAAATCAACTTCAATGGTCAGTTACACCTGATAACGTCGGTTGACGTGCGATCCAGTAAAACATCGATAGCCGGTTTACGACCGGACCGCCCGGGTAGCCGAACCCCATGACCACGACCCTCACGTCCGATACCCGGAAGACCGGAGCGTGGCGGCTGGGCCTCCCGGGCCTGGCCACCCTCGCCGTCTGCTTCGGCTTCGCCCGCTACGGCTACGGCCTGTTCCTGCCGCGGTTCCAGGCCGAGTTCGGCGGCTCGGCCGGCGCGCTCGGCGCCGTCACCAGCGCCGGCTACCTCGGCGGCCTGGTCGCCCTCGGCGTCGTGGCCTGGTCTTCCGGTCGCTTCGGCGCGCGCTGGCCGGTCGCGTTCGGCGTCGGCTCCGCCGCGGCCGGGATGCTGCTGATCGGCCTCGCCCAGGGGCCCGCGCTCTTCGCCACCGGGGTCGTCATCGCCGGGATGTCGCCTTGCTGGGTGTGGGCGCCCTACTCCGACGTCGTCGAGGACGGGGTCCGCCCGGCCGGCCGGCGGCACGCCCTGGCGATGATCAGCACCGGTACCACCTTCGGCGCCGCCGTCGCCGGGACGGCCGCGCTGCTGGTGCCCGGCCAAGGCTGGCGAATCGTCTGGCTCGCCGCCGCGGCCGTGGCGGTGGCCGTGACGGCCTGGAACCTGCGGGCGCTGCCCGCCCGGCCCCGGACGGCGCCCCGCGAGCGCGCCAAGCTGTTCTCCCGGCCCGGCGTCGGCCGGCTGCTCGCCGCCTCCGTCATGTCCGGCCTGGTCGGCGCGGCCTGCTGGTCGTTCGCCGGGATGGCCGCCGGCGACGAGCGGAGCGCTTCGCTGCTGTGGACGCTCATCGGCGTGGCCGGGGCCGCCGGGCTGGCCGCGGGCACGCTCGTCCAGCGGATGGGACTGCGCCGCGTGTACGTCGCCGCGCAACTGGTGCTCGCCGCCGCGAGCGCGCTGTTCGGCGGCGGATTCGCGGTCGTCGCCGCGGTGCTCTACGGTGCCGGGTTCATGATCGGTGGTGCGCTGCTGCCCTTGTGGAGTTCGGCCCTCTTCGCCGACCACCCGACGCGTGGCTTCAGCCTGGTGATCGTCTTCAACACCGTCGGCGCGGCGATCGGCCCGGCCGCGTTCGGGTTCGTCGCCGACCGCGCCGGCCTGACGACGGCGTTCGTCCTCGTCTCGGCGCTGGCGCTCGTGAGCATCGCCGTTCGCCCGGTCGAGGAGTGACCGTGGAGCTCATCGCCGGCCTGGTCTGCCTCGACTTCGCCAACACCGTCGGACCCCGCCGGTCGCGCCCCGATCAGCCGTCCGTGGACCACCTCGGCGAGCCCGCGGACCTCGTCGACTGGTCCGAGCGGGCCGGCACGATCGGCGGCAACCGCGCCTGGCTGCTGCGGCGGCGTACCGAGCGGAATCCCGGCGAGGCCGCGGAAACCCTGGCCCGCGCGGTGGCCCTGCGCGAAGCGGTCCACGCGGTGTTCGCCGCGATCGCCGACGGCGAGGACCCGCCGGCCGACGCCCTGGCGGCCGTCCAGCGCGCCTACGCCGAGGCCATGAGCCACGCCGAGCTCGTCCCGACGGCCGAGGGGCTCGGCTGGAGCTGGGCTTCGAACGCCGACCTCGGCTGCCTGCTGCGGCCGATCGCCCGCTCGGCCGCGGAGGCCGCGCTCACCGCGGACTTCGGCCGGATCCGCCGCTGCCCCGGCCACGAGGGCAGCTGCGGCTGGCTGTTCTACGACACGAGCAAGAACGGCCTGCGCCGCTGGTGCAGCATGCGCGCCTGCGGCAGCTGGGAGAAGAACCGCCGCCACGGCTGAGCTTCGCCGTCCGTGACCGCTCGGCGACGCACAGCGTCACCACAGCTCGGACACAGCCCCGGCCGCCACCTTGGTTCAAGGCCGGCTCACCTGATCGTCAACCGGCCTTTACTCCCGAACCCCACCGCGGAAGGACAGGCATGGAACACGACCACGAAGGACAGCGGGTCAGCAGGCGCCGGCTGCTCGCCGGAGTGAGCTCGGTCGGCTTGGGCGCGCTCGTCACGGCGTGCGCGGGCAAGAGCCCCGTCACCACGTCCACCGGCGAGACCGTCGCCCTGCAGGCGGTGACCGACGCGGACCTCACCGCGCTGTTCGCCGGCGCGCGGACCTGCACGCTCACCGCGTCCGCCACCCAGGGGCCCTACTACTTCGACGCCGACAAGATCCGCAGCGACGTCCGCGAGGACAAGCAGGGCGCGAAGCTGCGGCTCGCCCTCCAGGTGCAGGACAGTGAAAGCTGCAAGCCGATCCCGCACGCGGTGGTCGAGATCTGGCACTGCGACGCGGGCGGCCTGTACTCCGGCGCGGAAGCGGCGTCCGGCGGCGGGGGTGGCACGCCGCCCACCGGCACTCCGCCCACCGGCAACCCGCCGACCGGGACCCCGCCCACCGGCGGTCCGCCGCCCGGCGGGGACGCCGACCTCGAGCCGACCGACGACAAGCGGTACCTGCGCGGCGCACAGGTCACCAACCAGCGCGGGACCGTCGAGTTCACCACGATCTGGCCGGGCTGGTACCGCGGCCGCACGATCCACGTCCACGTGATGGTGCACGTGGGCAACGAAAAGACGCTCACCACGCAGCTGATGTTCGACGAAGCCCGGAACACCGAGGTGATGGCGACCCAGCCCTACGCGCAGCGCACCGGCCGGGACACCTTCAACGACGGCGACTCCATCTACCGGCCGAGCATGCTGCTGAAGGTCACGAAGGCCCGTGACGGGTACGTCGGCTGCATCGTGCTCAACGCCGACCCGGACCACGACGGCGTCTAGCGCAGTTTCGCGTATGGGCACCGGGTTTTGCCCGCTCGACCAATCGCCGCACGTCGTCGCTGCCCGGCCACGTGACCGCGACTTCGGTGCGCAGCAGGGAACCGGCGCCGGCCGGGTCGGGGCCGACGGCCACCGTCACCGCGACGGTCAGCCCGGCCGGGTCGGCGCCGGTTTCCCGCGCGAGCACGCTCAGCGTCGCGTGGAAGGAACCGGCGTACCCGGCCGCGCGAGGGAACCGCCGTCCACCGTCACGGTGGTCGTGGAAAACGCCGTGCCCGCACGGGTGGCGCCGGGTCACCCGTGCGGCGCGGTCACGACCGGGCCAGCCAGTCGGCGAGCTTGGTGTCGGCGAGCTTCGCGCCCGGCCCGGGCAGGAGGTCCTGCGGTCCCGGCACCGCGCCGAAGTACGGCGCCTGCGGGTCGGTGACGACCTCGCGCGGGTCTTCGCGCGCGGTCAGCACGGTGCGCACCCACTCGTCGAGGCCGAAGACCTCCGGGCCCGCGATCTCCGTGATACCGCCGACCGGCGGCCCGGCCGCGGTCCGGGCGACGGCCGCGGACACCTCGGCCGCGGCCATCGGCTGCACGCCGGCGCCCGGCAGGTGGACGACGCCGTCGGCGGTCGAGCCGTCCGCGATCCCGCCGGCGAACTCGAAGAACTGCGTCGCCCGCACGATCGAGAACGGCAGGCCCGACTCCGTGATCAGCTTCTCCTGCGCGACCTTGGCGCGGAAGTACCCGACGTCCGGCTGCCGGTCCGTGCCCACCACCGACAGCGCGACGTAGTGCCCGACGCCGGCTTCCTTCGCCGCGGCGACAAGGTTTTCGGTCGAGGTGCGGAAGAAGTTCATGACGTCGTCGTCAGCGAACGACGGCGAGTTCGACACGTCGATGAGGACGTCCGCGCCCTGCAGCACCTCCTTCAGCCCTTCGCCGGTCAGGGTGTTCACCCCGGTGCTGGGGGCGGCGGCGGCCGCCTCGTGGCCGTGCTCGGCCAGCCGCGCGACCACGTTCGTGCCGATCAGGCCGGTTCCGCCGATGACGACGACCTTCATGTCCGTTCCTTCCGCTCGGCGCCGTCCCGGAGGACCCGGGAAGGCTGCACAACCCACTAGGACAAGACAGCGCGTTCGTTCGTGACAACGGGCCAGCCTCGCAGCTTGGCGGGGTTGAGGACCAGCCAGAGGTCAGTGATCACCCGGTCGCGTGCCCGCCAGAGGACGACCGCCGCGACGCGGTCGTCCACCCGCACGACGAATCCGGTGCTGCCGTTGACCGAGCGCTCGTCCACCCGGGTGCCGGAGCGGGGTGCGAGCAGGGCGAGGACGGCCCGCGTCACCTCGGCGCGGCCCCGCACCGGCCGGTCCGCGGTGCGCAGCTTCCCGCCACCGCCGAACCATGCGGTGACGTCTTCGGCCAGCAGTGAGTTCAGTGCCGTGGCGGATTCCTCGGTGCAGGCGGCGCGGAACCGCCGTGCGAAGTCGTCGGCCGGGGCGGGGAGCGGCGAGCCGGTGCAGGCACTGCCCGGGTGCGCCGCCGCACCGGCATTCCGGGCCGGCCTACGGTTATGTCATCCAGGGGGAGATCGTCTTCGAGCTGGAAGGCGAGCCCGAGCGGGTGGTCAAGGCGGGCGAGGCGTTCTGGGAACCGGGCGGCGACGTCATCCACTACCAGGACGGCAACCACCTGCCCGACGCGGAATCCGCGTTCGTGGTCACGATGTTCTGCGTGCCCGGCCGGCCGATGCTGGAGCCGGTGCGCGCGGAAGAGCTGGAAGAGCGGCGCGACCGGCGGGCACCGCGGCCCTGATTCGCCCGGAAGGATGATCAACACCGGTCGTCCGTGGCCGGTACGCTGCCGCTGTCAGAAGGGATCCGCGCGCATGGAGGACACCGGCCTCGAGGACGCGACCGCCGTCTTCGCGGAGGTGCGGCCGCGGCTTTTCGGGATCGCGTACCGCATGCTGGACAGCGCCGCCGACGCGGAGGACCTGCTCCAGGAGGTGTGGCTGCGCTGGCAGGCCAGTGACCGGGCCGCGGTGCGCACCCCGGCGGCCTACCTCGCCACGACGACCACCCGGCTGGCGATCAACGCGACCAAGACGGCTTACGCGCGTCACGAGACCTACATCGGCCCGTGGCTGCCGGAACCCGTGGACACCTCGGCCGATCCGCAGCTGGGGGCCGAGCGGGGTGCCGCGCTGGAGCTCGCCGTGCTGCTCCTGCTGGAGAAGCTGACGCCGACCGAGCGCGCGGCCTACGTGCTGCGCGAGGCGTTCGACTACCCGTACGCCCAGATCGCCGAGATCGTGCAGACGACGGAGGTCGCGGCCCGCCAGCTCGTCAGCCGGGCGCGCAAGCACCTCGCCGCGCAGCGGCGCACGCCGGCCGCACCGCCCGAGCAACGCCGGCTCCTGACCGCGTTCGTGACCGCGGCTCAGGAAGGCGACTTGTCGACATTGGAGGAGCTGTTCGCGGCCGACGTGATCAGCTACTCCGACGGCGGCGGCGTGGCCCGCGCGTCGCGCATCCCGGTGCGCGGCGCTGTGACGGTGGCGAAGTACCTCCGCGCGTTCCACGACCGCTTCTGGGTCGGCGTGACGGTGACTCCGGCGCTCGTCAACGGCGCGCACGCGATGCTGCTTTCCCGCGACGGCGAGGTGTTCACGGTGCTGACGGTCACGGCGTCGGCGGACGGCATCGACCAGGTGCTGTGGATGATGAACCCCGGCAAGCTCAAGGCCGCCGTCGCGGCTTGAGCCCGCCGGGCGGGCGGCGCCTCCCGCCAACGTCGCGAATGACTCATTCGGGATCTCCGGCGCCCCCAATGACTCATTCGCGACACCGACTCCGCGTATAACGCCCTACACGCTCGCGCTCCGCGGCTCGTACTGGGCCCGCAGTGCCTTCTTGTCCGGCTTGCCCAGCCCTGTCATCGGCAGCGACGCCGCCACGATCACCTGCTTCGGCACGTGCACCGGGCCCTTCTTCTCCCGCACCGCCGCCTGGATCTCGCCCGTGAGCCGCTCGATCGCCGCGTCGTCGGCGGGCGCGTCGGAACGCAGGACCACCACCGCCGTCACCGCTTCGCCCCACTTCTCGTCCGGGGTGCCGATCACGCCTACCTGGGCGATCGCCGGGTGCTCGGCCACCACGTCCTCCACCTCGCGGGGGAACACGTTGAACCCGCCCGTGACGATCATGTCCTTCACCCGGTCGACGATGAACCAGAAGCCGTCCTCGTCCTCGCGGGCGACGTCGCCGGTGTGGAGCCAGCCGTCGCGGAACGTCTCCGCCGTCACCTCCGGCAGGTTCCAGTAGCCGGCCGCCAGCAGCGGGCCGGCCACGCAGATCTCGCCCGGTTCGCCGGGTGGCACCTGATTGCCGTCGGCGTCGAGCAGCGCCGTGCGCAGGAACGCGGACGGCCGCCCGCACGAGGACAGCCGCGCGTCGTCGTGGTCGCCCTTGGCCAGGTAGCTGATCGCCATCGGGGCCTCGGACTGGCCGTAGTACTGCGCGAAGATCGGCCCGAACCGGTCGATCGCCTCGCGCAGCCGCACCGGGTTGATCGACGCCGCCCCGTAGTACACCGTCTGCAGCGACGAGAGGTCGCGCGTGCGCGAGTCCGGGTGGTCCATCAGCGCGTAGAGCATCGTCGGCACCAGCATGGTGGCCGTGATCCGCTCCTCCTCGATGATCCGCAGGACACCCGCGGGGTCGAACTTCGGCACGACGACCAGGGAGCCGCCCTTCAGCAGCGTCGGCGCGAAGAACGCCGCGCCGGCGTGGGAAAGCGGCGTGCAGATGAGGAACTTCGGCGCCTCGGGCCACTCCCACTCGGCGAGCTGGATCTGCGTCATCGTCGCCATCGCCTGCGCGGTCCCCATGACGCCCTTGGGCTTGCCGGTCGTCCCGCCGGTGTAGGTGATCGAGACGACCTGGTCCGGCGGCAGGGCGGCGGGCCGCAGCGGGCCCGGCTCGAACTTCGCGGCGGTCGCGGTCAGGTCCTTGCCGACGTGGGCGAGCTGCTCGGGCACCGGCCCGATGGTGAGCACCTGGGTGAGCCCCGGCACCTTTTCGAGCAGGCCGAGCGCGCGCTCGACGAACATCGGCACCGGGTCGATGATCAACGTGGTGATGCCGGCGTCGCCGAGGATGTAGGCGTGGTCGTCGAGCGAGCCCAGCGGGTGCAGTGCCGTCCGCCGCGAACCCTGCATCTGGCCGGCGGCGATGATCAGCAGGACCTCGGGCCGGTTCAGCGACAGCAGCGCCACCGCCGCGCCCGTGCCGGCCCCGAGCTCCTCGAAGGCCTGGGTGTACTGGCTGACCTGCTCGGCGGTCCCGCCCCCGGTCATCGTGGTCTCGCCCAGCACCATCACCGGCGCGTCCCGGTGGCGCTTCAGGGCGGAGACGACCAGATGCCCGAGGTGGTTCGGATACCGCATCGCCTGCTCGTCCATCCCGGTCCCTTCCACGGCGAAATACTAGAACACGTTACTGTTTTCGGCACTATACCCGCACGGGGCAAGGGGTGTCCGCCTCCTGTTCCGGTGGAACAGGTTCCAGCGCCGGTTTCCGTCCCTTAGCGGGGGACACCGTGGCGACGAGGTCGGTGCGCATCCAGGTGCTGGGTCCGGTGCGGGCGTGGCGCGACGGTGTGGAGCTCGAGCTCGGCCCGCCCGGCCGCCGCACGGTGCTGGGGCTGCTCGCGCTCGCCAGCGGCGACGCCGTCGCCCGGCGCGAACTGGTGGACACGCTCTGGGGCGACCGGCCGCCGCCGAGTGCGGTGAACGTGGTCCAGACCCACGTGAAGCACCTGCGCCGGCTGCTCGAACCCGGGCGCGTACCGCGGTCCGGCAGGGGGGTGCTCCCGCACATCGGCGGCGGTTACGCGGTGCTGCGCGACGCGGTCGACGTCGATCTGTGGCAGTTCCGGGATTTCATCGCCGAAGCGAACGACGCCCACCGCGAAGCCGACCCTGCCCGCGTCGTGGCTTCACTCGGCGAAGCGCTGCAGCTGTGGCGGGGCCGTCCGCTGGCCGATCTGCCTGCGCTGGCCGTGCACCCGAAGGTCGTGTCGCTGATCGCGGAGCGCCGGGAAGCGTTTTCCCGCTACGCCGGCGCGATGATCGCCGCCGGCGCCGCGGCCGAGGTCCTGCCCGGGATCGCCGAGGCCGCCGCCGAGCAGCCTCTCGACGAATCCGCGCAGGCGCTGCTGATCCGCGCCCACCACGCCCTCGGCCGGCGGGGCGAGGCGTTCCGGCTCTTCGGCGGACGCGGGCCCGGCTCGTCGAGGAACTCGGCATCGACCCCGGACCGGAGCTCCTGTCGGCCCACTCCGCGTTGCTGCACGACGACGGCGTCCCCGCCGCAGGACCGGCCGGACCCCGGCCCGCGCAGCGGATCCCCCAGCAGCTGCCCGCCGAGCCCGGTGGGTTCACCGGCCGCACCGCCGAGCTGTCCTTTTTGGACAGCGTGCCGGCCGCGGGCGGGGCGATCGCCGCGATCTCCGGCACCGTGGGCGTGGGCAAGACGGCGCTCGCGGTCCAGTGGGCCCACCGCGTGCGCGACCGGTTTCCCGACGGGCAGCTCTACGCGAACCTGCGCGGGCACGCGCCCGGCGCCCCCGCGCCGCCGATCGAGATCCTCGCGCAGTTCCTCGCCGCGCTGGGGATCCCGCCCGAACGCGTGCCCGCCGACGGCGAAACCGCCGCGGCCCTGTACCGGACCCTGACGACCGACCGAAAGATCCTGGTGCTGCTGGACAACGCCGCCGGTCCGGAGCAGGTCCGGCCGCTGCTCCCGGCCGGGCCCGGGTGCCTGGTGGTGGTGACCGGCCGCGACCGCATGACGGGCCTGGTCGCCGTGCACGGCGCGCGCCGGCTCACGCTGGACGTGCTGAACCCCGAAGACGCCGTCGAACTGCTGGGCGGCGTGCTCGGCCACGAGCGGGTGCGCGAAGAACCGGAAGCGGCCGTCGAGTTCGCGAAGCTGTGCGTCCACCTCCCGCTCGCGTTGCGGATCGCCGCGGCCAACCTGGCCGATCGGCCCGGCCACGGCATCGAGGACTACGTCGCGGAACTGCGGGAGGGCAACCTCCTGGCCGCGCTCGCGGTGCAGGGTGACGAGCAGACCGCCGTGCGGACCGCGTTCGACCTGTCGCACGCCGCGCTGCCCGCCGACGCGCAGCGGCTGTTCCGGTTGCTGAGCCTGGTCCCCGGCGCCGACGCCGGCACCGAGGCCGTCGCCGCCCTCGCCGGCACCGAGCCGGCGCAGGCGGGTGCGCTGCTGGAAAAGCTCGCCGGAGCGCACCTCGTCGAGCACCACAGCCCCGGCCGCTACCGCTTCCACGACCTCCTTCGCCGCTACGCCGCCGAGCAGGCCGAACGGGCGGAGCCGGACCGCGACCGCGCGCTGGGCCGCCTGTACGACTGGTACCTGGCCGCGGTGGACGGTGCGGCCCGCCTGCTCTACCCGCACATGCTGCGGCTGCCGGTCCCCGAGTCGGCCGGCCGGTTCGCCGGGCTCGGGGAGGCGTCGAACTGGCTGGACGCCGAACGCGGCAACCTCGTCGCGGCCGTCCGGCACGCGGCCGACGCCGGGCCGCGGCCGATGGCGTGGCTGCTCGCGGACGCGCTGCGGGGCTACTTCTGGATGTGCATGCGCCGGGTCGAGTGGGCGGCCGCCGCGGAAGCCGGGCTGGCCGCCGCCGAAGCGGCCGGGGATCCGCGGGCGCGGGCCGTGTCCCGGCTCAGCCTCGCCGACCTGCACTTCCGCCAGGGCCGGTACCGGCCGGCCGTGCAGCACTACACCGCGGCGCTGCTGCTGGCCCGGCGGGCGGGCTGGGCCGAGGCGCAGGCCGCCGTGCTCGGCAACCTCGGGTGCGTCTACTGGCAGTCGGGGCGGCTCGCCGCGGCCGTGACGCGGTTCGAGCGCGGCCTGGCGCTGAGCCGCCGGATCGGCCAGGTCGCGGGGGAGGCCGTCGCGTTCGCCAACCTCGGGCTCGTCCACTGGGAGATGGGCCGGCTGGCGGAGGCGGCCGACCACCACGCCCAGGCGCTGCGCCGGTTCTGCCGGATCGGGTCCCGCTACGGGGAAGCGATCAACCTCGCCAACCTCGGGCAGACGCAGCGGGCGCGCGGGCGGCCGGCTGAGGCGGCCGAGCTGCTCGGCCGGTCGCTGCGGCTGCAGCGCGAGGCGGGAAACCGCGGCGGCGAAGCCGAAACCCGCAGCCGGCTGGCCGCGGCGCACGACGACCTCGGCCGTCGCGACGAGGCCCTCGACGGTGCTCGCGCGGGCTTGGCCCTGGCCCGCGAAACCGGCGACCCGCGGACCGAGGCGGAGGCGCTGGCCACCCTCGGGGCCGTGCTCCACCGCGCCGGCGCCCGCGCGGACGCGATCCGCCGGTACGGCCAGGCCCTCGACCTGATCCGCGAAACCGGTGACCGCTACCCGGAGGCCGACGCCCTGATCGGCCTGGCGGCGGCCGCCGCCGACCCCGCCCCGGCGCGCCAGGCCCTGGCGCTGGCCGAGCGGGCGGGCTACCGGGCGCTGCGGGGGCAGGCCCTGACGGTGCTGGCCGCATCCTGCTGGCCCAGGGCGATCCCGGCGCGGCCGCCGAGCACGCCCGCCGGGCGCTGGCCGTCCACCGCGAGACCGGCCACGGCACCGCGGAAGCGCTCGCGGTGCTGAAGCAGTGCCGCGAATGACTCATTCGGGGAGTCGGAGGTCGCGAATGAGTCATTCGCGACCTCGCGCGCGCCGCCGGATCCGCGACCGGCGCTCGGTCAGGGGTGGATGCCGGTGGCGTCCACGGTGTAGGTCCCGTTCGCCTGGAGGGTGACGATCGCCCACGGGGTCACGCCCTTGGCGCCGATGTCGCCCGGGCAGGAGAACGCGCTCAGGTTGTACGCCGTGCGGGCCTCGCCGTCCGGGGACTTGGTCACCGACTCCTCGAGGTTGCCCACCCAGCTGCAGACCGGGGCGATCACCTGGTGCGTGACGACGGGGTCGACCGAGACGATTTCCGTGCCTTCCGCGCACCAGGACACCTGGTAGGTGTAGCTCCAGACGTCTTCGAGGGCGAGTTCGATCGGTTCGGTACTCCAGCAGGTCTTCTCCGCGGCGCCGGCGGTGGCGCCCGTGACGAACGGGACGGTGGCGAGCAGTCCCGCCGTGGCCGCCGCGAGTGCGCCGAGTCTGCGTCCGATGGTCATCGTGAACCCCCCTGTTTTCGGTTGTGGTCCCAATGTCCTGGCTCGGGAAGACACCCGCAAGACGCCGATCGCCGAGTCCAGCCGACGTCCAACGGCTGTCCAGTTCGCCCGAATAGCTTCCTCTCGCCCACGGAAGCTCCAGGAGGGGAAGCACCATGAAGGCACGGATCAAGAAAGGGATCGCCGCCGCGGCAGCGGTCCTGTCGGCCGCGACCGCCGTCTCGGTCGCCACTGCGGGCGACAGCGTCGCGCAGGCCGCGGGGCTGCGCGCGTTCGGCATCTCCGCCGACGGCACGCTGATGGCCACGTTCACGACCGACCGGCCCCAGGTGCTCGACTGGGTCCGGGTGGTCACCGGCCTCAGCGGCGACACCTCGCTGATCGGGATCGACTTCCGCGTCCAGAACAACACGATGTACGGGGTCGGCAACTACGGCGGCATCTACACGATCACGACGCCGTCGCCGACGCCGCCGGTGACGACCGACGTGATCGTCAAGAAGGTGTCGCAACTGAGCGTTCCCCTGTACGGCACGAACTTCGACGTCGACTTCAACCCGGCCGCCGACCGGCTGCGCGTGATCAGCGACAACGGCCAGAGCCTGCGGCACAACCTCGCCGACGGCACGACGATCGAAGACGCGATCCTGACCACCCCGCCGCTGAGCGGCCCGACTCGCGGCGTCACGGCCGCGGCCTACACGAACAACGACCTGAACGCCGACACGGCGACGACGCTCTTCGACCTCAACACGACGGCGGACCAGGTCGTCGTCCAGTCGCCGGCCAACAACGGCACGCTGGCCCCGACAGGGGCGCTCGGCGTGGACGCGGCCCCGAACGCGGGCCTCGACATCTACAGCGACCTGGTCAACGGCAAGACGGTTTCGGCGACGGCGTTCGCGACGATCGTCCCGGTCGGCGGCTCGGCGACGCTGGACAACGTTAACCTGCTGACCGGCGCGGCGAGTCCGGTGGGGCAGTTCCCGCTGGCGATCACCGACCTCGCGATCGCCCTCGACACCAACTGACGTCGTGGCCGCGAGCCCACCGCTGCGAGGGTGGGCTCGCGGTCACCCGCCTGCTACGGGATGGGAGCGGCCTGCGCGCGGGCGACGGCTTCGGCGCGGTCGGCGGGGAGGAGGTAGCCGGCCCGGAGGGCCCGGTCCGCCGCGGCGGTGAACTTCGCGACGTACGTGGCGTGGTCCGGGTAGAGCTGCCGGATCCGGGCTGCTGACAACGGTGTCGTCGTGCCGAGCAGCAGGCACGCGCCCGGCACGTTTCCGCCGCTGTTGTTGGGCGCGTACGCCGCGACCGGCGCGTCGAAGTCGGGCAGGCGGATCCCGCCGAGGGCGTTCTGGTCACCGTCGCGCACGATGAACAGGCCCAGCAGCAGGGAGATCGGCGTCGCGGTCGGCGGGGCCGCGCCGCCGCGGGCCCAGCGGTCCAGGTGCGCGAACGCCGCGTTCTCCGCGTACCGGAACGTCATGCTGTTCACCGGCTTGTCGCACGTCGTGGGCGCGCCGTCGTTGATCGACCGGTCGCGGGCGTTGGCCGCGTTGTAGAGGTCCAGCCCGTACCGGTCGGCGTGCGCGGTGCCCGCGACCTCCCACGTCCGCACGCGGGCGGTGTCCTGCCGGACCGAGGCCGACGCGACGACGTCCGTCTCCGACTGCAGCACGAACACCGGCGCGGTCAGGTCGGTTCGGATGTGCGCGGACAACGGACCGACGATGCCGTCGCCGATCGGGGCCGCGAGGGCGGCCCGGCCGTGGATCATGAGACCGTCGTAGCTGCCGCGCACCGGCTGAACAGCGTTCGCATAGGTGGTCAGCCGCAGCGCGGACTGCGAGTGCCCGGTGCCGAGCACGACGGCCGGGGTGCGCCCGCCGAGCAGCTCCGGGTGCGTCCGGACCGCCTGCGCGGCCTGCGAAAACACGTCGTAGGACAGCGCGTCGGAGCTGAGGCTCACGGCGTCGTACCGGCCGGGGTCGAGGCTCTTCAGCTTGTCGGCCCCGGCTTTCTGCGTCGTCACGCCGACGTAGGCGTAGCCCTCCCGCAAGAAGTGCTCGTACGACTGGGAGAAGTCGACCGGGATGTCGACGCCGAAGCTGACGTTGAGCCACTCGACGACGGCGGTGCCGTTGAACCGGGCCGGATCGCGAGGCCGGACCACGACCATCCGCGTGGTGTACGGGTTTCCGGTGGTGGCGACGTGTGTGGCCCAGCGGCCGTCGTCGGTCCACAGGCCGTCCTGGGCGTACGTGTCGGCCTGGCCGGACAGAAGATACTCCTGCTCGACGTAACCGCGGCCGGCGAGGTCGAGGATGCCTTCGGCGCCGCTGACCGGCCGGCCTTTCCCGGCGTCGGCGGGTATCGCCGTCACCGTGGGCGCGGGGGCGGCCTCGGCCACGCCGGTGACCACAACGGCCGGGAGCAGCAAGGTCAGCAGAAGACACCGGACTCTGCGCATGGGGGAGACCCTCCTGGTGACGGGACGCGGACCGTCCACATCGGACACGGGTGCGGTGGCCACCGCCCTTCGTCTCTACTCGTCCGGTAACGCCGCGGCAACGACGGGCCGCCGGACCGGGACGAAACCGCGCCGGAGTGCTCAGTCACCTGACAAGATGCGGGTCCGGGACACTCACCGCGGAAGAAAAAGGGCTTTCCGCTCCGAAACCTTGCGCCCGGCCTCTCGTTGGACGACTATCGCGTGACGTTCTGCACGTGCAAGCGCACGAGCAAGGGGGTGTGGGTGACCGAGGTGGCGCCGGTGGTGGCCGGGACGAGGGACGTCCCGAGCGACGCGGTCTTGATCCAAGCGGTGCGCAGCGGGGAGATCGCCGCGTACGGCCAGCTCTACGACCGGCACCTGGTCGCGGCCCGCCGGGTGGCGGCCGCGATCGCGTCGGGCGAGGCGGAGCGGGACGACCTCATCGCCGAAGGATTCACCCGCGTACTGCGGATTCTGCGGTCGGGCGAGGGCCCGGACGAGGAATTCCGGCCGTACCTGCTCACGACGATCCGGAACACGATGATCAGCTGGCGCCGGCGCGACTCCGCGCTGTCGCTGGTGGCCGAGGTGCCGGACGTCCTGCCGAGCGAAGGCAGCGACGAGCCGGTGGACAGCCGGATGCACGGCACCGTCGCCGCGGGTGCGTTCGCGAGCCTGCCCGAGCGGTGGCGGACGGTGCTGTGGCGGACCGAGATCGAGGGCGAGTCGCCGGCCCGGATCGCCGAGGACTTCGGGATGACGCCGAACGGCGTCGCCGCGCTGGCCTACCGGGCCCGGGAAGGACTGCGGCAGGCGTACCTCGACCAGCACGTCCCGGAGGCCCGGCGGCGCACCTGCCGGGTCGTCTCCGGCCAGCTCGCCCGGTGGGTGCGCGACGGCGTCGGGGACCACAAGGCGCACCGGATCACGACCCACCTGGACCGCTGCGCGGACTGCCGCAAGCTGGCCACCGGTCTCCGGGAGATCAACGAAGAACTGCCCGCCGCCGTCGCCCCGCTGATCCTGGGCCTCCCGGTCGTGACGCACTGGCTGACCACCACCGGATCCCTCGCGTCGTCGGGGGCGGCCGCGAGCACCGGGGCCTCGGTCCTGTCGTGGGCCACGGCGGCGAAGGTGGCCGCCGCGGGGGCGGCGCTGGTCACGACGGTGACGATCGGCGCGAGCACGTCCGACCTGGCACCGGCGCCCCCGGCGACCGGCGCGGACGGCTCGACGACGCAGCCGGTGGGAACGCCGCCCGCGGCGGGCGTCCCGGCGGGCGGCGACCCGCGGTCCACCTCCGGGGCGCAGCTCACGTCGGTCCCGCCCACCGCGCCGGGTGAGACGGGGGCCGCGGAAGAGTCCGGGGTCGCGGAGGGCACCGGGACGGCCGCGAACGACAACCAAGCGGCGAAAGAGGCGAAGCAATCGTCGAAGCAAGCCGCGAAGGAGTCGAAGCAGGCGGCGAAAGAGTCCAAGAAGGCGGAAAAGACGAAGGAATCCAAGCCGGAGAAGACGAAGCAGCCGGAGGGCTGACCCGGCCCCTCGGCGGGGCCGGGTCAGCCGGTCATCCGGTCAGCAGGGCTGCAGCAGCCAGCAGAGCCGGTACTTCGCCTGGTAGGTCGCGGAAGCCGCCGGGGCGACGATGTTCTGCGTCCGCGCCCCGCCGTGCGCCCAGCTCGTGAAGGCGTACTTCAGGTTGAGCGGCGGCAGGTTCTGCGGGCTGTCCGCGCTGATCGAGTTGGTGGAGCCGGCGATCACGGTCCGCGAGAACGGCGTGCGCTGCTGCGTCCCGCCGACCGTGAGCAGGGCCTGGTTCGGGCTCGACGTGAAGTTCAGCGTCACCGTCTTCGGTTGCAGGTCGACGGTCTCGGAGCCGGTCCGGCCGGTCGAGTCCGTCGCCGTCAAGGTGAGCTGGAGGTACGACGGGTACTCGTGGTCCGGCGCGACGAACGTGCCCGCGGCCACGCCCGGGAAGTCCTGCACGTTGTGCGTGTGGCAGGTGCCGTTGGCCGCGCAGTGCCGGATCGCGAGCCGCCAGGACAGCGCCGAGGGCGGCAGGCCGCCGTCCTGAGCGTCGATCGCGCGGCCGGAGAACGCGACGGTCTGGCCCACCGACCAGGTCAGCGACGCGGCGGGGACGTCGATGACCGGCACCGGGTCGAGCCCGGCGGGCGTCCCGACCGTCACGCGGACCGTCGTGGTGGCCGTCGCGCCGTGGGAGTCCGTCACCCGCAGGCCGGCGTCGACCGCCGCCGCCGTGGTGTACGTCCAGGCCGGGTCCGGGGCCGCCGAGTCGTCGTACGCGCCGTCGGCGTCGAGGTCCCACGCGTAGGACAGCACGTCACCGGCGTCCGGGTCGGTGGACCCGGTGCCGTCGAACCGCACCGTCAGCGGCGCCGGTCCGGACGACGGCGTCGCGGTGGCCGAAGCGACCGGCGGGCGGTTGGTGCCGCCCGGGTAGCTCACGCGACGCAGTTCGCCGCTGCCCAGCGCGACGTAGAAGAGGTCGCCGCCGGGCCCGGTCAGCACCTGCACGGGCGTGTTCGCCCCGGTCACGAACGGGACCAGCCGGCTCGGGCTCGGCTGGCCGTTCGCCGTCTGCATCGCCCAGACGCAGCCGCGTGAGGAGTCGGCGAAGAACAGCGCGCCGGCGTAGGCGGCGGGGTAGTTGCTGCCCGACTCGAAGGCGATCCCGCTGATCGACGAGCCGCCGGTGGGACACGGGTCGCCCGCGACGACCTTGGCGTTGTGGTTGTAGGCGTAGAACGGCGCGGTCTGCCCGCCGGCGGTGTAGAGGGATTCGCAGCGGTCGAGGTTCGCGCCGTCGTAGCCGGCTTGCCGGGCGGTGCCTTCGAAGCAGGGCCAGCCGAAGTTCTCCGCCACCGCGTCACCGGCGTTCGCGACGCGGTTGATCTCTTCCCAGGTGTTCCAGCCGACGTCGCCCGCCCACAGCTCGCCGGTGCCGGGCCGGAACCCGAACCGGAACTGGTTGCGCGCGCCGTAGGCGATCACGCGCCGGGCGTTGGCGTCGGAGCTGCTCGCGAAGGGGTTGCCGGGCAGTCCTTCGCCGGTGTCGGGGTCGAGGCGCAGGAGCGTGCCGTTGAGCAGCACCGGCTGCCCGGCCGCGCGGCGCGGGGACTGCGACCGCAGCGCGCCGCCTTCGGCGTTCGGCGGGGCGAGGTTCGTGCCGGCCGGGGAAGGCGGGTCGGCGCAGGGATTTCCGACCTGGCCGTAGTCGGCGAAGTTGAAGCTGGCGCCGTCTCCGCCGCCCGCGTACAGGGCGCCGTCCGGGCCGAAGGCCAGCGCGCCCACCGAGTGGCTGGGGAACTGCTGGCACCAGCCGGTGACCAGCGGCTTCTCGCTGACCGCCGTGCCGCCGGCGCCCATGGTCAGCTGGGAGACCCGGCCGGTGACGACGCAGCCCTGGTCGGTCGCGCCCGGCGGTGTCGGGCAGGCGTCGCCCCACTGCGGTGCGGTGCCGCCGGACAGGGCGTCGAGGGTGTAGGAGACGTAGACGTACGGCCGGGCGGGGAACGCGGGGTCGACGGCCAGGCCGAGCAGACCGCGGTCCCAGAAGTCCTGGGTCGGGGTCCGCAGGTCGGCGAAGACCGTCGCGGTCGGGTCGGCGAGGGAGTCGAAGACCTTGACCAGGCCGCTCTTCTCGGCGACGAAGACGCGCCCGTCGGGCGCGAACGCCGCGGCGGTCGGCGACGTCAGGCCGCCGATCGCGACGGTGTCGGCGAACCCGGTGGGCACGGCCGCGGCGGGTGCGGCGACGGCCACCGCGAGGGCGCCGGCGAGCGGCACGACCACCGCCGCGGCGAGGGCTCGCCGGGATCTTCGGGAGAACAGGGGACGACGAAAAACCATCATGGGAACTCCTGGTGCGCGGGGACCGGGACCGTCCCCTATGGCGCCGGAAGTCCGGTACTTGTTACATCCGGGCGCAAAATGCACACGAACCGCTCAGTCGCGGCCGAGGGTGCGGCGGGCCGCCGACGGCGTCGCGACGCACCGCACGCCTTCCGGTCCTGACTTCGGACGAAAGCGACGGTGGCACCCGCGCCCCGCACGTATTCTCATTCCGATGACCGGATACGGCCGC
>NZ_JBFBBZ010000090.1:0-16750 GCF_040682935.1 Amycolatopsis sp. NPDC051061
CAGCCGGGCACACCCGGCCGCCGCGCCGGGGACGCCCCAGCTGCCGTGCGGGTGCGCGCCCGCGCGCAAGGTCGTCGCGCGGCCGAACCGCGCCGCGACCTCGTAAGCGGCCAGCAGTGCCGCCGCTGTGTCCGCGCCGGTGCTGTCCAGCTCGGCCGCCAGCGCCAGCACGGCGGGGAAGCCGTGGGCGGCGGGGTGCCCCTTGGCGTACTTGTGGCCCTCGTCCAGCTCCAGCGACACCAAAGCCACCCCGTTGAGCCACGCCGCCGCGTCGGTCGTCACCAGCCGCCCGGCGCCGATCAACGGCGCCGGGCCCGCCGGTGCGTTCCAAGCCGCGCACAAGGCCCGGTGCTCCGGCAGCGAAGCACCCAAAGCGGTGACGCCCACGACGTCGAGCAGGACGAGGGAAAGCCGGTCCAGCACCGCCGCCGGGACGCCCGCGATGTCCGATTCGGACACCCAAGCTCCCAGCGATGCGGTCGCCGAAGCGGCTTGTTCGCGTTTCACAGTCCCAGGTACGCCTTCCTGACGCGCTGATCGCCGGCGAGCTCGGCGCCGGTGCCCTCCAGAACCGTCGAGCCGCTCTCCAGCACGTACGCCCGGTCGGCGATGGCCAGCGCCTGCTTCGCGTTCTGCTCGACCAGCAGCACCGCCACCCCGCTGTCCCGGATGCGCTGGACCGCTTCCAGCACGGTCCAGGTCAGTTTCGGGGAAAGCCCGGTCGACGGCTCGTCGAGCATGAGCAGCCGCGGCCCGGCCATCAGGGCCCGGCCGATCGCCAGCATCTGCTGCTGCCCGCCGCTGAACGTCTGGGCGATCTGCGTCCGGCGCTCGGCGAGCACCGGGAACAGCTCGTAGACCTCGTTCAGCGACGAAGCGGCTTGGGCGGGCGTGCGGGTCCACGCGCCCATCCGCAGGTTCTCCTCGACGGTGAGCGTGCCGAACAGCGCCCGGTCCTCGGGCACGTGCACCAGGCCGTCGCGCACCAGCTGGTCCGGAC
Organism: Amycolatopsis sp. NPDC051061; assembly: GCF_040682935.1. Taxonomy (NCBI): domain Bacteria; kingdom Bacillati; phylum Actinomycetota; class Actinomycetes; order Pseudonocardiales; family Pseudonocardiaceae; genus Amycolatopsis; species Amycolatopsis sp. NPDC051061. The sequence goes on from NZ_JBFBBZ010000090.1 coordinate 1,001, forward strand.
GGCGCCCCGCGGTCGGTGCGCCGTCGAGCGTGATGCTCCCCGACAGCGGCTTGAGCTGCCCGCAGATGCTGCGCAACGTCGTGGTCTTGCCCGCGCCGTTCGCGCCGACCAGCGCGACGATCTCGCCGGCGTCGAGGCGCAGGTCGACGTCGTGCAGGATCCGCATCCGCCCGTACCCGGCACACACCTTCTCAAGCGTCAGCATGGGTCGGCTCCTCACCGAGGTAGGCGTCGATGACCCGCGGGTCGCTGGTGACCTCCAACGGCGAGCCGACGGCCAGCACCCGGCCCTGGTCGAGCACGAGAACGCGGTCGGCCAGCCGCATCACCGCGGCCATGATGTGCTCGATGAACACCAGCGTGACGCCCTCCTGCTCGCGCAGGGTGGCCAGCAGGTCGAGCACCGGCTCGCGCTCGGCCGGGACCAGCCCGGCCAGCACCTCGTCGAGCAGCAGCACCTTCGGCCGGGTCGCCAGCGCCCTCGCCAGTTCGAGGCGTTTGAGCCCGGCGGTCGGCAGGTCGGTCGCGTTGCGGTGCGCCCACGGTCCGAGGCCGACGCGCTCGACGACGTCGAGCGCGTGCTCCCGCAAGGCTTTCGCGCTCAGCCGGTGGTGCTGCGCGGCGAGGCCGACGTTCTGCGCCACCGTCATGCTCGCGAACGGCCGCATCAGCTGGAACGTGCGGACCATCCCGGCCCGCGCGATCCGGTCGGGCGCGCGGCCGGTGACGTCGTCGCCCGCCAGGCGCACCCGGCCGGTGTCCGGCGACAGCGCGCCGGACATCACGTTGAACAGCGTGGTCTTGCCCGCGCCGTTGGGCCCGATGACGCCGAGGATCTCCCCCTCCGCGACCGAAAGGTCCACATCGGACAGTGCGTGCACGCCGCGGAACGCCTTGCCGACGCCGCTCACCTCGACGATGCTCATCGACGCCACCTCGCAGCGAGAGTTCCGACGATCCCCTTGGGCAACAGCCGCACGATGAGGATGACCAGCACCGCGTACAGCACGACGTCCAAGCCGCTGCGGCCCTGCAGGAAGCCCAGGAACTCCGGTGGGGTGCGCAGCAACGTCGCCGTGACGTCGGTGAGCGAGCCGATGATGATCGCGCCGACCACCGGGCCCCACACCGTGCCGATGCCGCCGATCACGACGGGCACGATCGCCTGGATCGAGATGGCCGAGCCGAACCCGAGATCGGGGTTCACGAACAGGTAGTACTGCGTGTAGAAGGCGCCGGCCACGGCGGTGATCGCCGCGGACAGCGCCACCGTCATCAGCTTGTGCCGCAGCACCGGGGCACCCAATGACGCGGCCGCCAGCTCGTCGTCGCGAATCGCCGTGACGTACCGGCCGGCGCGGGAGTGCAGGAAGACGATGCTGATCGCGACCGCCGCCCCGGCCAGGACCAGGGCCACCCAGAAGTAGGCGGGCGAGTCGGCGGGGAACTGGATCAGCCACAGCGACGAGTCCTGGATCAGCGGCACGCTGAACCCGACGGACTTGTTGGCGAAGGTGCTGCTCGTGACGATCAGCCGCAGCATCTCCGCGAACGCGAAGGTCGCCAGCGCGAAGTAGGCGCCCTGGAGCTTGTAGCGGAAGGAGAAGTAGCCGATGACCACGGCGACCGCGGCGGCCACCGCCATCCCGGCCAGCATCCCGATCCACGGCGAGACGTTGTGCTTCACCAGAAGGTACGCACTCGTGTACGCACCGAGGCCGAAGTAGGCGGCGTGGCCGAAGCTGAACATCCCGCCGAAGCCGCTCATGATGTTCCAGCCGACCGCCATGAGCAGGAAGATCAGGATCCGGACGGCGACCGCGCCCTGGGCGGCGGGCAGGATCAGCGGCAGCGGGATCGCGACCAGCACGAGAATCGCCAGAATGGCGAGCTGCTTGTTCTGCGGGCGCAGCGGCGGCGCCTTGACCGCTTCCGAGGACCCGGTCGGCGCGGCGATGGTGATGGTGCTCATGCGCGCCTCCCGAACAAGCCCTGCGGACGCAGGAACAGCACGAGCACGAACACCACGAAGACGCCGAGCAGGGAGCTCTGGCCGCCGAGGTAGATCGTGGTGAGCTGCTCGACCAGCCCGATGAGCAGGCCGCCGACGAGCGCGCCGACGACGTTGCCCATCCCGCCGAGCACCACGACCACGAACGCCGTGATGTTGAACTGCTCCCCCAGCGTCGGGGTCACCGTGACGAGCGGGCCGGCGAGCACCGCCGCGGCCCCCGCGCACGCCGTGCCGATGGCGAAGGTCAGCGTGTGCATCCGGCGGACGTTGATGCCGACCAGCGACGCGCCCGGCGCGTTCGCGGCGACCGCGCGGATCGCCGTGCCCAGCCGCGTGCGGCGCAGCAGCCAGTACAGGAGGCCGCCGAGCACGATCGCGCCGAGGAACGCGTACAACCGCGAACCGGCGACGACCGCGCCCAGCAACGGGAACTGGAAGTCGCCGGGCAGCGCGATGGTCTTGGGCTCGGCGCCGAAGAACATCAGCAGCCCGTTCTCCAGCAGCAGCGACAGGCCGAGCGTGATCAGCAGCTGGTTTTCCAGCGACCGGCCGCCCGCTCCCGACAGCAGCCCGCGGTGCACGGCCGCGCCGAGCAGGAACAGCGCCGGCACCGCGACCACTAGCGTCAGGTACGGGTGGAGCCCGGTCGCCTGGACCATGCCGAAGGACAGGAACATCGCCACCGCGAGGAACGCACCGTGGGCGAAGTTCACGATGTCGAGCACGCCGAAGATCAGCGTGAGGCCCATCGCGATGAGGCCGTAGAGCCCGCCGGTCAGGATGCCGGTGACCACCGACTGCCAGACCACCAGACCGCTGCCGGACTGCACCAGCGCCAGCACGACCGCGACGACGAGGACGGCGGCCACGATGCCGGCGCGGCTCAGGAAACCCTTGTCCGCCCGGGCTTTCCGGTCGGGTGGGGCGGTTTCGGGGACGACGGGCGCCCCGGTGTCGAGTTCGGTCATGGTCGCCACGCCACCCTGTAGTCGGGCCGGGATTCGGCTTTTTCGGGGGGATACACCTGCTGGACCCGCCCGTCCCGGACCTGCATCAGCACCGGGAAGGCGTTGCGGTTGTCGCCGTTGGGGGCGAACCGGATCTGGCCGCGGCCGACGGTCAACGGCGAAACCCGCGCGCCGGCGATCGCGTCCCGCACCTTCTCCGGGTCGGTGCTGGCGGCCTGCTCGACGCCGTGCGCGATCACCTGGACCGCGTCGTAGGAGAGGACCGCGCCGGTGCGCATCGGGTCGCCGTACTGCTGCTGGTACTTCTCGCGCAGTGCGACGGTCGCGGGGTTGGTCGCGTCGTAGTGGTAGTTGGTGCTGAAGTACAGGTTGCCGGCCGCCGCCGCGTCGCTGACGAACTTCGGCTGGTCGTACGCGCCGTTCGAGACGCCCCAGACCGCGCTGAGGTCCGGCTTGACCGAGGCGATCGCCTTCGCCGCCAGCAGGCTGTCGCGGTAGTAGCCGGCGACCGCCAGCACGTCCGCGCCGGCCGCCTTGACCTGCGTGACCTGCGCGGTGAGGTCGCTGACGGTGGTGGCGTCGTAGCTGATGTTCGGCCCGACCCCGATGCCGAGCTGCTTCGCGGCCGCGGTGAAGGCGTCGGCCGCGCCGCTGCCGAAGTCGCTCTGCTCGTGCAGGAACGCGACCTTGCGGACGGGCTTGCCCGCCTGCTCGGACACCGCTTTGAGGTACTGGGCGGCGGCCGTCGCGATCGCCTTGCTGCCGGGTTGCACCCGGAACGAGTACTTGTAGCCGTGGGAAAAGATCGCGTCGGAGGCGGTCACGTCCATCACGAACGGGACCCGGTTGCGCTCGGCCACGACGGCGACGTTGGTGCTCACGGCGCTCTGGTAGGTGCCGACCAGGCTCACCGCACCGGCCGAGATCAGCCGCTGGGCCTCGCTCTGCCCGATGTCGGCCTTGCCCTGCGTGTCCCCGGTGACCAGCTCGACCTTGCGGCCGCCGAGCGACTTGATGCCGCCGGCCGCGTTGATCGCGTCGACCGCCAGCTGCGCGCCGCGGCGCATCTGCAGGCCGTCGACGGCGTTCGACCCGCTGACCGGGTGCAGTGCGCCGATCTTGACCGGGCCCTCGTCCCGCCCCGCGGCGGCGCCCCCGGCCCCCATCGGGGCCGATCCCCCGCACCCGGTCGCGAGCAGGGCCAGCGCCCCGAGTCCCGCGACGAGCATTCGTGCGGACATGTCACCTCTTCCCACTGGAAGGGCTGTCGTTCCGCTTAGCGAAACGCCAGGTTTGTTGCCGGTCATCGTGACACCCGGCCCGACTTCAGGTCAACATCTGCGCATAACTTGACGGACCCGTGCGATCAGTGCGAACTTGGGAAACACGGAGAGGCGTCGCTACGAAACTCGGGCGTCGCCAGCGTTCCCCCCGGCGAAACGGTGCTCCGGCCCCGCCCGCCGGACGAGAAAGGCAGGTAAGCCCCATGACGGGCGCTTTGTCCGGGATCCGGGTGCTCGACACCGCCACCCTGTTCGCCGGCCCGCTGGCCGCGACGCTGCTGGGCGACTACGGCGCCGAGGTGATCAAGATCGAGCACCCGAACGGCGACCCCGTCCGCAGCCACGGCGCGCAGCGCGACGGCGTCGGCCTCTGGTGGAAGATGCTCGGCCGCGGCAAGAAGGCGATCACCCTCTACCTCGGCTCCCCCGAGGGCCAGGAGATCTTCAAGAAGCTGGTAGCCGACGCGGACGTCGTCGTCGAGAACTTCCGCCCCGGCACCCTCGAGCGCTGGGGCCTCGGCTACGACGAGCTGAGCAAGATCAACCCCGGCCTGGTGCTCACGCGCGTCACCGGGTTCGGGCAGATCGGCCCGTACGCCAAGCGGCCCGGCTTCGGCACGCTCGCCGAGGCGATGAGCGGGTTCGCCGCGATCACCGGCGAGCCCGACGGCCCGCCGACGCTGCCGCCGTTCGGCCTCGCCGACGGGATCGCCGCGCTGACCACCGCCTACGCCGTGATGACCGCGCTGCGGGCCCGTGAGCAGACCGGGCGCGGGCAGGTCGTCGACCTGGCCATCATCGAGCCGATCCTCACGCTGCTCGGGCCGCAGATCATCGCCTACGACCAGCTCGGCACCCTGCAGCCGCGCACCGGCAACCGCTCGACGAACAACGCCCCGCGCAACACCTACCGCACCCGCGACGGCAGCTGGGTCGCCATCTCCACCAGCGCCCAGTCCATCGCCGAGCGCGTGATGCGGCTGGTCGGACGCCCGGAGCTGATCGACGAACCGTGGTTCGCGAGCGGCTCCGAGCGCGCGCAGCACGCCGACCTGCTCGACGACGCCGTCGGCTCGTGGATCGCCGACCGCGACCGCGACGACGTCGTGAAGGCGTTCGAGGAGGCCCAGGCCGCGGTCGCGCCGATCTACACCGCCGCCGACGTCATGACCGACCCGCAGTTCGCGGCGCTCGGCAGCATCACGACCGTCGACGACGACGAGCTGGGGCCGGTGAAGATGCAGAACGTGCTCTTCCGGCTGTCGGAGACGCCCGGGCAGATCACTTCGGCCGGGGCGCCGCTGGGCGCGCACACCGCCGAAGTCCTCGGCCGCCTTGGCCTCGGCGAGCCGGAACTCGCCGCGCTGCGCGAAAAAGGCGTGATCAAGTGACGGGGGTTTTGCGCAGCTGGCTGTACGTGCCGGCCGACCGCCCGGACCGGATCAAGAAGGCTCTCGACGGCGAAGCGGACGCCGTGATCATCGACCTCGAGGACGCCGTCGCCGCGGCGGCGAAGGACGAGGCACGGCGAAATGCGCTGGCCGCGTTGGATGACGGCGCGAAGGCGTTCGTCCGGATCAACGCCCCGGGCACCCCCGCCGGCGAGGCCGACATCAAGGCGCTGACCGGGGCCGCGGGCGTTCGCGTGCCGAAGTGCGAGGACCCGGGTGAGCTGCGCCGGGTCGCCGACGCCCTCGGCGTGCCGGTGTACCCGGTGCTGGAATCGGCGCTGGGCGTGGAAAACGCCCTCGCGATCGCCACCGCGCACCCGCTCGTCGCCGGGATTTCGCTGGGCGAGGCCGACCTCGCCGCGGACCTGCGCGTCGCCGGCGGGGACGCGCTGACCTGGCCGCGGTCCCGGGTGGTCGTCGCCGCGCGGGCGGCCGGGCTGCCGAGCCCGGTCCAGAGCGTCTGGACCGCCGTGCGCGACCTCGACGGCCTGCGCACCAGCACCGAAGCCGGGCGGGCGGCCGGGTTCTTCGGCCGGTCGGTGATCCACCCCGCCCAGATTCCCGTGGTGCACGAGGTCTGCGCGCCCGACCCGGCCGAAACCGCCTGGGCGAGCGACCTGCTCGACCACCTCGAAACGACCGGGTCGGCGGCCTGGATCGACCACCACGGACAGTTCGTCGACGCCGCGATCGTGGCGCGCGCCCGCTGGGTGCTCACGCTCGCGGGAGAAAGGGAAGGCCAGCACTCATGACACGTCCCCAGGATCCGCTGCTGTCGGCGATCGCCGGCGGGGTCCGGCTGATCGAGCTCGGGCAGCCGTTCTTCACCGGCATGCCCTGCTCGCCGAACCACCCCGGGTTCCGGATGACCCTGATCCGCCGCCACGGCGACATGCGCCGCCCGGACGGCGGGTCGGCCGCCAACGAGATCATCGTGACCGGCGGGCACGTCGGCACCCACATCGACGCGCTCTCGCACGTCAGCCACGACGGCAAGCTGCACGGTGACGTCGACGCCGCCGAGGCCCAGCAGGGCGGCGTGTTCCGCACGCACGGCGCGGAGAACCTGCCCGGCCTGCTGCGGCGCGCGGTGCTCCTGGACGTGGCCGCGGTCCACGACGTCCCCACGCTGGAGCCGGGCTACGGCGTCACGGCCGACGACCTGGACGCGGCGGCGAAGCTGGCCGGCACCGAGCCCGGCCCCGGTGACGTCGCGCTGATCCGCACCGGCTGGGCGCGCAACTTCGACGACGCCGCGAAGTACCTGGGCAAGGAGACCGGCGTCCCGGGCGCGACGACGTCGGCGGCGGAATGGCTGGCGGCGCGCGAAGTCGTCGCGACCGGCGCGGACACCACGGCCTACGAGCAAATCCGCGCCGGAGCCGGGCACGCCGTGCTGCCGGTGCACCGGATCCTGCTGGTGGAGTCGGGCATTTTCATCATGGAACACCTGAATCTGGAGGCGGTGGCCGCCGAGGGCGTGCACGAGTTCGTGTTCGTGCTGGCGCCCCTGCGGATCGTCGGCGGCACGGGCTCCCCCGTGCGTCCCCTCGCGGCGGTGAGCGCATGAGCGCGACGATCGTCCAGCAGCTGGCCGCGTTCGCCACGTCGGTGCGCGCGAAGGGACTGCCGCCGCAGCTGCGGGACGACGCCGCCCGGCGCGTGCTCGACGTGCTCGGCAACAGCCTGGCCGCCACCTCGGAGCGGCCCGCCGCGGCCGTCGGCGCGCTGGTGCGGGAGTGGGGCGGGTCGGGGCGGGCGACGGCGATCGGCACCGGCGACCGGCTGCCCGAGCCGAGCGCGGCGCTGCTGAACGGCACCCTCGCGCACTCGCTCGACTTCGACGACACCCACCTGCCTTCGGTGCTGCACCCGTCGGCGTCCGTGGTGCCGGCCGCGCTCGCCGTCGCGGAGTCCCGCGGGGCGACCGGCGCCCAGCTGCTGGACGCGATCGGCGTCGGCGTCGAGATCACCGTGCGGCTCGGCATGGCGGGCTACGACGAGGAACTCGGCAACTCGGTGTTCTTCGAGCGCGGCCTGCACGCGACGGCGATCTGCGGCGCGCTCGGCGCCGCGGCGGCCGCGGCGATGTTGTCCGATGTGGACGATTCGGGTATCGCCGACGCGATCGGGATCGCGGCCAGCATGGGCTCGGGACTGCTGGAGGCCAACCGCACCGGCGGCACGGTGAAGCGCATCCACTGCGGCTGGGCGGCCCACGCCGCGGTGACGGCGGCCGGCCTGGCGCGGCACGGCATCACCGGCCCGCCGACGGTGCTGGAGGGCCGGTTCGGGCTGCTGCAGGCGTTCTGCGGCGACCAGTCCGATGTCGGCGCGATCGTCGACGGCCTCGGCGAGCGCTGGGAGCTGCCGGGGATCTTCTTCAAGCCGTACCCCTGCAACCACTTCACCCACGCGGGCATCGACGCGGCCCGGCGGCTGCGTTCCCGGGGGATCGACCCGGCGGAGATCGCGGAGATCGAACTGGGCGCACCGACGGCGGTGCTGCGCACGATCGCCGAGCCGCGAGAGGACAAGACCCACCCGAAGTCCGGCTACCACGCGGCGTTCTCCGGCCCGTACACGGTGGCGGCCGGCCTGCTGGGCGGCGGCGGCCTCGGCGTCTTCCACGACGACTTCACCGACGAAGCCGCCGCGGACCCGGAGCGGCTGGCGTTGGCGGCGAAGGTGCGCTGCGTCCCGGACGCCCGGTGCGACGAGATCTTCCCCCACCAGTTCCCGGCGGTCCTGCGAGTGCGGCTGACGGACGGCCGTGAGCTGGAGGAACGCGTCGACGCCAACCGTGGCGGGCCGGACAACCCGCTCTCGGCCGACGAGCTGGCGACGAAGTTCCGCCTGAACGCGGCCCGGGTCCTGCCCGACGAGGTCAGCGCGCGGATCACGGAGCTGACGTACGGCCTGGCCGAACTGGGCGACCTCGCGGAGTTGACCGGGCTGCTGCGCACCTGAGCAGCGGCTGGGCGCAGCGGGAATCGTGACTGTCACCACCGAGGGGAACCACCCGGCCCCCGCGGCCGTTATCCTTACCTACGGCACCGTAAGTTACGGTCGCGTAGGTAGGGAAGGAGAGTTCATGCCGGTTCCCGAAAGCACGCGCCTGCTGTACGAGCTGGAAGGGACGGTCGAGGAGAACCTCAACCGGCACCTCGCCGCCGCTCAGGAGTGGATGCCGCACGAGTACGTCCCCTGGAGCCAGGGGCGCGACTTCGCCGAGCTGGGCGGGGAGGCGTGGGATCCCGAGCAGTCGCGCGTCAGCCCGATCGCGCGGACGGCGCTGGAGGTCAACCTCCTCACCGAGGACAACCTGCCCAGCTACCACCGCGAGATCGAGCGCGCGTTCGGCCGCGACGGCGCGTGGGGCACCTGGGTCCACCGCTGGACGGCCGAGGAGGGCCGCCACGGCATCTGCATCCGCGACTACCTGCTGGTCACCCGCGCCGTCGACCCCGTCGAGCTGGAGCGCATGCGGATGGAGACGATGCAGGCGGGCTACGAAACCGGCGACAAGCCGCTGCTGCACGTCTGCGCGTACGTCTCGTTCCAGGAGCTGGCCACCCGGATCTCGCACCGCAACACCGGCCGCTACACCCAGGACCCGCTGGCCGAGCGGCTGCTGGCCCGGGTGTCCACGGACGAGAACCTCCACATGGTCTTCTACCGCAACCTGGTCAAGGCCTCGCTGGAGATCTCCCCCGACACCATGATGCGCGCGATCACCGACGAGGTCGTGTCGTTCGCGATGCCGGGCGCGGTGATCCCGAGCTTCGCACGGAAGGCGGCGATGATCGCCAAGGCCGGCATCTACGACCTGCGCATCCACCACGACGACGTCGTCCTGCCGCTGCTGCGCTACTGGAAGGTGTTCGACCTGACCAACCTCGGCCCGGCGGGCGAAGCCGCCCGGGACGAGCTGGCGACCTTCCTCAAGACGCTCGACGGCCAGGCGGCCCGCTTCGAGGAGCGTCGCGACGCCGCCGAGGCGCGCCGCAACAAGATCAAGAACGGCTGAGCGGCGCGTCAGGCGGGCGGCTCTCCGAAAGCCTTGAGCAGCAACCGGTGCAGGGTTTCCTGTTCATCGAGGCTCAGCTCGGAGAGCAGCTCGCCGGTGACCGCGGCCGAGACCTCGTCGACCTGCGCGACCGCCGCCCGGCCGGCCTCGGTCAGGGTGAGGACGTGCCGTCGCCGGTCCTCGGTGTCGCGTTCCCGGCGCACCCGGCCGGCGGCCTCGAGGCGGTCGAGCACCTTCACCAGGTCGCTGCGGTCCAGGCCGAGCCGGTCGGCGACCCGCTGCTGGGCCAGCGGGCCGAACTCGCCGACGCAGACCAGGACGTAGTAGTCGCGCAGGGCCAACCCGCTCCCGGCCAGTGCCTCGTCGATCCGGGCGACGCCGCTGCGGTGCAGGTTCCCCATCAGGTAGGTGGGCCAGCGCAGCAACGCCCGGGGGCGGCGATCGGTCATACGGAGATCCTAGACGGGAAAAGCGGGTTGGCACAATTGTAGGTAGTCCCTACAGTATGAGTCATGAACGAAACTCAGGTCGCCCTCGTCACCGGCGCGAGCCGTCCGCAAGGACTCGGGTTCGCCGTCGCTCGTGAGCTCGCCACCCGCGGCTACCACGCGGTTCTCGCCGGCCGGGACCTCGACCGGACGCGCGCGCTGGCCGAGAAGCTCGTCGCCGAAGGCCTCTCCGCGGACGCGGTGCGGCTCGACGTCACGGACCCGGCGGACGCCGTGGCCTGCGCCGAACACGTCCGCACCACCGCCGGCCGGCTCGACGCGCTGGTCAACAACGCCGCCGCCATGCCCGACTTCACCACGACGTCCGTGCTCGACGTGGACCTGGCCGAGGCCCGCACCGCCTACGCGGTCGACGTCCTCGGCGCCTGGGCTGTCGTCCAGGCCTGCCTGCCGCTGCTGCGAGCCGCCCCGGCGGCTCGGATCGTCACCGTCTCCAGCGTCGCCGTCACGCAAATCTCCGGCTCGGCTCGGGGCGTCCGGTCCCCCGGCTATTCGCTGGCCAAGTACGCGCTCAACGCGCTGACCGCGTCGCTGGCGGCCGTACTGCGCGACACCGGCATCCTGGTCAACGCCGTCGACCCCGGTTCGGTCGCCACCCACCCGGAGCGCGGCGACGACGCCGACGACCGGTCGCCCGCGGAGGCCGCGCTCGGCGTCGCCTGGGCGGCGACGCTGCCCGCCGGCGGCCCCACCGGCGGGTTCTTCCTCGACGGCCGGCCTGCTCCGGGCTGAGGTCGCCTGCGTGATCAGTCCACTTCGGACCGACTTCGACCCGCGGCCGGTGCCTGCACACGGGTGGCGGGCCTACCGGATTCGGCGCCGTGGTCCTAGCGTGGACGGTGCCGGGACGGCACTGGTTCTCGTCCGAGGAGAGACGATGCTGGGCACGCTCGACCTCGCGGTGGCGTCGCAGCCGCAGTACACGCTGGTCACCGTGACCGGCGGGCTGCACCTGGGCAGCTACCGGCGTCTGCGCGACGGTCTCCTGGAGATCGCGGCGGACGGGCCGGAAGCCGTGATCGCCCGCATCGACGGCCTCGACCTCGACGCGGTCGCGCCGGTCGGGGTGTTCGGGCTGGTCGCCCGGCGGCTCGGGACCTGGCCCGGGATCCCGTTCGCGCTCGCCGGCGCCGCGAGCCGGACCCGGGCGCTGCGGGAGCAGGGGATCCACCGCCAGGTCGCGATCGGCGAAGACGTCGGCAGCGCGGAGCGCGCGCTGTGCAAACCCTCGCGGCAGCAGGCCGAGGTGGTCCTCCCCCGCGGCATCGAAGCGTCGGCGGCCGCGCGGGCCGCCGTGCGCGAGGCCTGTGCGCGGTGGGAAGTCCCGCGGTTCGTCTACGACGGCATCCTCGTCGCCGGCGAACTCGCGATCAACGCGGCCCAGCACACCACGTCGGCGGCCACGCTGCGGCTGGACCTGCGCCGCGGACGGCTGACCATCGCGGTGCTCGACGACGACCCCCGCCCGGCGGTGCTGCTCCCCCGCCCGCGGCCGGGCGCCGCCGGCCTGGGCCTGCACATCGTGGCGCGCTCGGCGGAAGCGTGGGGCTGCAGTCCCCGGTGGTCCGGCGGCAAGGTCGTCTGGGCCGTCCTCACCAGCGAGCAGCGCTTCGGCGAGCCGGGCTGAGGCGGCCACCCCCGCTGGGCCCACCGCGCGCGACTCGGCTCGGCGAAGCCGCCGCGCCCCTTGCCACCGGGTGTGCCACGTTGCAAACTGGGTTCCGCTGTCGTGCCCGCCCCGATCCGTCCCCACCCCGGAGGTCAACGGTGACCGACTTCGATCGACGTGACGTGCTGCGCACCCTCACCGCGCTGGGGGTGACCGGCGTGACGGCGAGCCTGTTCGGCGGCACCGCCGAGGCGGCCGGCACGAACCCGCTGGACCTGAAGTTCAGCGTGACGCACCAGTTCCGGCCGTTCGACCTGATCGCGCCGAAGTTCGTCCAGGTCGACACCCGGGCCCGGCCCGGCACGCTCGTCAAGACCGGCGTACGGCCGAAGGCGCCCTACGGGACGGTGACCGTCGAGGTGTCCGGCGAAAGCGCTTTCGTCGTCGCCGGGCTGGCCGGGGACGCCACGTCGGTCCTCGGCACCTACGACGCCGCCGCGAAGCAAGCGGGCATCGAGATCACCACGCCGAACGGCACCACCGTGGTCAAGACCGCCCCGGCGAGCCTGCCCGCGGCGTTCGGGTTCGCCGTGGTGGTCAACGAAAACGCGGTCACGGTGCTGGCCGACACCGGCGCGGGCTGGCGGCCGCTGCTGACCGAGCGCGACCAGGTCCGCGCCCGGATCGACCTCCGCGATCCCGCCGTGCTGGGCAAGCTCGGTTACGCCTACGGCAGCCGCGGGCCGGCGCGGCTGGGCCGGGTCCGGGCCGGCTACTTCGGCCAGGCCGGGGTGCGTGACCCGCACGTCGTCCAGTACGCCGACGGCCGGCCCTACATCCGCCACGGCAAGCTCTACCTGACCATGACCAACGCCGGGCTCGGGTTCTTCCAGCAGGCGCACTGGGCGGTGTGGACGCTCGACCTCGCCGACCCGACGAAGCTGGAACAGGTCGCGACGCTGTTCTTCGCCCGCGACGGCGTCGTGCTCGGCGACCACGCCGGCCAGATCGTCCGCGACGACGAGCACGACCGCTTCATCCTGCTCATGAGCTCCTGGGGCGACTTCGCCTTCACCGGCGTCCACGTGCGCCACACCACCACCCGCGCCGACGTGCTCTCCGGCGTGCACGTGCTGCCCACCGAACAGCTCCCGCTGCCCACGACCGTCAGCTCGTGGGACCCGGCGCTGACGAAGATCGACGGCCGCTGGCACATCGCGTTCGTGGAAAGCCCGGCGCAGCAACCCGCGTTCGTGTTCCACCCCGCGTTGGCGGCCGCTCCCCGCGGCGCCGGCTACGACCACGGCCTGACCCTGCTGGGCGCCGACCGGTCGGTCAGCCAGACCGAAGGCACCATCCTGCAGCGGGTGGGCGGCCGGTGGTACCTGTTCGCCAGCGACGGCGACGCCCGCGAGTACCCGGTCTACGACCTGCGGCTGCGCAAGCTCGGCACGCTGAACGCGCCGTACGGCACCAACATCCCGCATCCGATGCTGGTCCGGATCGGCGGCCGGTGGTGGCTCCCCACCTTCGACGGCACCCAATACGCCGAAGACGTCCTCGGCTACGGCGGCCACGGCGACTTCATCCTGATGCAGGCGTGACTTCCCGCGACCGGGACGACGTCAAGGCGTGCCGGTTCGCGTTCGCGGAGGCCGGCCACCGGCCGTGAGAACCGGTAGGGCCAGGTCGTCCACGACGTGATCCCGGACGTTCGCCCGGGTTTCGTCGTCCATCGGGTGGAAGCACTCGATGCGCAGCTCCTGGAGGGTCACGTCCTGGGGTGTGCCCAGCGTCGTCACCGTCGAAAAGAAGCCGAACCGCAGGCCGTCACGGGCGTAGCGGATCGGGACGATCGGCAGCAGCGGGCCGGTCGCGTCCAGGGTCCGCAGGGTGGCCGGCACCCCGGGGTAGTGCAGCACCTCGTCGAGGATCAGCTGGGCGCGCTCGTCGGTCACCCCGCCGAGCGCTTCCCGGCGCACCCGCCCGACGAGGGCCTCGGCCACCTCCGGCCAGTTCGTCACGTGCGGCCGCGCACCGTCCGGGTGGAACATCCGCCGGAGCACGTTCGGCGGTCCGGGCGGCTCGGCGGTCCGTCCCTCGTGGAGGAAAGCGAAGAACCGCCGGGCGGCGCCGTTGGTGTGGCGGATGTCCCAGCTCCGGTCCATCACCAGCGCCGGATACGGCTCCTGCTGCCGGAGAATGGCCTCGAGCGCGTCGCGGACCGCCGCCAGCGCGGGGGTGTCCAACGCGGACTCCGCGTACTCGGGCGCGAACCCGGCGCTGAGCAACAGGGTGTTGCGTTCCCGCAGGGGCACGTCGAGCACGCCGGCGAGCTTCAGCACCATGGCTCGGCTGGGTTTCGCGCGCCCGGTTTCGAGGAAGCTCAGGTGCCGCAGCGAGACGTCCGCCTCGGCGGCCAGCGCCAGCTGGCTCAGCCGCCGGGCGGCGCGCCAGTGCTTCAGCAGCGGGCCGACGTCGGTCACCGACGACGAACCCCGCCCGTGCGTGCGCGCCGGCCGGGGCGGTGAGCTGGTCATGACGGGAAGTCTGGCCCAGCGGGGTCAAGGAAACAATTCCCTCGGAGGTAAACCCCGCGCACCGGCCGTCGTGCCCCGGAACCGCGTCAGGCGCAGGCTGTTCGACACCACCAGGCAGCTCGACAGCGCCATCGCCGCACAGGACCAGGGCCGACTCACTGGTGACGACGACGCGGCCGCTCGGCACGTCGACGTCGACCGCCCGGACACCGCCTTTCCGGGCGCGACGAGCCGGCGACGCGGTCGCTGCTGGAGGAGCAGGTGGTCCTGGACCAGCTGGTCCACGCGCTGGACCCGGAGCGGCGCGACGCGTTCGTGCTCACCCAGGCCCTCGGGCTGTCGTACGCGGACGCCGCCGAGGTGTGCGGGTGTCCCGTCGGGACGATCCGGTCGCGGGTCGCCCGGGCCCGCGACGACCTGCTCACCGCGATGGCCGACGCGCCGCCCCGGCGCACCGCCGTCGGCTGATCCGCTGGAACCAACCCGAGCACATGAGCGACTATCTACTCGTGGACTGCGCACTTTTCCGGGAATCGCTTTCGGCCGCGATGGACGGCGAGGCGGGCCCGCTGCCCGAAGCCGAGGTGGACCGCCACCTGCGCGGCTGCGGCGCGTGCCAGGCCTGGCAGGACCAGGCCCAGCGGCTGCGGCGCTCGATGGTGCGGCAGGCCCCCGAGGTGCCCGACCTGACGGCGGCGATCCTCGAGCGGGCACCCCTGCCGTCCCGGGAGAAGTGGGCGGCGCGGGTCGCGCTGGGACTGGTCGGGCTCGCCCAGTCGGGACTGGGGTTCGCCGAGTTCCTCCTGCCGGCGGACGCCCACGCTGCGCACACCGGCGCGATCCACCTGAGCAACGAGAGCGCGGCGTGGAACCTCGCACTGGGCATCGGACTGCTGTGGGCGGCGTTGCGGCCCAGGGCCGCCGGAGCGCAGCTGCCGCTGTTCGCCGGTTTCGCGCTCGTGCTCGGGGTGGCGTCGGTGATCGACGTGTCCGGAGGCCAGGTCGGCGCGGGCCGCCTGCTGACGCACGGGCTGCTGCTGGTCGGGCTGGTGCTGCTGGTCGTGGTCCACCGCGAACACCGCCGCACCCCGGCACCGGCCCCGTTGAACGCCGACGCGCTCGGGACGGACGACGAGGTCCGGCTGCCGGAGCAGGACGCGCCCGCCCCGATCGCGCCGGTGCGGAGCCGGTTCCCGCGCAGGCCGGCCAGCCGCCACCGCGCGGCTTGACGGCGGGCCGCTTCCGGCAGAATCCCGATATCCGGCGGTGCCCGGTGTCCGGCCGGGGGTGAATTGGGGGCGCAGGGGCCCCCCCGGGGACAAAATGCCGCCGCCCCCCCCACCCCC
>NZ_JBFBBZ010000090.1:16760-25337 GCF_040682935.1 Amycolatopsis sp. NPDC051061
TAGTGGGGGGCCGTTTTTTGTTTATCCCGGGACGCTCGCACCAGACCCGCTCGGCCGCCGGCAACCGGGCGCGGTGCGGGCAAACGTCTGAGCTCACACCATCGCGAGCAGTATCACCGTCGTGCCGAGGCCCATCAGGGCGTCGGCGCCCCACCCGGCCGTCCGGACCGGCGGCAGCGCGACACGCACCCCGTCGATCGCTCGCGCGAGGAACGCCACGCCCGCCAGGCAGAACCCGGTCGCCGCGAACACGATCGTCAGGATCCACTGCAAGCCGGTCGCTTCGATCACGACGCCACCTCCGCACGGCGGGCCCCGAGAATCAGGCGTAGCCGCGCGCACCGCGTCCACGCCGACGTCACGAGCTGGCGGCGCGGCGGCCGGCAGCGCGGTCGAGACCGACGGTGTCGTCCAGTTCAGCTGGGAGCGCAGCTCGCCGATGCTCGCGCCCGTCCCGCGCCCGGTTCCCGGGAATCTCGGAGTTCGTCCACGGACGCGGGCGCCGGGCCACCCGTGGCGCTGCCCGGAAGCACGTGCGTCCTTTTAGGACTGCTGCTTCTCGTGGAGTTCGATGGCGTTCCCAGACGGGTCGGCGAGGAAGGACTGCCGAGCGGAGCCGACGGGCACCGGGTCGCTGACGTCGAAGCCCTCGGTGCGCAACCGCCGGACCTCCGCGTCCAGATCGTCGACGAGCACCGCGAAGTGCTGCCCCCGCGCAGGTCCCGGCGCCCCTTGGATCAAGTGGAGCTGCTGCTCCCCGACGTCCAGCCAGGCGCCGGGCCCGAGGTGGCCGGGGCGGGCGGCGGAGAGCCGGAAGCCGAGGGCGCCGGTGTAGAAGCCGATCGACTTCTCGAGGTCGTCGACGACGACGGCCACGTGGTGGATCGCTGCCATGACTCGGTTTCCGCCCTTCCGGCCGGCCGGCCCGGAACGTTCCGGTGTCCGCGACGCTAGCCAGGCGGCGATCTTCGTGTCAAGACAAGGCGGGTACCCGGCACGGTGCCGGGCCGGAAGCGACCCGGCCGCCGCGATCGCGCCGACCGGTTCCTCGGCAAATCTGTGCGCGAAGGTGAACCCCCTGGTCAGCCGCGGAGCGACAGCCCCCCGCGCGGGACTTCGGCTGGGTACCCTGGAGTGATCTGCGGGGAAGCGTGTCGAGGGGGGCAGCGCGTGGTCACGTCGGTGCGCTTGCTGGGCGAAGTGGACGTCCTGGTCGACGGACGTCCGGTGGATCTGGGTACGCCGCGGCAGCGGTGCATCCTGGCGGTGCTGTCGCTCGAAGCGGGCCGGGTGGTGCCCACCGACCGGCTGGTCGAACGCGTCTGGGGCGCCGACGTCACGCCGCGGACGCGAACCACCTTGCACGGCTACCTTTCCCGGTTGCGGGCGGCCTTGGCCGGCGCCGACGGGGTCGCTCTCACGCGCCGGTCCGGCGGCTACGTCCTGGTGATCGAGCCCGAGCTGTGCACGGTCGATCTGCACCGGTTCCGCGAGCTGCGCGCGAGCGCCCGGGCCGACGACCGGAACGCTCTGGCGTCGCTCACCGACGCGCTGGGGTTGTGGCGGGGAGAGGCGCTGACCGGGCCGGGCGGGGAATGGGCCGAAGCCGAACGCGAGCGGCTCGAGCGGGAGCGGCTGGCCACGTGGCTGGACCTCGCGGACACCCGGCTCCGGCTGGGGACCGGCGCGGACCTGGTGGCCGAGCTGGAAGCCCGCGCCGGCGCGCACCCGCTGGACGAACGGGTGGCGGGTCAGTACATGCTGGCGCTGCACCAGGCCGGGCGGACCGCCGACGCGCTGGAGCACTACCGCCGGGTTCGCGCGCGGCTCGTCGAGGAACTGGGCATCGATCCCGGCTCCGCGCTTCAGGACCGCCACCGGCAGATCCTGACCGCACGCCCGTCCTGCACCGCCAAGGCAGCCGGTTCAGGAGTGCCTCGCGAGCTCCGCGCCGCGCCCAAGTCGTTCGTGGGCCGCCGCGACGAGGTGCGCCGGCTGGACGCGGTCCTGGACGCCGCGAGGTCGAGCGGTACGCCGATGGTCTCGGTCATCACCGGCGGGGGCGGGCTCGGCAAGACCTGGCTGGCCCTGCGGTGGGCGCACCGCCGGCTCGACCGGTTCCCCGACGGCCAGCTGTTCGTCGATCTGCGCGGTTTCACCTCCGACGACAGGCCGATGGAGCCCGCCACGGCGCTTCGCGGGTTCCTCACGGCCCTCGGCGTCGAAGCCGGTGCGGTTCCTTCCGACCCGCACGCCCGGTCCGCGCTGTTCCGGAGCCTGACCGCCGGCAAGCGGATCCTGGTGGTGCTCGACAACGCCGCCGGGACCGACCAGGTCGTCCCGCTCCTGCCCGGCAGCGAGTCGTGCGCTGTCGTCGTGACCAGCCGCAACCGGCTCCCGGGCCTGGTCACCGCGCACGACGCCCACCGCGTCCCGCTGGACGTGCTCTCCGCCGGCGAGGCCCGCGGCCTGCTGGCCGCCCGGCTCGGCTCGGCGCGGGTCGAGGCCGAGCAACCGGCGGTCGACGAGCTGATCGGCCTGTGCGGCGGTCTGCCGCTGGCGTTGAGCGTGGTCGCCGGCCGGTCCGGGACACCGTTGCCGGCGGTGGTCTCCGAGCTGCGGGAGTCGAGGCTGGACGGCCTGGCCGACGACGATCCGTCGGCCAGCCTGCCCGCCGTGCTGTCCTGGTCGTACCGCGCGCTGACCGAGGAGCAGGCCACCGCGTTCGGGTTGCTGGCCGGCGCGCCCGGCCCGGACACCGCGTTGCTCACCGCGGCGAACCTGACCGGACTGCCCCCGGCCCGCACCCGGGCCGTGCTGCGGAGCCTGGAACAGGCGTCCCTGCTCGAGCACTCGGGCGGCCGCTACCGGATGCACGACTTGATCCGCGCGCACGCCGCCGACACCGCACGGCACCTGGCGGACGACGTCCGGGACGCGGCACTGCGACGAGCGCTCGGCTTCTTCGCCCACACCGCGCACGCCGCCGGCCTGCTGCTGGACGCTCACCGCGGAACCGTCGAGCTCGCCCCGCCCACGCCCGGCACGCACGTCCACGCGCTGCCCGACGCCCCGGCGGCGATGGTCTGGTTCGAGGCCGAGCGCGCCACCCTGCTCGCCGCCCAGGAGGCCGCGGCCCGGCGAGGCGATCACCACACCGTGTGGTGGCTGGCCTTGTCTTCGGACACCTTCCACCAACGGCGGGGTCACCGCCACGACCGGCTCGCCGCGTGGCGGGCCGCCGCGGACGCCGCGGCGCGGCTGCCCCACCCCACCCCTCGCCCGGTCGCCCTCCGGCACCTCGGCCGCGCCTGCGTTTCCCTGGCCCGGCACGAAGAAGCGATCGGCCACCTGCAGCGCGCCATCGCCCTCGCCGAAGAACTCGGCCACCCGTACGAGCAGGGCCACGCCCACCAGACCCTCGCCCTGGCACTGGAGGGGCGGGATCTCCACGCGGCCCTGGACCACGCCGCCCGGGCGCTGCGGCTCTTCCGCGACCTCGGACTGCCGTCGTGCCGGACCCACGGGCACAACGCGGTGGGGCGGTACACCGCCGGCCTCGGCGACCACGACGGCGCCCGCGGCCACTTCGACGCCGCCCTGGCACTGCACCGGGAGCTGCGCAACCCCGCGGGCGAGGCGAACAGCCTCGACCGGCTCGGCTTCGTCGAGCAGAGCGCCGGTCGGCACGACCTGGCCCTCCGCCACTACGGACAGGCTCTGACGCTGCGCCGAAACCTGGGCCACGCTTACGAGTCCGCGACCACGCTCGACCACCTCGGCCCGCCGAACGTCGCCCTCGGCCGGCGCGACGAAGCTCTCGCGGTGTGGCGGGAAGCCCAGCGGCTGTACCGGGACCAAGGACGAGAAGAGGACGCCGAACGCGTGCAGCGTCAACTCGACCGGCTCGCCGCCGTCCGTCCATAAAGGACGCGACACTCCGGTCACCCGTGCGGCGGCGATCGCCGCCCGGACGGAGCAGCCACCACGGCGTCGCGCTCACGGTGCGTTTCCGGACGCCGGACCGATCAGGGGAACTCCGACCCGGTCCGGTCGGCTGTTCAGGAGCCGTTCAGCGCGGCACCACGCCGGAAATCCCGGCACCACATCGACCGCTCGACGGTTTGTTTCTGGCCACCGGTGCACATCGGGGCTATGGTCGGCGCGAAATTGGGAGCGCTCCCAAGCCTCGACCCCTTCGCCGATCTAGGAGGACAGCGTGGTTCCCCGACGGACTCGCCCCCGCAAGACCCTGCTTTCCCTCACGGTGACCGCCGTGGCCGCCGTGCTGCTGGGCGGCGCGCTCACCGGCGTCGCCGAGGCACACGGTTCCGCCACCGACCCGCCGTCGCGCAACTACGGCTGCTGGAACCGCTGGGGCAGCGACTTCCAGAACCCGGCCATGGCGACGCAGGACCCGATGTGCTGGCAGGCCTGGCAGGCCGACCCGAACGCGATGTGGAACTGGAACGGGCTCTACCGGGAAGGCGTCGCGGGCAACCACCAGGCGGCGATCCCCGACGGAACGCTGTGCAGCGGGGGCCGCACGCAGAGCCCCCGGTACAACGCGCTGGACACCGTCGGCCCCTGGCAGATGGCGAACAAGGACAACCGGTTCACGCTCACCATCACCGACCAGGCCCACCACGGCGCGGACTACCTGCGGGTGTACCTCACCCGGCAGGGCTTCGATTCCGCCACCCAGCCGCTGAGCTGGGGCGCGCTCGAACTGGTCGCCCAGTCGGGCCGCATCGCACCCGCCGGGCAGTACCAGATCGCCGTCGACGCGGGCGCCCGGACGGGACGCCACGTCGTCTACACCATCTGGCAGGCGAGCCACCTCGATCAGTCGTACTACTTCTGCAGCGACGTGAACTTCTCGGGCCGCTAGCCGCCGGTGGAGGCGCCCGGCAGCCGTCGGGCGCCTGCACCGGCCCGGATCCGGATCGGCCCGCGCCACTCTTCGTCCGGGTCGAGCGGCCGGCCCCGCCGGGTGAGCCGCACCCGGCCGGCCCGGGCGAGCTCCCGCGCCAGTTCCCGGGCTTGCGGCAGGAGGGGACGCCAGTCGGTGGCCACCGCCCGGGCCGCGTCCGACGGGCACGTGCTGCTGTCCGCGCCGCGCGCGGTGGCCAAGGCGAGGATGGCCCCCCGCAACCGTTCGGCGGCGGTTTCGGTGGTCAGCGCGACGCGGGCCTGGTCCGCGCCGGGGCCACCGCCGTCGCGGATCCGCTCCAGTTCCCGCCTCGGGGCGGACCGTTCGGTCATGCCGCCAGGGTCGCAC
The DNA here is from genome assembly GCF_040682935.1 of Amycolatopsis sp. NPDC051061. Classification (NCBI taxonomy): domain Bacteria; kingdom Bacillati; phylum Actinomycetota; class Actinomycetes; order Pseudonocardiales; family Pseudonocardiaceae; genus Amycolatopsis; species Amycolatopsis sp. NPDC051061. The sequence goes on from NZ_JBFBBZ010000090.1 coordinate 22,042, forward strand.
GGGCCCGGCGGGTGCGCCGGTCACCGGCCGGGACCGTCGCGGGTCCCGCCCGAAGACCTGACGTCCGCCCGGGCACGGTCGCTCAGGCTCGCCGCGCGGTTCGCGACCTCGGCGCCCGGTTCGCCGGCCGCGAGACCCGCGACCCGCGCCGTCGCGGGTCCCGCCCGAAGACCTGACGTCCGCCCCAGCACGAAGAACAAGACTGTTCTTCCCCGGTTTCGCCGGGCACCCTCGACGTCTGTGACCGGCGGAGACATCGAGCGTGAAATCGGCATCGAGCAGGACTACGTGGCCGGCCTCTACGCCCGCGTGGACGCCCTGCGCGAGGCAGCGGCGGCCCGATCGGTGGACCGAGGCGCCGACGGCGACCCGGAGGCGGCGGCGGTCTGGCAGGCGGAGGTGGCCCGGCTGGACTCCGTCGAGCAGGGGTTGTGCTTCGGCCGGCTGGACCGGCACGACGGCCGGCGCACCTACGTCGGCCGGCTGGGCCTGTTCCGCGACGACGACGGAGAGCCGCTGCTCGTGGACTGGCGCGTCCCGGCGGCCCGCGCATTCTACACCGCGACCGCGGCCGCTCCCCACGGGGTGCGGCGACGGCGGCGGATCACCACGCGAGGCCGCGCGGTCGTCGCCCTGGACGACGAACTGCTGGCCGCGGACGGCACCGGCGGCGACGTCCTGGTCGGGGACGCGGCGCTGCTGGCGGCGGTGACCGCGGAGCGCACCGGGCGGATGCGCGACATCGTCACCACCCTGCAGGCGGAACAGGACCGGATCGTCCGCCACAAAACCGGCGGGGTACTGGTGGTGCAGGGCGGTCCCGGCACGGGCAAGACCGCCGTCGCCCTGCACCGGGTCGCCTACCTGCTCTACACCCGCCCGCACCTGCGCACCCGGGGTGTCCTGGTCGTGGGCCCCAGCCGGTTGTTCCTCGGCTACATCGGCCAGGTGCTCCCCGGTCTCGGCGAACACAGCGTCGTCACGGCCACCCTCGCCGACCTGCGGCCGGGCACGGAGATCAGCCGGGTGGACCCGCCCGGGACCGCGGCGGCGAAGGGCCGGGCGGTCCTGGCCGGGCGGCTGGCGGAAGCGGTGCGGGCGCGGGTCCGGGCACCGGACGGTCCGGTCGACATCGAGTTCGAGCGGCAGGTGCTGCGCCTCGACGCGCCCACCTTCGACCGCGCCGTGACCGAGGCCCGGCGGGCCCGCCTCCCGCACAACCGGGCCAGGCTGACCTTCCAGCGGCAGATCGTGGCGGAGCTCGCGCGGCGCCTGGTCGACGACCTGGAAGCGGTCGTGCTCACCGAAACCGGCGAGGCGATCGACGGCGGCAGCCCGGACGGCCGGCTCGGCGAGGCCGACCTGCGCGCACTGGCCGCCGCGGGCGTCGTGCTCGGCGACGAGGGTGCTGAGGACGGGGACCACGACGGACCGCGGACCATGCTGGACGAGACCGCGCGGGCCGGGCTGCGGGCGGCGCTGCTCGCCGACCCGGTCGTCCAGGCCACCCTCGACGCGCTGTGGCCGCCGCTGACCCCGGAGCAGGTGGTGTCGGACGTCCTCGGCGAGCCGGCCGGCGGCTGGAGCGCCGACGACGTCCCGCTACTGGACGAAGCCGCCGCCCTGATCGGCGGCGGCCCCGGCCCCGCGGTGTTCGGGCACGTGGTCGTCGACGAGGCCCAGGAACTGTCCGAAATGGCCTGGCGGATGCTGATGCGCCGGTGCCCCAGCAGGTCGATGACGATCGTCGGGGACCTCGCGCAGACCGGGAACCCGGCCGGCGCCACCTCGTGGGCGAAGGTGCTGCGGCCGCACGTGCGAGACCGCTGGCACCTCGTCCGGCTCAGCGTCAACTACCGCACGCCCGCCGAGATCATGGCCGCCACCACCGATCTGGTCGCCGCCCACCACCCCGGCACGACGCCGCCCCGGTCGGTCCGCTCGACCGGTGACCCGCCGTGGCGCGTCGGCACGACCCGAGCCCGCCTGCCCGGGGTCGTCGCCGAGCTCGCCGCGGCCCACACCGGCGGGCGGCTGGCGATCATCGCCCCGGCGGCCCTGTCCGGTCCGCTGTCCCCCACCGCCCACCCGGACCTGACCGACCGGGTCGTGGTGCTCACCCCCGATCAGGCCAAGGGCCTGGAATTCGACTCGGTCCTCATCGCCGACCCGGCCGCGATCCTGGCCGCGCCGCTCGGCCACCACGACCTGTACGTCGCGATGACCAGAGCCACCCGCCACCTCGGGATCGTGCACCCCGGCCCGCCGCCGGCCGAACTGCTCAAAGTTCCCCTGCGCGCTCGTAAAGCGCCCGCACGGGATCGGTGAGCGCGGCCGCGCGCGGAGTCGGGTGCCGCGAATGACTCTTGGGGGCGTCGGAGGTCCCGAATGAGTCATTCGCGACGTCGGCAGGGGCTGGCGACGTCATGAACGACTCTTTCCTGTCGTCCAGCCTGGATCCACCGGTGAATGTGCTGGTCGGTGGCATGTCGTAGACACGCAGATGCCCTCTGACCTGGGATAATTGTTCTTGTCTAGGGAACAACAATCCTTGAGTGAGAGGGCATCTGCTGGATGCAAGCATCCCATAGCCGAGCCAGGGTGACAGCGAGGTTCGACGATCAGAGTGTCGTCTCCCATGCCGGACTGCTGCCACTGCTGCGGCTGACCGAGAACGTCGAGTTCGCTGACCTCGCGGCCGAGCGGATCCGGATCCCCGGCCCGACCGGCGCGAACCCGGACGCGAAGCTGCTGTCGATCGTGGCCGGGATGGCCGCCGGCGCGGACAGCATCGACGACCTGGACGTGCTGCGGACCGGCGCGAACGACCGGGTGTTCACCGGGATCCGGGCGCCCTCGACACTGGGGACGTTCCTGCGTGGATTCGACATCGGCCACACCACGGCACTGGAGGCACTCGCCGCGCAGGTCCTGACCCGCCTGGCCCGCACCACCGGAGGCCGGTTGCTGCCCGGCGTCGGCGACTACGCGATCGTGGACCTGGACTCCAAGATCACCCGTGTCCACGGGCGGCGGAAAGTCGGCGCGCGCCACGGCTACACCCACGTGCGGGGCTACAACTTCCTCGCCGCGACCCTCTCGACACCGATCGCGGCCCCGGTGATCCTCGCGACCCGGCTGCGCGGCGGGCAGGCCGACACCCGCCGGGGCGCCACCTCGTTTCTCCGGCAGGCACTGCGGACCGCCCGCGGCTGCGGCGCCACCGGGAACCTGCTGGTGCGCGGCGACTCCGGCTACTACGTCTGCTCCCTGATCCACGCCATCGTCGATGCCGG
>NZ_JBFBBZ010000091.1:0-25014 GCF_040682935.1 Amycolatopsis sp. NPDC051061
CCTGATCCTGTTCCAGGGTGGTAAGCCGGTGAAGCAGATCGTCGGGGCCAAGCCGAAGGCCGCGCTGCTGTCGGACCTCGCCGACGTCCTCTGAATCGAACCACGCCCGACGGACCCGGGGCCTGCGAGAACCCTCTCGCGGACCCGGGTCCGTCGCCGTTCGGGGGAATGTGACCGGTGTGGGTGAATCAATCGTGACGGAGGCCACCGAGGCCGCGCCACGATCGGGCGCTTGACCTACCTACCGGGCCTGCGCTGTCACCGAGAGTTGGCAAGGCACAATAAGGGGACCTGGGCCCGTCCCAGCGAAGGTTTCTTGCCACGCACCGAGCCCCGAAGTCGGTGCCTTAGGAAGAGCGAGGAGTGCATGCGGGTACTCCGCCGCGGTGACGCCGGTCCGGACGTCGCCGAGATCAGGTCCATCCTGGCCGGGATGAACCTGCTCCCGCCGGTCACCGGTACCGACGACTACGACACGTTCGACGTCGCCGTCGAGAACGCCGTCCGTGCCTTCCAGCAGAGCCGTGGGCTGATGACCGACGGTCTGGTGGGCCCGGCCACGTTCCAAGCGCTCAAAGGGGCCAGCTACCACCTGGGCAGCCGGCTGCTGTCCTACTCGATCGCCGCGCCGGTGCACGGCGACGACGTCTTCACGCTGCAGGAGCGCCTGACCGAGCTCGGCTTCGACGCCGGCCGCCCCGACGGCTACTTCGGCTCCTCGACCGAGCGCGCGCTCAAGACGTTCCAGCGCGACATGCGGCTGTCGCCGGACGGCATGTGCGGCCCCGCGACCATCCGCGAGCTGCACCGCCTGTCCTCGCCGCGGGCCCGGGGCGGCCGCCCCGTGTTCCTGCGCGAGCAGGAGCAGGTGCGCCAGGCCGGTCCGCGCCTGCGCGGCAAGCGCATCGTGATCGACCCCGGCCACGGCGGCGACGACCTCGGCGTGGTCGCCGGCGGCCTGCGCGAGGCCGACATCGCGTGGGACCTCGCGCGGCGCCTGGAAGGCCGGATGAAGGCCACGGGCATGGAGGCGCTGATCTCCCGCGGCCCGAACCACAGCCCGACCGAGCTGGAGCGCGCCAAGTTCGCCAACGACGCGGGCGCCGACCTGTTCCTCTCGCTGCACAGCGACAAGAACCCGTCGCCGCGCGCGCAGGGTGTCGCGAGCTTCCACTTCGGCACCGGCAACGGCACGACGTCGACCGTGGGCGAGCTGCTGGCCGGCTTCATCCAGCGCGAGGTCGCGGCCCGCACGGGCCTGCAGGACAACCGCACGCACTACAAGTCGTGGGACATCTTCACCCGCACCCGCTGCCCGGCGGTCCGGGTCGAGATCGGCTACCTGACGAGCCCGGACGACGCCCGCAAGCTGGGCGACCCGGCGTTCCGCGACATCGTCGCGGAGGGCATCCTGATCGCCGTCAAGCGCCTGTACCTGCTCGGCGAAGGCGACCAGCCGACGGGAACGTTCACGTTCGCCGACGTCCTGGCGCACGAGCTGGCCAAAGCCGAATAGGGCTGACCACAACCCCTAGCGGCTCACCTTCACCTGTCCCACCATCCCTGGGGACGCAACCCGTGCGTCCCCAGGTTTTCGGGCAGTCATCCACAGGTTGTCCACCGCGCCTATCAGCGCTCTGTGGATAACTCGGCAGTTCTTCCACAGTCGTCCACCCACGACGGAATCCGTGTTCCGGGGACGCCGGGACACCGGCGCAAACGTTTGCGGCGTGTGCTCAGGCGCGACCGAGACTCGGCTCGGCCGTGGTGATGGTCACCTGGCCGAGCAGCCGCTCCAGCGCCGCCTCGACGTCTTCCTTCCAGGTGATCGCCGAGCGCAGCTCCAGGCGCAAGCGCGGCCACTTCTGGTGCGGGCGGACCGTCTTGAAGCCGACGCTCTGCAGGAACTCCGCCGGCAGCACGCAGCTGTGGCCGCCATCGGGATCCGACTCTTCGGGACGCGCGTCGCCGAACGCCTCGATCGCGCGAACGCCGCGTTTCGTCAGGTCCTTGGCGACCGCTTGGACGAGCATCCGGCCGAGGCCGCCGCCGCGGAACTCCGGGAGCACCTGGAACGCCGTCAGCAGGACCGCGTCCGCGCTCGGCGGGGACGTCGGGAAGGCCAGCGAGCGCGGGACGGCGTTCGGCGGGGCGTACAGCACGAATCCGACCGGCAGCGTGTCGCTGTAGACGATGCGGCCGCAGGACCCCCACTCGAGCAGGACGCTCGAAACCCAGGCTTCCTTCTCGACCTCGGTGGCGCCGAACTCCTCGGCCTGGTTCTTCAGGTGCGGGGCCAGCTCCCAGTAGACGCACCTGCGGCAGCTCTTCGGCAGGTGCTCCAGGTTGTCCAGTGTGACGCCCACGACGCGACGCGACACCCGCGACCTCCCTGACCCCTACGCTCCCGACGGCCCCGGTCGTCAAGCCGCGCGGTAGAACAGCACGATCACGGGAGCCAAGGTCGAGGATAGGCCGATGTGACGAGCGCCGAAAGGCCAGGGGTACCGGATGGGTGCACGGTTACACTCGACTGGATCTGCCGTGCCCATGGCAAGCAGCCCTGTCCATCGAGCCCCGGGTGAATCGCCGATGACCGAGAACCGCCCCAGCAAGCCGCAGCGCGGCCGCCAGAACCTCGACCCGCACCTCGAGCGGTACGCCGCGCGCACCGCCGGGATGACCGCTTCCGAGATCCGGGCGCTGTTCGCGGTGGCCAGCCGGCCCGAGGTGGTCTCGCTGGCCGGCGGCATGCCGAACCTGGCCGCGCTCCCGCTCGACACGCTGTCGGCGCAGGTGGCGGAGATCATCGCCGAAGACGGCCTCGTCGCCCTGCAGTACGGCTCGGCGCACGGCGTGCCGGTGCTGCGCGAGCAGATCTGCGAAATCATGGCCCTCGAGGGCATCAAGGCGCACCCGGACGACGTCGTCGTGACCGTCGGCTCCCAGATGGGCCTGGACATGGTCACGCGGCTGTTCTGCGACCCGGGTGACGTCGTCATCGCCGAAGGCCCGTCGTACGTCGGCGCGCTGGGCTCGTTCGCCGCCTACCAGGCGCAGGTCGTGCACGTGGCGATGGACGACAACGGCCTGGTGCCGCAGCTCCTGCGCGAAGCACTGGTCCAGACGGAGAAGGCCGGCCGCCGGGTCAAGTTCCTCTACACGATCCCGAACTTCCACAACCCCGCCGGCGTCACGCTGGCCGTCGAGCGCCGCGCGGAGATCCTGGAGATCTGCCGCGACCACGGCGTCCTGGTCGTCGAAGACAACCCGTACGGGTTGCTCGGCTTCGACGGCCAGACCTACCCGGCGTTGCGCTCGACCGACCCCGACAACGTCGTGTACCTAGGCTCGTTCTCGAAGACGTTCGCCTCCGGCCTGCGCGTCGGCTGGGTGCTCGCGCCGCACGCCGTGCGCGAAAAGCTCGTCTTGGCCGCGGAGTCGGCGACGCTGTGCCCGCCGACGTTCAACCAGATGATCGTCTCGCGCTACCTGGCCACGCACGACTGGAAGGGCCAGATCAAGAAGTTCCGCGAGAACTACCGCGAGCGGCGCGACGCGATGCTGTCCGCGCTCGACCAGTACCTGCCCGCGGGCTGTTCCTGGACCAAGCCGGACGGCGGTTTCTACGTCTGGGCGACGGTGCCGGAAGGTGTCGACACGAAGGCGATGCTGCCGCGCGCGGTGACCGCGCGGGTGGCGTACGCGTCCGGAACCGGCTTCTACGCCGACGGTTTCGGCAGCCGCCAGATGCGGCTGTCCTACTGCTACCCGACGCCGGAGCGGATCCGTGAGGGCGTCCGGCGGCTGGCCGCCGTCCTGGAGTCCGAAATGGACCTCGCGCGCACCTTCGGTAACGTGGGCTCGCGCCGGATCCAGGGGCCGCAGAACCCGTCCCCGGACACCGTTTAATCCTGTTCAAGGCTAAGGAGTTTCCACGGTGGTCGACCGTACCGTTGCCGTGCTCGCCGGCGGGCTTTCGCACGAACGCGACGTCTCGCTGAGGTCCGGCCGACGGCTCTCCGCGGCGTTGAAGTCCGAGGGCCTCGGCATCGAGGAGTGGGACACCGACGCGGGTCTGCTGGAGCGCCTGCGCACCCAGCGGCCGGACGCGGTGGTCGTCGCCCTGCACGGCGGCGAGGGTGAGAACGGCTCGGTGCAGACGGTCCTGGAGATGCTGGAGGTCCCGTTCGTCGGCACCGGCTCCCAGGGCTGCCGCCGCGCGTGGGACAAGCCCACGGCCAAGGCGCTCATCGAGAACGCCGGCTTCGTGACGCCGGGCTGGGTCGTGCTGCCGCACAGCACGTTCCGCGAGCTCGGCGCCCAGGCCGTCCTCGACGCGATGGTCGAGCAGCTCGGCCTGCCGCTGATCCTCAAGCCCGACCAGGGTGGCTCGGCGCTCGGCACCCAGGTGGTCCGCGAGGCGGCGGAGCTGCCGGCGGCGATGGTCGGCTGCTTCGCGTACGGCGACACCGTGCTCGCGGAGCGGTTCGTGGACGGCGTCGAGGTGGCCGTGACGGTCATCGAGGGCGCGGACGGCCCCGAGGCCCTCCCCGCGGTCGAGATCGTCCCCGAGAGCGGCGTGTACGACTACACGGCCCGCTACACCGCCGGCCTGACGGACTTCTTCACCCCGGCCCGGCTCGACGACGCCGCGGCCAAGGCGGTGGCCGAGCTCGCCGTCGCCGCGCACCGAGTGCTCGGGCTGCGGGACATCTCCCGCACCGACGCTGTGGTCACGGCGGACGGCACGGTGTACTTCCTGGAAGTGAACCCGTCGCCGGGCCTCACCGAGACGTCGACGGTGCCGATGGCGATCGAGGCGGCGGGCAAGTCGCTCGGCACGGTGTTCGCCGAGCTGATCGGCCGCGCGATTTCCCGCTGACTCATTGCACGCGAAAGGCCGCCTCGGAACTTCCGTGGCGGCCTTTTCGTGTCGCTGACGATCATCACTGGATGTGGTCGTCGCGACTGCGTCGAGCAATCATCACCGTGACGAAACACCCTGGGGTGATCCCTAATCGGTTTTCGGTGTCTGATGCGCCCCATTCGCGTCGATGAGTGCGACGATGCGTTCGAGGTCGTCGACCGAGCCGAATTCGAGGGTGATCCGGCCCTTGCGGCGGCCGAGGTCGACCTTCACCCGGGTGTCGAACCGGTCCGAGAGCCGGTTCGCGAGCTCCTGCAAACCCGGCGCCTGGATCGGCTTGCGCGCCGCGGGCTTCGGCTTGGCCGGCTTCTCGCTCTTCTTGAGGGTGACGGCTTCCTCGGTCGCCCGGACCGACATGCCCTCCGCGATGATGCGGGCGGCGAGCTCCTCCTGGCTGTCGGCGTCCTCCAGCGACAGCAACGCGCGGGCGTGCCCGGCGGACAGGACGCCCGCGGCGACCCGCCGCTGCACCGGCAGGGGGAGCTTGAGGAGCCGGATCGTGTTGGTGATGACCGGCCGGCTGCGGCCGATGCGGCTCGCCAGCTCCTCGTGCGTGACGGCGAACTCGTCGAGCAGCTGCTGGTACGCGGCCGCCTCTTCGAGCGGGTTCAGCTGGACGCGGTGGATGTTCTCCAGGAGCGCGTCGCGCAGCATCGACTCGTCGGCGGTCTGCCGGACGATCGCCGGGATCGCTTCGAGCTCCGCCTGCTGCGACGCGCGCAGCCGCCGCTCGCCCATGACGAGCTCGTACTCGTCGTTCCCCAACTCACGGACGACGATGGGCTGCATGAGCCCGAACTCGCGGATCGAGTGCTCGAGCTCGGCGAGCGCCTCCTCGTCGAAGGCCAGGCGCGGCTGCTTCGGGTTCGGCTTGATCGAGCCGACCGGGATCTCGCGGTAGACCGCGCCGGCGACCTCGCCGCTGTGCTGCTTCGCCTGACCGTTCGCCGCGAACCAGCCCTTGTCCTCGGCCGCCTTCTTCTCCGCCGCCGTGGCGTCCGCGGGCGCGGGCAGGGGGCCGCCGCCGGTGGGGCCGGTCGGGATGAGTGCGGCGAGGCCGCGCCCCAGCCCTCCTCTGCGCTCGGTCATGTGGAACTACCCTTCTCCATCAGTGCGCCGCGCTCGGCGATCTCCTTCGCCGCGTCGACGTAGCTCATCGCACCGCGCGAACCAGGATCGTAAGCGAGGACGGTCTGGCCGTACCCAGGCGCCTCGGACACCTTCACGCTGCGGGGGATGACCGTCTTGAGGACCGTGTCGCCGAAGTGGTTCCGCACCTCGTTCGTCACCTGGTCGGCCAGCTTGGTCCGGCCGTCGTACATGGTGAGGAGGATCGTCGAGACGCGGAGCTCGCGGTTGAGGTGCTGCTGCACGAGCTCGATGTTGCTCAGCAGCTGCCCGAGCCCTTCGAGCGCGTAGTACTCGCACTGGATCGGGATGAGCACCTCCTGCGCGGCGACCATCGCGTTGACCGTCAGCAGGCCGAGCGACGGCGGGCAGTCGATGAAGACGTAGTCGACGCCGATCTGGTCGAGGATCTCCGAGGAGATGGCCTCCTTGAGCCGGGACTCTCGTGACGCCATCGAGACGAGCTCGATCTCGGCGCCGGCGAGGTCGATCGTCGCCGGGACGCAGAAGAGATTGGGGGACTGCTCGGTCGGCTGGGCGGCGTCCGCGAGCGTCACCTCGCCGATGAGTACCTCGTAGATGGACGGCGTCCCGGACCGGTGGTCGACGTCGAGTGCGGTGCTCGCGTTGCCCTGCGGGTCGAGGTCGACGACGAGCGTTTTGAGCCCGTGGACGGCGAGCGCGGCGGCGAGGTTGACCGTGCTCGTGGTCTTGCCGACGCCCCCCTTCTGGTTGGCGACGGTCATCACGCGACGACGACCAGGGCGGGGAAGTGTCCTCTCGGGGTTCAGCAGGCGAGCGGCGCGGGCGGCTTCTTCGGCAATCGGGGTCCAGCCCACGTCGGGCGTGGTCTCCGTGGAGTCGGACGGCGGGGGATTCACCGGTCTCGACACCTCCTCCATATAGACGTCTGGTCGGTGGTCGAGTCGCGTCGTTTCACGTGGAACACCGCGGCCCGTTAACGCTTCTTGCTCCGCGCCTTCGGCTTGACTGCCGTCGGGAGGCGACGGATCTTCACGACCGTGCTGGGGACCTCTAGTACTGCGGCACCGCATTCGACAATCAGTGGGGCGGCTCCGCCGGCCCTGCGGATGGCGGCGCCGTCCCGCTCGATCTCGTCCGCCGCGCTGGCGCCCTTGAGGGCGACCAGGAAGCCGTCGGACCGGACGAGCGGCAGGCACCAGTCCGCGAGCCGGGCGAGCGGGGCGACCGCGCGAGCGGTGACGATGTCGGCGCCACCGTGCTGCTCACGCACAGACCGCTCCTCTGCGCGTCCACGAACAATGGTGATCGGGAGTTCCAGCTTCTCGGCCACCTCGGCCAGCCAGTCCACCCGGCGGGCCATCGGTTCGAGCAAGACGATATCGAGGTCCGGCCGGGCGATCGCGAGCGGTACTCCCGGAAGCCCGGCGCCCGAACCGACATCGACGACGCGAGCCCCTTCGGGCAGCTGCTCCCCGATGACGGCCGAGTTGAGGACGTGCCGCTCCCACAGCCGCTCGACCTCCCGCGGCCCGATCAGCCCGCGCTCGACTCCGTGGCGTTCCAGGAGTTCGACGTACCCAGCGGCTTGGTCCACGCGCGCACCGAACACTCGCTCCGCCGCGTCCCGTACCGCCACCGCAGCCTGATCCAAGCTCACTCCGTCTACTCCTCGTCCGCGCGTTTCACGTGAAACGGCGCTGCTTCGATTGTCCCCGATGTCGGACCGAAAACGAGCCGACAGACCGCAGATGTGGACAACTCCACTCGGCTAGCCGCGCACGGGGGATGGTTCCACGTGAAACAGCGTGCATCCGCGCCGCGGCGAGCGCACCAGTTCCACGTGAAACATCATGCTTGTAATTCGGTCGGGCGCGGCCGGGCGTTCCGCAGCCGGATCCCGCTGAAGCCGAGCGAACTCGTCGACACCGCGTCCACGAACCCCCACAGGTTCCGCATCAGCCGCAGCTCGATCCCGGCCTCCTCGTGGAGCGCCAGCAGATCGCCGACCGGCTCCGGCGGTCCGAGTGGGGAGACCGGCTCGGTCGCCACCATCGCATGGGCGTGCGCACCGAACGGACGGAACGGCGAAGCGGCGAAGCGGTACGCGTACAACCGTACCGACCGCATCTCGGCGAGCCGGCCGTACTCGATCGCGTGCACTCGAGTGGACCCGAGCAAGGAGCGGTCCGCGGCGGTCGTTCTCGAGGCCACCCATGCCAGCGCGCGGGGACACTGGCGCGGGAACCAGTAGTCCGGTGCCCGCGCCGCGTCGACCGCCCACACGTACGCCTCCGGCTGCCGGGCCGTCGCGGCCACGTGCGGCTCGAAGCGGGTGATCGCCGGATCCTCCGAGAAGTGGAGGACCTCGCCGGGCGGAGGGAGCATGCACACAAAGAAGCGGCCCCACCTGACCGAGTCAAGTGGGGCCGCTCGCCGAACCGAAGCTCAGGACTCCGGGAAGATCACCACACGGCGCTTCGGGTCCTCGCCCTCGCTCTCGCTCGTGACGCCCGCGACCGTCGCCACCGCGTCGTGGACCACCTTGCGCTCGAAGGGGCTCATCGGCTGCAGCCGCACCCGCTCGCCGTCCGAGAGGACCGACTCCGCCGTCGAACGGCCGAGCTCGCGCAGCTCCTCGCGGCGGTCCGCGCGCCAGCCCGCGATGTCCAGCATCAGCCGGCTGCGGGACCCGGTCTCCTGCTGGACCGCGAGGCGGGTCAGCTCCTGCAGCGCCTCGAGCACCGTGCCGCGGGGGCCGACGAGCTTCTCGAGGTCCTCGCCGCCGTCGATGCTCACGATCGCGCGGCCCGCCTCGACGTCCAAGTCGATGTCGCCGTCGTAGTCGAGCAGGTCGAGCAGCCGCTCGAGGTAGTCACCGGCGATGTCGCCCTCCTGGACGAGGACGTCGTCACCACCCGCCTTCTGCTCGCCCACCGCGTCCGCAGAAGCGGCCGGCTCCGGGGTCACGTCGTCCTGATCGGCGTCGATCGTGTCGACCGTCTCCGACATCATTCGTCTCCTCTCCGAACCGGTCGCGCCTCAACGGCGCTTCCGGCCCGATTTCCTGGTCGAGTCTTTGAGAAGGCCCGGCACCCCCGTGCCGTTGTCCTTCGAACCGTTCTGGCCGTTCTGGCTTTTGGGTTCGGCAGTGGCCGGGGCCGGGTCAGCCGTCTTCGCGGCCTCCGCCGCCTTGGCCGCGGCCTCCGCGGGGGTGGTCTGCGCGAAGCCGTGGGCCGAGCCCGCCTGGGTGACCTTCTTCTGCGAGCCGCCCGGCGCGGGCTGGTTCTTCTTCTGCTGGACCGGCTTCTGACCGACCTTCGGCGCGGTCGGCCGCTGCCCCGGCTTCGGGCCGAGCGACGCGCGCTTCTCCGCGGCCTCCGCCTTGCGGGCTGCCTCTTCCTTGTCGATCTTCGTGTAGACGAGGCGCTGCTGCATCAGGGTCCAGCCGTTGTTCGCCAGCCAGTAGAAGAGGAGGCCGAGCGGGAACAGCGCACCGAAGACGAGCACACCGAGCGGGAAGATGTACATCGTCAGCTTGTTCATGATCGCGGTCTGCGAGGTGGCCGACGCGGCGTTCTGCCGGGCCACCGAGTGGCGCGCGGTGAGGTGCGTGGCGATCGACGCGACGATCATCAGCGGCAGTGCCACCGGCAGGACGCTCCACTGGAAGCCGACGTTCGCGGCACCGCCGCTGACGACTCCGACACCGTTGTAAACGGCCTCACCGAGGTTGACGCCGAACAGCTTCGCGTTGACGTAGGACGAGACGTCGTGCTGGGTGAAGAAGTAGTTTTCGGTCTTCACGCCACCACCGGGCGGCGGCATCGTGAACGCGCGGAGCACGTGGTTCAGGCCGATGAAGACCGGGATCTGAAGCAGCATCGGCAAGCAGCTGCCCAGCGGGTTGACGCCGTGCTCGCGCTGGAGCTTCTGCATCTCCTGCGCTTGGCGCTGCTTGTCGTTCGCGTACTTCTTCTGGAGCTTCTTCATCTCCGGCGCGAAGTCCTGCATCTTCTTCATCGACCGGACCTGGTTCACGAACGGCTTGAACATGATGCCGCGGACGGTGAACGTCAGGAAGATGATGCCGAGGATCCAGGAGATCGCCGCGGATTCCCCGAAGACGAGCCCGAAGACCTTGTGCCAACACCAGAGGATGAAGGACACGGGGTAGTAGATGAAATCGAGCACTGCTGCTACTCCTCGATCGGTGTTTCAGGTCTGCGGTGTCGCCACGAGAACGTCTCGGGGACCGGGTCGCGGCCGGGCATGGTCCACGGGCCGCAGCGCAGGAGCCGGCGCACCGCGAGGTAGGAGCCCCGGCCGGCGCCGTGCCGGGTGAGGGCTTCGACCGCGTACGCGCTGCAGCTCGGGTAGAACCGGCAAGCCGGCGGGAGGAAGGGCGAGATCGCCTTGCGGTAGAGCTTGATGGGGAGCAGCAGGACCCAGGCGACGGGACCGGGCCGCGGGGGCGCGGCCTCGGTAGCGCCAAGGGTGGCGTGCTCGTGTGCTGAGTCGTGCTCGGGGGTGGCTCGCATGCCGGTCACACCGCTGATCCGTGGTCGGGGGCCGCGTCCGCGGGACGCGTCGGGCTCGGGGCATCCCCGGCCGGACGGCGCGACGGCGACAGTCCCAGCCGACCCGACACCAGCCCCAGACGACGCAGTGCGGCGTCGAGATCGGCTCCGAGCTCCGCGCTGGACGCGGTCGCGGACGGCGGCAATGCCCGTACGACCAACGCACTGCCGGCGGGCAGGGTTCCGAGCCGGGCCGAAACGAGATGACGCAGCCGGCGGGCGACGCGGTGGCGGACCACCGAGTTCCCCACGGCCTTGCTCACCACAAAACCCGCCCTGGCCGCCGACGTGACGTCGGCGGCCTCGGACGGGTCCGTGGTCAGTGCGTGGACGACGAGGCGGCGCCTGCCTGCCCGGGATCCGCGACGGAGAACCACGCGGAAGTCCTCACTCCGCCGCAGACGTGCGGCAGCCGGCAGCACGGCGCGCCCCGACGAGCCGGATCAGGCCGACAGCGCTTCGCGGCCCTTGCGACGGCGGCCCGCGAGGATGGCCCGGCCGGCGCGGGTCCGCATGCGCAGGCGGAACCCGTGGGTCTTCGCGCGGCGGCGGTTGTTCGGCTGGAAGGTGCGCTTACCCTTGCTCACTGCTTCTCCTGTGTGTCGCGTCGGACGGGAGGAAAGGTCCCTCCGCCTGGCGTGTCGTGCGGGCGCACGGCAGTCTCTGGTGTCTCCTACCAACGTGTGGCCTCGTCACGACGAGCGACGACAACGTGGGCACGCGAATAGCACCCGTCGCATACGGGAGACCTTACGAGGGTACGCACCTCCGTCGGGCGCCCGGAAAGCACCCCCTCGGCCACGGTCCGCGACCGGCTCGTGAAGCCGAGGTCATCGACGCCGCGGCACCGAATGGCAACACGCCGTACACCGTGAAATGCTTGCGACCCAGGATGCCTTGTGGCAGCGGGCGGGGCTTGTTAGCGTGCCTCTCTCGGGTCACCCGTCGAGGTGCACGAGTATCCGGGTGGTGGAGTGCCCACCGGCGTACGACGAGCCCGCAGGTGGCGTCGCCGCGGGTCGCCGTACATTAGTGCACAGCTGTGGACAACTATGTGGATATTCGCTGTGCCGATGCGCACGCAGGTCCGCCGGGGAGCGCCGGACCGCGTGACCAGGGTCGTTCGGCCGTCCACGCCGACGAGGGGAGGGGAGCCGAACAGGTGTCGGATCACCAGCACAATCTGGGCGTCATCTGGGAGCAGGTGGTACGCGAACTGTCCGACGGGACCCTTTCCCCGCAGCAGCGCGCGTGGATGCGCGTGACCCGGCCGATCGGCCTGCTCGACGGCACCGCGCTCCTGGCCGCCCCCAGCGACTTCGCGAAGGAAGCGATCGAACGCGGTCTCCGCGGCGCGATCACCGACGCACTCTCCCGGCGCCTCGGCCGCGCCATCTCGCTCGCGGTGAAGGTCGACAGCACCGAAGCGGTCGCCCCCGTCCCCGCGCCCCACTACGTGCCGTCACCCGGCCGGGTGGAAAACGGTGTCAGCCCGGAGCCGGCACCCGGGCCGAGGCCGGGTCCCGGCCCGATGAGGCCGCCCCCGCGTCCCGAGCCCACGCCGCCGCTGCCCGCCCACCAGTCCCTCGGCCCGAAGCCCGACGACGGCGACGACACGGACGAAGAAGTCGACGAAGAGGGCGAAGCGCTCGCCGCCGTCCACGAGATCTGGCCGACGTTCTCCGGCCAGCCGATCGCCGGCCAGCCCTACACCGCGCCGGCGCAGCCGCAGACGTCGAAGACGAAGCTGAACGAGAAGTACACCTTCGACACCTTCGTCATCGGTGCGTCCAACCGCTTCGCGCACGCGGCCGCGGTCGCCGTCGCCGAAGCACCGGCCCGCGCGTACAACCCGCTCTTCATCTGGGGCGAGTCCGGGCTCGGCAAGACGCACCTGCTGCACGCGGTCGGCCACTACGCGCAACGCCTCTTCCCCGGCATGCGCGTGCGGTACGTCTCGACCGAAGAGTTCACGAACGACTTCATCAACTCGCTGCGAGACGACCGCAAAGTCGCCTTCCAGCGGCGCTACCGCGACATCGACATCCTGCTCGTCGACGACATCCAGTTCCTGGAAGGCAAAGAAGGTACGCAGGAAGAGTTCTTCCACACCTTCAACACCCTCCACAACGCGAACAAGCAGATCGTCGTCAGCTCCGACCGCCCGCCCAAGCGCCTCGAGACGCTGGAGGACCGGCTGCGGACGCGGTTCGAGTGGGGCCTGATCACCGACATCCAGCCGCCCGAGCTCGAGACCCGCATCGCGATCCTCCGCAAGAAGGCCGCGCAGGACAGGCTGGCGGTGCCGGGTGACGTCCTGGAGTTCATCGCCTCGCGCGTCGAAGCGAACATCCGGGAGCTCGAGGGCGCGCTCATCCGCGTCACCGCGTTCGCGTCGCTGAACCAGCAGCCGGTGGACGCCGGGCTCGCGGAGATCGTGCTGCGGGACCTCATCCCCGACTCCCACGCCCCGGAGATCACCGCGCCGACCATCATGGGCGTCATCTCCGAGTTCTTCGACGTCTCGCTCGACGACCTGTGCGGCCCCGGCAAGACGAAGGCGCTCGCCACGTCCCGCCAGATCGCCATGTACCTCTGTCGCGAGCTGACCGACATGTCGCTCCCGAAGATCGGGCAGACGTTCGGCGGCCGCGACCACACGACCGTCATGCACGCGGACAAGAAGATCCGCAAGGAGATGGCCGAGCGCCGGCGGATCTACGACCAGGTGCAGGAGCTGACCTCGCGCATCAAGCAGCGCGCTCGCCAGTAACACATCCCTTATCCCGCAACGACTTCGGGGCGTCCACGCACTGTGGACGCCCCTTTGTCGTCTTTGGACTGTCGAAGCACGCCGAAGCAGCGAAGCCGCGTACGCGCACTTCGCAAAGTCGCGAAAATTGTTTGTACACAAGGAAGCTTCCCCATGGTGTGGGCGGATTGCCCACAGCCCCAACAGATCTCCCATCAGCGACGACGCCGGATCCGTCCACACCCCGCCCACAGGTGATCCACAGGACATCCACACCTTTGTCCACGCTGATTCCACAGGTTGCCCACATTGTGTGCACAGGACGAGCCGATCACTCGGAAGGGCGAACCGGACCCCGCCGCGCACCCCCAGACCCTGGGTACAGATGGCCTCACACCTGGGGACAACTGTGGGGACAACCGGGCCTCGCTGTGGACGGATCGGGGGTTGCCCGAAACCATCAACAGACGACCCGAGTTGCCCACAGATCCACCACCACGGTTCTCCACATGCCCGCGAGCACTCCCACCTGCGCGAACGACCTCAATCCACACAATCCACAACGCTTACTACTGCTACTGCCTTTTAAGATCTCTTCTAAGAGAGAAAAGATAAAAACAGGCGATCGACGAAGTTGGGGACAAGCACGAGATCCTGTCGTCAAGTCGACAAAGTCAAGGGGAGGCCGAAGTGACGGCGGCCCCCGCGACGGCCTAACGTGGATGCCTGCACCTGGTCCGTGCTTCGGCTGATCGAGCGGAGGGCGGACCGGCCGGAGGGGGCAGCCGGTCACTACCCCGCCAGAGCGAGGCCTGGCCCGAGCCGACAGGGGCTCGGTCGTCGAAAGGAAACGCGCATGAAGATCCGCGTCGAGCGTGACGGGCTCGCCGACGCCGTCGCGTGGGTGGCGAGAAGCCTCCCCTCCCGGCCTCCTGTGCCGGTTCTGGGCGGTGTGCTCCTCGACGCCGGTTCCGACGGCGACACCGACGCCCTGACGGTCTCGGGCTTCGACTACGAGGTTTCCGCCACGGTCGGCGTCCCGGCGACGATCGCCGACGGCGGCCGCCTGCTGGTCTCCGGGCGCCTGCTCGCCGACATCACCAAGGCGCTGCCCGCGCAGCCGGTCGAGATCTCCGTCGACGGCTCACGCGCCACCATCACGTGCGGCACCGCGCGGTTCTCCCTGCCGACCATGCCGGTCGAGGACTACCCGCAGCTGCCCACCCAGCCCGCCTTCGCCGGCGAGCTCGCCGGCGACGCGTTCGGCCAGGCCGTGTCCCAGGTCGTCGTCGCCTCGGGCAAGGACGACACGCTGCCGATGCTCACCGGCATGCGGCTCGAGATCTCCGGCAGCTCCCTGACCATGGTCGCGACCGACCGCTTCCGGCTCGCCATGCGCGAGTTCACGTGGCAGCCGGCCGAGGGCCTGGCCGACGCCGCGGTGCTCGTCCCGGCGCGCACCCTCGCCGAGGCGGCCAAGACGCTCGGTGCGAGCGGCGCCACGATCCGCCTCGCCCTCGCCAGCGGCGAGGGGCTGCTCGGCCTGTCCGGTTCCGGGCGCTACACGACGACCCGCCTGCTCGACGCGGAGTTCCCGCCGTACCGCCAGCTGCTGCCGGCGTCGCACACCTCACGCGCGGTCATCGACGTGTCCGCTCTCACCGAGAGCATCAAGCGCGTTTCGCTGGTCGCGGAGCGGGGGACTCAGGTACGACTGGAGTTCGGGGACAACACGCTGCGGTTGTCCGCGGGCGGCGACGACGAGGGAAGCGCCGAAGAGGAGCTCCAGGTCGAGTACGAAGGTGAGCCGGTGACGATCGCGTTCAACCCGGGTTACCTCGTCGACGGCCTCGGCGCGCTCCACAGCGACCGGGCGGAGCTCACGTTCACCACGCCGAACCGGCCCGCGCTGATCAAGCCCGCCGACCCCGAGGGCAACGTCGTCCCCGGTTACCTCTACCTCCTGATGCCGGTCCGCCTGCCGGGCTGATGGACATCTTTTCGGGGGTCCGGGTGGCGAAGCCCCCGGCCCGGGGCGAAGCCCCGAGCGACACAGCACTTTTCCTGAGCACGTAAGGGGATCCGATGGTTCAGCTCGGTCTGATCGGCCTGGGCAAGATGGGCTTCAACATGCGGGAGCGGCTGCGCGCGGCCGGTCACGAGGTGGTCGGCTTCGACCGCAACCCGGACGTCAGCGACACGACGTCGCTCGAGGACCTGGTGTCCAAACTGGACGCCCCGCGGATCGTCTGGATCATGGTCCCCGCCGGCGATCCGACGCGGCAGACCATCACCGAGCTGGGCAACCTGCTCGCCGAAGGCGACATGGTCATCGACGGCGGCAACTCGAAGTACACCGACGACAAGCTGAACGCCGACCTCCTCGCCGCGAAGAAGATCGGGTACGCCGACTGCGGCGTGTCCGGTGGCGTGTGGGGCAAGGACAACGGCTACGGCCTGATGGTCGGCGGCACGGCCGCGGACGTCGAGCGGGCGATGCCGATCTTCGACGCGCTGCGCCCGGAAGGCCCGCGCGAGGAAGGCTTCTCGCACGCAGGCGACGTCGGCGCCGGTCACTACGCGAAGATGATTCACAACGGCATCGAGTACGGCATGATGCAGGCCTTCGCGGAGGGCTTCGAGCTGCTCGAAGCGGCGAAGGTCGTCAACGACGTGCCCGCCGTGATCAAGGGCTGGCAGCGCGGGACGGTCGTCCGCTCCTGGCTGCTCGACCTGCTCGTGCGCGCGCTTGACGAGGACCCGGAGCTGGACGACCTCGAGGGCTACGTCGAGGATTCCGGCGAAGGCCGCTGGACGCTGGAAGAGGCGATCAACAACGCGGTGCCGGCGCCGGTCATCTCGGCCGCGCTCTTCGCGCGCTTCGCCTCGCGCCAGGAGCACTCGGCCGCGATGCGCGCGGTGGCCGCGCTGCGCAACCAGTTCGGCGGGCACGCCGTGAAGAAGGCCGGCGGGTAAGGAGTTCCTGGTGTATCTGCGTCACCTGCAGGTCACCGACTTCCGCTCCTGGCCACAGGCCGATCTCGCGCTCGAACCGGGGCCGACCGTGCTGGTCGGCCAGAACGGTCGCGGCAAGACCAACCTGCTCGAAGCGATCGGGTACGTCGCGACGCTGGGCTCGCACCGGGTCGCGACGGACGCGCCGTTGATCCGGCACGGCTGCGAGCGCGCGCTGGTGCGGATCGCGGTGGTCAACGACGACCGCGAGCTGACGGTCGAGCTCGAGATCACCGCCGGCCGCGCGAACCGCGCCCGGATCAACCGCGGCGCGGTCGGCCGGCCGCGCGATGTGCTCGGGATCCTGCGCACGGTGCTGTTCTCGCCGGAGGACCTCGCGCTCGTCCGGGGTGACCCGGGTGAGCGACGCCGGTTCCTCGACGAGCTCCTGGTGCTGCGCGCGCCGCGGTACGCGGGGGTCCGGGCCGACTACGAGAAGGTGCTCAAGCAGCGCAACGCCCTGCTCAAGACGGCCGGGAAGCGGCGTACGGGTCGCGAAGACCCGTACGCGCTGTCGACGCTGGAAGTCTGGGACGACCACCTCGCGGTGGCGGGCGCGGAACTGCTGGCCGCGCGCCTCAACCTCGTCGCGGACCTCGGGCCGTACGCGGCTTCGGCGTACATGGGGGTCGCGCCGGACTCGCGGCCGGCGAAGATCTCCTACCGGTCGTCGCTGGGCGCGGCCCTGCCGGAGACGTACGGCGTACCGGATGGCGAGCGGGCGCAACCCGACGTCCTGAAGGACGTCTTGCTCAAAGCGCTCGGTGAGGCCCGGAAGGCCGAGCTCGAGCGTGGGATCAGCCTGGTCGGCCCGCACCGGGACGAGCTGGAGCTGATCCTGGGCGAGGCGCCGGCCAAGGGCTACGCGAGCCACGGCGAATCGTGGTCGTTCGCGCTCGCCCTCCGGCTCGGCAGCTATGAGCTGCTGCGCGCGGAGGCGGGTGAGCCGGTGCTGCTGCTCGACGACGTGTTCGCCGAGCTGGACCGCAAGCGCCGGGCCCGGCTGGCCGAGGTGGCCGCGAGCGCCGAACAGGTGCTGGTGACCGCGGCGGTCGACGAAGACGTGCCCGGGGAGCTCGCCGGGTCCCGGTTCGTAGTGGCGGATGGTGAGATTACGCGTGGCTGAGCAGGACGACCGAGCACCCGGTGTGACGGGCCGCACAAACCGCACCCGATCTGGGGACAAACCTGTGGACAGTGTGGATAACACGGTGAATGAGTTATCGCTGCCCGTGACTGTGCGGCCAAATGGGTGGCGCAAAGCGTCCTCTGAAAACTCAAAGTCGCCTGCCGGTACTGAGCGTGACAGCGGCGTTGGGCCGAACGAGGCTCCGTCGACCGGGCGCGACCTCGCCCATGCCGCACTCGAAGCGGCGAAGGCCAAGGCCAAGGAACGAGGCACCTCGCCCGGGTACCGGCGACGCGTCGTCGGCGGCGGGGGCCAGAACCCCCGGCGTCGCCGCTGGTCGGGGCCGGGTGCGGACCCGCGCGACCCGCAGCCGCTCGGCCGGCTCGTCTCGCGGCTGGTCGCCGACCGCGGCTGGAACGAGAGCGTCACGACCGCCCGCGTCTTCGCCCAGTGGGGCCGGCTGGTCGGCGAAGACGTCGCCGAACACGCCGAGCCGGTCGCGCTGAAAGACGGCGAACTCACCGTGCGCGCCAGCTCCACGGCGTGGGCCACCCAGCTCCGGTTGCTGCAGGGAAAGCTGCTGGCCAAGATCGCGGCGGGGGTCGGAAACGGCGTCGTCAAGCGCATGCGGATCCAGGGTCCGACCGCCCCGAGCTGGCGGAAAGGGCCCCGGCACGTGCCGGGGCGCGGGCCCCGTGACACGTACGGCTGACCCGGGTTGCGTGATGCTCGGTTGAATGCCCCGAGAAAGCATCCAGACCGCGTGAAATACGTCAAGACTCGGCTCGGACCGATTTCGTCCGCCTGTGACGCGCTCAGGGGTGTCCTTGCCGCATGTCAGCGGACGTGGCCAAGTACACTGGGAGGGAGCGAGCGTCCGCTCGGGCGAGACGAGGAGAAACAACGCCGGTGACCGAGAACAAGAGCGAGTACAACGCGTCGTCGATCACGGTGCTCGAAGGCCTCGAAGCGGTCCGCAAGCGCCCGGGCATGTACATCGGTTCCACCGGTGAACGCGGGCTGCACCACCTCGTCCAGGAGGTCGTCGACAACTCCGTCGACGAGGCGATGGCCGGGCACGCCACCAAGGTAGAGGTTACCCTCCTCGCCGACGGCGGGGTGCGCGTCGTCGACGACGGCCGCGGCATCCCCGTCGACATGCATCCCAAGGAGAACAAGCCGACCATCGAGGTCGTGCTCACCCAACTGCACGCGGGCGGCAAGTTCGACAGCGACTCCTACGCGGTGTCCGGCGGCCTGCACGGCGTCGGCATCTCCGTAGTGAACGCGTTGTCGACGAAGCTGCTCGCCGAGGTCAAGTACGGCGGCCGCAGCTGGCGCCAGCTGTACACCGACCAGGTCCCGGGGCCCCTCGAAGACCTCGGCCCGGCGACCGAGACCGGCACGACGATGACGTTCTGGGCCGACAGCGGCATCTTCGAGACCACCACGTACAACTTCGAGAACATCTCGCGCCGGCTGCAGGAGATGGCGTTCCTCAACAAGGGGCTGACGCTCTCCCTGCGCGACGAGCGCGTCGCCGACGAGGAGACCGAGGCGGACGCCGAGGGCAAGGTCGCCCGAGTCAAGGAGAAGGTCTACTGCTACCCGGGTGGGCTCGAGGACTTCGTCAAGCACATCAACGGCAGCAAGGACCCGATCCACGCCAGCGTGATCTCCTTCGACGCCAAGGGCACCGGCCTCGAGGTCGAGGTCGCGATGCAGTGGAACACCGGGTTCACGCCGTCGGTCTACACGTTCGCCAACACGATCAACACCCACGAGGGCGGCACCCACGAAGAAGGCTTCCGCGCCGCGCTGACCCGCGTCGTCAACACATACGCGCGCGACAAGAAGCTGCTCAAGGAGAAGGACACCAACCTGACCGGTGACGACGTGCGCGAGGGCCTCGCCGCGATCGTCTCGATCAAGCTGGGCGAGCCGCAGTTCGAGGGCCAGACCAAGACCAAGCTGGGCAACAGCGAGGCGAAGACGTTCGTGCAGCAGCAGACGAACGAATGGCTGGCCGACTGGTTCGAGCGCAACCCCACCGAGGCGAAGACGATCATCAACAAGTCGATCTCCTCGGCGCAGGCCCGGATGGCCGCGCGCAAGGCGCGTGACCTCGTCCGCCGCAAGGGCGCGCTCGACATCGGCGGCCTGCCCGGCAAGCTCAAGGACTGCCGCTCCACCAAGCCGGAGGAGTGCGAGCTCTACATCGTCGAGGGCGACTCGGCCGGCGGCTCGGCCAAGGAAGGCCGGGACTCGATGTACCAGGCGATCCTGCCGATCCGCGGCAAGATCATCAACGTCGAGAAGGCCCGCATCGACCGCGTCCTCAAGAACACCGAGGTCCAGTCGCTGATCACCGCGCTGGGCACCGGCATCCACGACGAGTTCGACCTCGAGAAGCTGCGTTACCACAAGATCGTGCTGATGGCCGACGCCGACGTCGACGGCCAGCACATCACCACGCTGCTGCTCACCCTGCTGTTCCGGTTCATGAAGCCGCTGATCGAGCACGGCCACGTCTTCCTGTCGCGGCCGCCGCTGTACAAGATCAAGTGGCCCCGGGCCGAGCCGGAGTACGTGTACTCCGACAACGAGCGCGACGCCGTCATCCGCGCGGGTGTCGAGGCCGGCAAGCGGCTGCCGAAGGACGACGCGATCCAGCGCTACAAGGGTCTCGGCGAGATGAACGCCGAAGAGCTGTGGGAGACCACGATGGACCCGGCCAACCGTCTGCTGGGCCGGGTCACGATGGACGACGCCGCCCAAGCCGACGACCTGTTCTCGGTCCTGATGGGCGAGGACGTCGAGGCGCGCCGATCGTTCATCACGCGCAACGCGAAGGACGTTCGCTTCTTGGACGTGTAGGCGTTCCCCGCTCTTTGTCCCGCTAGGACTCTCCACTCGAGAAGGACCCCATGACGGAAACTCTGCCGCCGGCTCCGGAACACGACCGGATCGAGCCGGTCGACATCCAGCAGGAGATGCAGCGCTCCTACATCGACTACGCGATGAGCGTCATCGTGTCGCGCGCGCTGCCGGACGTGCGGGACGGCCTCAAGCCGGTCGCCCGCCGGATCCTGTACTCGATGTTCGACTCCGGTTTCCGCCCGGATCGCGGGTACAACAAGTGCTCCCGCGTCGTCGGCGACGTCATGGGCAACTACCACCCGCACGGTGACTCGGCGATCTACGACGCGCTCGTCCGGCTCGCCCAGCCGTGGTCGCTGCGGTACCCGCTGATCGACGGCCAGGGCAACTTCGGCTCGTCGGGCAACGACCCCGCCGCGGCCATGCGGTACACGGAGTCCCGGCTCGCGCCGCTGGCCATGCAGATGCTGGCCGACATCGAAGAAGACACCGTCGACTTCCGCGACAACTACGACGGCCGCACGCAGGAGCCCGACGTCCTGCCGTCGCGGTTCCCGAACCTGCTGGTCAACGGTGGTTCCGGGATCGCGGTCGGGATGGCGACGAACATCCCGCCGCACAACCTGCGCGAGGTCTCCGAGGGCGTCGTCTGGGCGCTGGAGAACCCGGAAGCGACCGACGACGAGCTGCTGGCCGCGCTGCTGGTGCGGATCAAGGGCCCGGACTTCCCGACCAAGGCGATGATCCTCGGCACGTCCGGCATCGAGGACGCCTACCGCACCGGCCGCGGCTCGGTCCGGATGCGCGCGGTCGTCGAGGTCGAGGAGGACGCGAAGGGCCGCACGATCCTGGTCGTGTCGGAGCTGCCGTACCAGGTCAACCCGGACAACCTCGTCGAGAACATCGCGAACCTGGTCCGCGACGGCAAGCTCACCGGCATCGCCGACATCGCCGACGAGTCCAACAGCCGCTCCGGCATGCGGATCGTCGTCACGATCAAGCGGGACGCGGTCGCGAAGGTCGTGCTGAACAACCTGTTCAAGCACACCCAGCTGCAGCAGAACTTCGGCGTCAACATGCTGGCCCTGGTCGACGGCGTGCCGCGCACGCTGCGGCTCGACCAGATCATCCGGCACTACGTGAAGCACCAGGTCGAGGTCATCGTCCGGCGGACCCGCTTCCGCCTGAAGAAGGCCGAAGAGCGGGCCCACATCCTGCGTGGGTACGTCAAGGCGCTCGACGCGCTCGACGAGGTCATCGCGCTGATCCGGCGGTCGCCGTCCGCCGACGAGGCCCGGCCGGCCCTGATGGAGCTGCTGGACGTCGACGAAATCCAGGCCACCGCGATCCTCGACATGCAGCTGAGGCGCCTCGCCGCCCTGGAGCGGCAGCGGATCATCGACCAGCTGGCCGAGATCGAGCTGGAGATCGCCGACCTCAAGGACATCCTCGAGAAGCCCGAGCGGCAGCGCGCGATCATCCGCGACGAGCTGATGGCGATCGTCGAGAAGTACGGCGACGACCGGCGCACGAAGATCATCGGCTTCAGCGGCGACGTCACCGACGAAGAGCTCATCGCCGTCGAGGACGTCGTCGTCACCATCACCCGCACGGGGTACGCCAAGCGAACGAAAACCGACCTGTACCGCTCGCAGAAGCGCGGCGGCAAGGGCGTGCAGGGCGCGACGCTGAAGCAGGACGACATCGTCCAGCACTTCTTCGTCTGCTCGACGCACGACTGGATGCTGTTCTTCACGAACAAGGGCCGCGTCTACCGGACCAAGGCGTACGACCTGCCCGAGGCCAACCGCAACGCGCGCGGCCAGCACGTGGCGAACCTCATGGCGTTCCAGCCGGACGAGCAGATCGCCCAGGTCATCCAGATCAAGAACTACGAGGCGGCGCCGTACCTGGTGCTCGCCACCCGGCGCGGCCTGGTGAAGAAGACCAAGCTCACCGACTTCGACTCCAACCGCTCCGGTGGCCTCATCGCCATCAACCTGCGTGAGGGCGACGAGCTGGTCGGCGCGGTCCTGGCGGCGGCCGAGGACGACCTGCTGCTGGTGTCCGCCGAAGGCCAGTCGATCCGCTTCCACGCGACCGACGAGGCGCTGCGGCCGATGGGCCGTCCGACGTCCGGCGTGCTCGGTATGCGGTTCAACGACGGTGATGAGCTGCTCGGCATCAGCGTGGTCAAGGAGGACA
The DNA here is from genome assembly GCF_040682935.1 of Amycolatopsis sp. NPDC051061. NCBI lineage: Bacteria > Bacillati > Actinomycetota > Actinomycetes > Pseudonocardiales > Pseudonocardiaceae > Amycolatopsis > Amycolatopsis sp. NPDC051061. Next base: position 22,602 of record NZ_JBFBBZ010000091.1, read on the forward strand.
AGTTTCTGCTGGTCGCGACGGACGGCGGCTACTCCAAGCGGACGCCGATCGAGGACTACCCGGTGCAGGGCCGCGGCGGCAAGGGCGTGCTCACCATTCAGCACGACCGGAAACGTGGCAGGCTGGTGGGTGCGCTCATCGTCGACGCCGAGGACGAGCTGTACGCGATCACCTCGAGCGGCGGCGTGATCCGCACGCCGGCGGTCGACGTGCGCAAGGCAGGGCGGCAGACGAAGGGGGTCCGGCTGATGAATCTCGGCGAAGGCACCACTCTTCTCGCCGTCGCACGCAACGCGGACGAGCCCTCGGACGTCGCCAATGGTGACACCCCCGAGGACGCGCCGGCTCCGGAAGCATCTGACGCGGGTGAGGAAACGACGGCCACGCCGGAGCAGTAAGTTTGCTCTCCGACGGCGGCCCCACGGCACGGGTAAGGACTGACTCTTCGTGACACCATCCGAGAATCCCGAGGCAGCGGGTTCGAACGGGGCTCCGGCGAGCCCGCCCTGGCAGCGGGTCGACAAGGACGGCGACTCCGAGGCAACGGTGAAGCTGGCCACGGATGAGGCGCTCTACAAACCCGAGCCGGCGGCCGAGGAGACCCAGCCGGTCTCCCCGGAGCAGCGCACGGTGGTGACGGGAAGCGCGGCCCCCCGCCTGTTCGGCGGCGACTCGCCACCAACCGGCGAGCCGTCCGCGGCCGCCGTCCCGTCGGCGTCCAACCAGCGAGCCCGGCCCAGCGCGCTGCGCCGCCCGGGCCGCGGCCCGCGCCGGGCATCGCTGCAGGTGAAGCGGTTCGACCCGTGGTCGGTGCTGAAGCTGTCCCTGGTCCTGGGCGTCGCGATGTTCTTCGTCTGGCTGGTGGCGGTCGGCGTCCTGTACACGGTCCTCGACGGCATGGGCGTGTGGGACAAGCTGAACGGAACGTACTCGTCCCTGGTGGGCGGCGAAGGCGCCAACGCGTCATCGGAGCCACTGATCAGCGCGGGCCGGGTCTTCGGCATCGCAGCCATCCTCGGCGCGATCAACATCGTCTTGGTGTCGGCCCTGGCAACGGTGAGTGCGTTCATCTACAACGTGTCAGCGGATCTCGCGGGCGGCCTCGAGGTCACACTGTCGGAACGGGAGTAACCCGGTTGCAGGACCCCCTCGGGGGTCCTGTAAAGTTCTCCTCGTTCAAGGGCCTATAGCTCAGGTGGTTAGAGCGCTTCGCTGATAACGAAGAGGTCCCAGGTTCAAGTCCTGGTAGGCCCACGCAGGTCAAAGCCCGGTTCGCGAGATGCGAACCGGGCTTTTGCGTGACCCCGTCGTCTACTCGGCGACAAACCGTTCCCAACGCGGCCCACCGCTGGGCGGCCCATCAACATCTTGACCGGTTGCGCGCGACGAATCACCGCACCAGCTTCTCCTGGCTGGCCGCCCACGACGCCAATAGGGCTAGACCGTCCGCGGTCGCCGTGCCGGCGGGCGCGGTGTAGACGTTCAGGAGCAGGCCGGGTTCGGCAGGCAGCTCCATCGTCTCGACGTCCAGGTCGAGCTGGCCCACTACCGGATGGTGCACACGCTTGCGTCCGGACCGGTGGAGCCGAACGTCCTGAGATGCCCACCGCTGCCGAAATAGTTCACTGCGTGTTGATAATTCACCGACCAGGGCGATCAGCTCCTCGTCGTGCGGATTGCGGCCGGCTTCCATGCGTAGCTTCGCGGCCACATCGCAGGCGATTCGGTCATAGTCGACGAAGAACGTTTTTGCCGATTCGGGATCCAGATACACGAACCGCGCGGTGTTCGCCGGCCGTCGTGTGTCGGCCAGGACCGGTGAATACAGCGCGCGGGCAAGGTGATTCATGGCCAGTACGTCATAACGGCCGTTGCAAATCCACGCCGGCGCATCGGTGATGGCGTCGAGCACCTGCTGAAGCGCCGGACGCACCGTCACGGCGGGTCGCCGGCGGCGTGGACCGCCGGGCGGCCTGGACTGCCGCGCAAGGTGGAACAGGTGATCGCGCTCGGCCTCGTCAAGGTGCAAGGCCGAGGCCAACGCGTCGAGCACCCCGTCGGAGGCGCCGGCGAGGCTGCCGCGCTCCATCCGCACGTAGTAGTCGACCGATACCCCTGTCAGTAGAGCTACCTCTGCGCGACGCAGACCTTTGACCCGGCGGTGGCCGCCGTAGGCGGGCAGTCCGGCCCGCTCGGGCGTGATCCGCGCGCGACGGGAGCTCAGGAATTCCTTGATCTCGGTGCGCAGATCGATCGTGGTCACCTCGTCACGGTAAGCCCTGTCCGCAGGCGAAGGGAGGTTCTGCCGGTACCCCCGACGCCTAGGGCCTGTATCGAAGTGGGTCAGAGCCATTCGTTGATCGCAGCGATCTGAACAGTAGCTTCGTAGCGGACGGCGAGTTTGTCGTAGCGA
>NZ_JBFBBZ010000092.1:0-24671 GCF_040682935.1 Amycolatopsis sp. NPDC051061
CCGGGGAAGACGAATGCGGTTTTGCCGGAGACTGTGGCTTCGCCGGTGATGGTGAACGCGGAGGAGCGGCCCTCAGCCAGCGCAGCCAGCCCCTCAGCAGCGTCCGAAGCCGAACCGGCGACGACAACCGCCCGGTGCGCGAACGCGGACCGCGTGGTGGCCAGCGACCAACCGAGGTCAGCCGGATCAGCTGACACACCAGCAAGTCGAGCAGCCTGATCCCGCAGCGCGGCCGGGGTGCGACCGGACACCGGCCAGACCACCGCGCCCGCGGCGGCCAGCCCAGCGCCCTCCAGGGCCGTGCGCTCCACGACCGGCTCGTCAGGGGCCTGTTCCAGCAGGACGTGCGCGTTCGTGCCGGAGATGCCGAACGAGGAAATCCCGGCCCGGCGCGGACGGCCGGTCTCTGGCCACGGTCGTGCCTCGGTCAGCAGCGACACCGCGCCGGACTCCCAGTCCACCTTGGACGAGGGGACTTCCGCGTGCAGGGTGCGGGGGAGCAGACCGTGCTGGAGTGCCAAAGTCATCTTGAGCACGCCGGCCACACCGGCCGCCGCCTGGGTGTGCCCGATGTTCGACTTGATCGAGCCCAGCCAGAGCGGCTGCTCCGGGTCGCGGTCCCGGCCATAGACGGCCAGCAGCGCACCGGCCTCGATCGGGTCGCCCAGCGCGGTGCCCGTTCCGTGCGCCTCCACGACGTCCACATCGGATGGTTCCAGGCCGCCGTTGGCCAGCGCCTGCCGGATGACCCGCTGCTGCGACGGCCCGTTCGGGGCTGTCAGGCCGTTGGACGTGCCGTCCTGGTTGAGAGCCGTCGCGCGAACCACTGCCAGCACCGAGTGCCCGTTGCGGCGGGCTTCGGACAGCCGCTCCAGCAACAGAAGTCCGGCGCCCTCGGCGAACGCCATGCCGTCAGCGCCCTCGCTGAACGCCTTGCAACGTCCGTCGCGGGCCAGACCGCGCTGCCGGGAGAACCCGACGAACCCGCCCGGCTTGGCGATCACGGTCGCGCCACCGGCGATGGCCATCGAGCACTCGCCGGACCGAAGCGCCTGCGCGGCAAGGTGGATCGCCACCAGCGAGGAGGAGCACGCGGTGTCCACGGTGACCGCCGGACCGGTCAGGCCGAGCAGGTAGGACACCCGGCCGGACGCGATGCTCGTGGTCGAACCGGTCACGAGGTAACCCTCAAGCTCCGGCGGGATCGACTCCGAGTGCGTGCCGTACTCCTGGTTGATCACCCCGGCGAACACGCCGACGTCCTTGCCCCGCAAGGAGACCGGGTCGATCCCGGCACGCTCGAACAGCTCCCAGGAGGTCTCGGCGAGCAACCGCTGCTGCGGGTCGGTCGCCATGGCCTCGCGCGGGGAGATGCCGAAGAACTCGGCGTCGAACTCAGGCGCGTCGTGGACGAAACCGCCGTCCCGCACGTACGTCGTGCCCGGGTGGTCCGGGTCAGCGTCGTACAGCGCGTCCAGGTCCCAGCCACGGTCACCGGGGAACGAGGTGATCGCGTCCCGCCCCTCGGTCAGCAGCTCCCACAGCGCTTCCGGCGTGTTCGCCCCACCGGGCAGCCGGCAGCTGGCGGACACGATCACGATCGGGTCGTCGTCCACCGGAGTGCTCGCCCTGACCACGATCTGCGCCGGCACGGCCTCGCCTCTGCCCAGCTCGGCCCGCAGGTGCGCGGCCAGCGAGGTCGGGTTGGCGTGGTCGAACACCAGCGTGGCGGGCAGGCGCAGCCCGGTGGCCGCAGCGAGCCGGTTGCGCAGCTCGACCGCGGTCAGCGAGTCGAAGCCGGTCTCGTTGAACGCGCGCTCGGCGTCGATCGTGTCCTTGCTCGGCAGGCCGAGCACCACGGCCGCGTGCGAGCGCACCAGGTCCAGCACGAACCAGTGCCGGTCGCTCTCGTTCATCGTGGCCAGCGTCGCGGCCAGGCCGTGGTCATCCAAACCGACCGCGGTCAGCGTCCGACGGCCCTGGCGGACCAGACCGCGCAACGGCGGCGCCAACGTCGGGTCGTTGCGCAGCGCGGCGGCGTCCAGTTTGGCGGTGACTACGGTCGACCAGCCCAGTTCGTGCGCCGCGTCGAACAGGCCCAGCGCGGACGCGGTGTCCATCGGGCGAACCAGTTCCCGGCGGGTGGCGGACAGGCCTGCGGTGAGCGCGCTTTCCTCGGCCCACCGACCCCACACCAGGGACAGCCCGGCCAGACCGGCGGCCCGGCGGTACTGCATCAGCGCGTCCAGGTACGTGTTCGCGGCGGCGTAGTTGGCCTGACCCGCGTTGCCAAGCACACCGGCCACCGACGAGTAGACGGCGAACACGGCCAGCTCGGTTCCGGCGGTCAGCTCGTGCAGCAGCAGCGCGGCATCGGCCTTGGGGCGGAACACCGTGGCCACCCGGTCCGCATCCTGCGCGGTGAGCACACCGTCGTCCAGCGTGCCCGCAGTGTGCACGACACCGGTCAGCGGGTGCTCGGCCGGGACCGACGCGAGCAGTTCGGCGAGCGCGGTCTGGTCCGCGACGTCACACGCCACAATCCGCACGTCCGCGTCCAGCTCGGCCAGCTCCGCTGCACTGGCGGCGTTTCCGCCACTGCGACTGACCAGCAGCAGGTGCCTTGCCCCGTGCACGGCCACCAAGTGGCGGGCCAGCGCGGCCCCGAGCGTGCCCGTGCCACCGGTGATCAGCACCGTGCCGTCCCGGTCGATCCGGCACGGCAGGGTCAGCACGATCTTGCCGACGTGTCGGCCCTGGCTCATGAACCGGAACGCCTCCGGCGCCCGCACGACGTCCCAGGTGCGCACCGGAAGCGGCCGGATCGCGCCCTGCTCGAACAGTTCCACCAGTTCGGTGAGCAGTTCCTGGATCCGGTCCGGCCCGGCGTCCCCGCCGAGGTCGAACGCGCGGTAGACCCGGCCGGGGTGCGCCTTGGCGACCTCATCGGCGTCCCGGATGTCCGTGCGGCCCATCTCCACGAACCGGCCGCCGTCGCGCAGCAGGCCAAGCGAGGCGTCGATGTGCCCGCCCATCAACGAGTTCAGCACGACATCGACAGCCGGGAAGGTGTCCGCGTACCCGAGGTCACGACTGGAGGAGACCCCGGCGAGGTCGGTGAGCGTGGCGTGCTTGGACGGGTGCGCGGTGCCCAGCACCACAGCACCGAAGTGCTGCGCCAACTGCACGGCGGCCATACCGACACCACCGGCGGCGGCATGCACGAGCACGGTCTCACCCTCAGCCAGCTGACCCAGGTCGCGCAGACCGTACAGCGCGGTCAGGAACGCGACCGGAACGCTCGCGGCATCGGTGAACGACCAGCCGCGCGGCATCCGCACGACCGTGCGGGCGTCGGCCACCGACAGCGGCCCGAACGATTCGGGCAGCATCCCCATCACCCGGTCGCCGACCGCGAGGTGCGTGACGTCCGGCGCGGCCTCGACGACCACCCCGGAACCTTCGGTGCCGATCACCGACGCGTACATACCGAGCGTGATGAGCACATCGCGGAAGTTCAGACCTGCGGCCCGAACCGCGACGCGCACCTGACCGGCGGTCAACGGGGCCTCGGCGGCTGGGTGGGGGAGCAGCGCCAGGTTCTCCAACGTGCCCTTGACCGTGGCGTCCAAGTGCCAGGCGTCCGTGGCGGGCACAGCCAGGACACCGGACGCCCGCACCAGACGCGGAACGAACGCGGAACCGTTGCGCACAGCCAACTGCGGCTCGGAACCGTTGGCCAGTCCGGCGGCGACCAGCAGGACGTGGTCGGAGGACCCGTCCACATCGATCACCGCGACCCGACCCGGGTTCTCGCTTTGCGCGGTCCGGACCAGACCCCACACTGCGGCGGCGGCCGGATCGGTGACCTCGGCGTCCTCGTACACGGCGACCGCGCCCCGCGTGACCAGGACAAGGCAGCCGTCATCGGTGGTCAGCGCGTTCTGGATCCGGGTCAGCGCCTTGGTGGTGATCGAGCGGGCTCGGTCCTCGCCCTGGGACAGGTCCCAGTCGCGTGTGTCCACCAGCGTGTACAACGTGTCCACCTCGTTGCTGGGCAACGGATGCGCGGTCCAGTCGAGCGTGTAAAGCCCGTCGTTCATGGCCGAGGTCGTGCGCAGCTGGTTGGCGCTGGTCGCGCGCAGCACCAACGAGCCGACCGTCACGACCGGAACACCGTCCGGGTCGGTCGCGCGCACGGTCAGGCGCTCCGCCCCGTCCGTCGTGACGTGCACGCGCAGCGAGGTTGCCCCCGCCGCGTGTAGCTGAACATCGTTCCAGGTGAAGGGAAGCGCGGTGCCCACGCCGTGCTCAGTGCACAGGTTCGCCGCGTGCAGCGCCGCGTCCAGCAGCGCTGGGTGCACGCCGAACCGGCTGGCAGCGCCGTGCTGCTCCTCGGGCAGGGTGATCTCCGCGAACACCTCGCCATCGCGGGTCCAGCTGGCGGTCAGCCCGCTGAAGACCGGACCGTACTCGAACCCGGCGGCGGCTAGCCCGTTGTAGAACCCGCTCAGGTCCACGCGCTCAGCGCCCGCCGGCGGCCAGCTCTGCGTGCCCAGCGCCACGGTCTCGGCGGGAACACCGGCCTGCTCGGGCGCCAGCGTGCCGGACGCATGCTCGGTCCAGGGTTCGGTGTCCTCGCGACGGGTGTACACCGCGACCGGGCGTCGACCGTCGTCGGCCTCCGCGCCCACGAGGGCCTGAACCTGGAGAGAACCGTTGTCCGGCAACAGGATCGGCTGGCTTAGCACCAGCTCGTCCACGACCGGGGTGCCGGTCTCGTCGCCGGCACGCACGGCCAGTTCGACCAGGGCAGTGCCCGGCAGCAGCACGACCCCGGACAGCGCGTGGTCGTCCAACCATGCTTGGCCAGACCGGGACAGTCGGCCGGACAACAGCACACCGCCGGTGTCCGGGACGCTGACCACCGCGCCGACCAGCGGGTGCGTCGACTGGCGCAGGCCCACCATGCGCAGGTCGCCGCTGCGTCCCGCGTTCAGCCAGTACCGCTCGTGGTGGAACGCGTACGTCGGCAGTTCGACGACATTCGTGTCCACACCCGCGAACACGGCCGTCCAGTCTACGGCAACACCAGCGGCCACGACCTCGCCCAGCGCGACGGCGAACCGGTCAGCTCCGCCGTCGTCCCGGCGCAGTGTGCCCGCCACGGCCACCCGCAGGTCCTGCTGAGCCTCGGCCACGTCGCCGATCGCGGTTGTCAGCACCGGGTGCGTGGAGACCTCGACGAACGCCCGGTGACCCGAGTCGAGCAGGGCCTGCGTGGCGTCGCCGAACCGCACGACATCGCGCAGGTTGCGGTACCAGTATTCGGCGTCCACCTGGTTGTGGTTCACCCACTGGGCGTCCACAGTGGACAGCCAGGGCACGCTTCCCGCCTTGGCGGGGACATCCGCCAGCGCCGCGTGCAGCTGCTCTCTGATGTCGTCCACGTGGCCGGAGTGGCCGGCGAAGTCGACCCCAGGCAACTGCCAGCGGTAGACCCTGGCCTTGGACAGCACCCGGCCGAACTCGTGCAGCGCCTGCGGGTCACCGGACACCGATACAGAAGCCGGCCCGTTGACGGCGGCGATCCACAGCTGGTCCGACCAGGGCTCCAGCACCTTGGTGACCCACTCGGCGGAGGCGACCACCGACATCATGCCGCCGCGCCCGGTCAGCTCTTCGGCGATCAGGCGGCTGCGCAGCGCCACGATCTTCGCCGCGTTCTCCAACGTCAGGTAGCCACCGACGACCGCAGCGGCGATCTCACCCTGCGAGTGCCCGACCACAGCGTCCGGTTCGACGCCACAGGACCGCCACAGCGCGGCCAGCGACACCATGACCGCCCACGAGGTCGGCTGCAACACGTCGACCCGCTCGAACCTCGGCGCGCCTTCGGCGCCGACGACGACGTCGAGCAGGTTCCAGTCGGTGTACGGGGATAGCGCGTCAGCGCACTCGCGCAGCCGCGCGGCGAACACCGACGAGGACGCGAGCAGGACGCGGCCCATCCCGGCCCACTGCGCACCCTGGCCGGGGAACACGAAGACGGTCTTGGTGCTCAGCACGGTCCCGGTGAGCACGGCGGGGCTGGCCTCACCGGCGGCGAGCGCGTCGGCAGCGGTCAGCAGTGCTTCCGTGCCGTCACCGACCAGCACGGCCCGGTGCTGGTGCATTGGTCGAGTGGTGGCCAGCGACCAGGCGATGTCGGCCGGAGCGGCCGGAGCGTCCTGGGCGCGCAGGAAATCAGCCAGTTTCGCGGCCTGGGCGGACACAGCGTCCGGCGTCCTGGCCGACAGCACCCACGGGAACACACCCGAGGCTTGCACCGGACCCGGCTCGACATCGCTCTTGACGGCGGTGGCCGGTTCGGTTGCCGGAGCCGCCTCCAGCACCAGGTGCGCGTTCGTGCCGCTGATACCGAACGAGGAGACACCGGCCCTGCGGACCCGACCGTTGTCCGGCCACGCCCGCGACTCGGTCAGCAGACGCACCCCACCGGAGGCCCAGTCCACCTCGGCGCTGGGCTCGTCGGCGTGCAGCGAGCGGGGCAGAACTCCGTTGCGTAGCGACAGAACCATCTTGATCACACTCGAGGCGCCGGCCGCGGCCAGGGTGTGTCCGGTGTTGGACTTCAGCGAACCGAGCCACACCGGGTTGTCCTCGTCCCGGTCCCGACCGTAGGTGGCCAGCAGCGCACCGGCCTCGATCGGGTCACCGAGCGCGGTGCCTGTGCCGTGCGCCTCCACCGCGTCCACATCGGACGGTTCGAGCCCGGCGTCGGCCAGCGCGGCCAGGATCACCCGCTGCTGGGCCGGACCACTGGGTGCGGTCAGACCGTTGGACGCGCCGTCCTGGTTGAGCGCCGAGCCACGGATCAGCGCGAGCACCGGGTGCCCGTTGCGCTGTGCGTCGGACAACCGCTCCAGCAGCAGCACGGCGGCGCCCTCGCTGAACACGGTTCCGTCCGCCTCGGCGGCGAACGGCTTGCAGTTCCCGTCCGGGGCAAGTCCGCGTTGCCGCGAGAACTCCACGAATGCCGAGGAGCCGCCCATGATCGTCACACCACCGGCCAGCGCCATCGAGCACTCACCGCGCCGCAGCGCCTGAACCGCCCAGTGTGTGGCCACCAGCGAGGAGGAACACGCCGTGTCCACGGTGACCGCGGGCCCTTCGAGTCCGAACAGGTACGCGACCCGGCCCGAGGCGACAGAAGTGGCGGTGCCGGTGAGTAGGTAGCCCTCGAGCTCTTCCGGGGCCGTCCCGGACCGTACGCCGTAGTTCTGGTCGATAACACCGGCGAACACCCCGGTGTCGGTGCCGCGCTGGGCGGTCGGATCCATCCCAGCGCGCTCGAGCGCTTCCCAGCACGCCTCCAGGAACACGCGCTGCTGCGGGTCCATAGCCAGTGCTTCACGAGGGGAGATCCCGAAGAACGCCGCGTCGAACCCGCCCGCCTCGGGCAAGAAGCCACCGCGCAGCACGTACGAGCTTCCAGGCGTATCGGGATCAGCGTCGTAGAGCACTTCCAGGTCCCAACCACGGTCGTCCGGGAAGTCGGTGATGCCGTCGCGCTCGTTGGTGAGCATGTCCCACAGACTGGCCGGATCGACGACGCCACCGGGAAGTCGGCACGCCATCGACACGATCGCGATCGGCTCGTCGACCGGAGTTGTCCGGACGACGGCAGTACGCTGCGGTTCGGGCACCGCGCCGCCGAGTTCGGTGCGCAGCCGCGCGCCGAGTTGGATCGGGGTCGGGTAGTCGAACGTGGTGGTGGCGGACAGGCGCAGCCCGGTGGCCGTGGCAAGCCGGTTGCGCAGTTCCACGGCGGTCAGCGAGTCGAAGCCCATGTCCCGGAACGCGACATGCGGCTCGATGAGCTCCGGCCCGGCATGGCCGAGCACCGCGGCTGCTTCGCCACGCACCAGTTCGACGAGCAGTTCGTCCTGGGCCGCCGGGGTAAGCGCGTCCAGCTGCCCGGCGAGCCCGCCCCCCGCGGCCGGTCCACGGTCCCGAGCAGCAGCGGCGCGTCGGGACGGCCGGGCAAGACCGCGCAGCAGCGGCGACAGCGCCGAGGCGGTGTTCTGGTCGCGCAGCACGTTCAGGTCGATCCTGGCCGCGACCAGCGCGGGCAGCCCCGACGCCAGCGCGCTGTCCAGCACGGCCAGCGCCTCGTCGTTGTCCATGCCCAGCACACCGGCGCGCTGGGTCCGGCGCACGGCGCTGTCGTCCATTGTGGACGTCAGGGCGCTGGTGTCGCTCCACAGACCCCAGGCCAGCGAAGTGGCGGGCCGGGCGTGTGCGTGTCGGGTGCGGGCCACCGCGTCCAGGACGGCGTTTGCAGCCGCGTAGTTGCCCTGCCCGGCGTTGCCCAGCGTGCCGGCGGCTGAGGAGTAGATGACGAACGCGGCCAGGTCGGCGTCTCGGGTCAGCTCGTCCAGGTGCGTGATCGCGTCGATTTTGGGGCGGAACACGGCGTCGAAGCGGTCCGCGGTGAGTGCGGTGATCGCGCCGTCGTCGAGTGCCCCGGCGGTGTGGATGACGGCCGTGAGCGACCGGGTTGCGAGCAGCGCGGCCAGGGCGTCCCGGTCGGCCACGTCGCACGCGATGATCTCGACTGCCGCACCGAGTTCCCGCAGCTCGGCAGTCAGTTCCTGGGCGCCGGGAGCGGCTGGGCCCTGGCGGCTGGTCAGCAGCAGGTTCCGCGCTCCGTGCACGGTCACCAGGTGCCGGGCCGCCGTGGCGCCCAGGGTGCCGGTGCCGCCGGTGATCAGGACCGTGCCCTGCGGGTCGAGCGGGCGTGGGATGGTAAGGACGATCTTGCCGGAGTGCTGGCCACGGCTCATCTCCCGGAAGGCCGCGGCCGCCTGCGTGATGTCCCAGGGGTGGACCGGCAGCGGCTTCAGTGCCCCGGCCTCGAACAGCTCCACCAGCTGGTCGAGCAACTGCGCGATCCGGTCCGGTCCGGCGTCCGCGCCCAGGTCGAATGCCCGGTACCGCACACCACTGTGCTGCTCGACAACGGTTTCCGCATTCCGGATGTCGTTCTTGCCGATCTCCACGAACCGGCCGCCATCACCCAGCAGGTCCAGCGAGGCGTCCACGTGCTCGTGCACTAGCGAGTTCAACACCACGTCCACACCGGTGAACACGTGGGTGTAGTTCAGATTCCGGCTCGATGACAGCTGTGCGGCCGACAGGCCCAACCGCTCCAGCACGCCGTGCTTGCTCGGGTGTGCGGTGGCGAGCACGGTCGCACCGAAGTGCTGTGCGAGCTGGATCGCGGCCTGACCGACACCACCGGCGGCGGCGTGCACGAGCACGGTTTCCCCGGCCGCGAGACCCGCGATGTCCTGCAAGCCGTGCAAAGCGGTGAGGAACGCGACCGGAACACCAGCGGCGTCCGTGAACGACCAGCCCTGAGGCATCCGCGCGATCGTGCGGGCATCCGCGACGGCCAACGGCCCGAACGAGCGCGGGAACAGGCCCAGCACGTGGTCGCCGACGGCGAGCCCGGTCACGTCCGGGCCCACCTCGACAACCACACCGGAACCCTCGCCACCCAGCCCTTCCTGCCCGGCGACGCTGTTCAGCGCGACCAGCACGTCCCGGAAGTTCTGCCCGGCCGCGCGCACCTCGACCCGAACCTCACCAGAAGCCAGTTCGGCGAGCGCGTCCGGGTTCGGCACCAGCGCGAGACCGTCCAGCGAACCGGTCGTGGCGGCGTCCAGGTACCAATACGGGTCGGCGGGCGGGGTGAGCCCGGCCGTGACCCGACGCAGTCGCGGAACCCAAGGCGTACCAACGCGGACGGCCACCTGCGGCTCGCCGTCCGGGATCACGATCTCCGACCCGTCGGCCACGTCCACGAGCACGAACCTGCCCGGGTGCTCGGACTGGGCGGACCGCACGAGCCCCCAGACCGCGGCGGCGGCCGGGTCGGTGAGCTCGGCGTCGTTGCTCACAGCCACTGCTCCGGACGTGACCACCACGAGCGGCCCGTCCTCGGCTTGGTCGAGCCAGTTCTGGAGCAGTGCAAGGGTTTGCGTGGCCAGCGCGCGAGACCTGGTCGGGAGATCGGTGCCATCGACAGCCCAGGCGCGGGTGTCGGCGACCGTGTGGTCCGCTGCCTCGGCGGCTGCGGTCTCGGTCCAGTCGATGGTGAATAGGGAGTCGGTGGACCGGCGCGCGAACGTGCTCGCGGTCATCGGTCGCAGCGTCAGCCCGCCGATGGTCGCCACCAATGCACCGTCGGTGTCGCTCAGCGTGAGGGTCAGCGAGTCCTCGCCGGTCGCGCGGGCGTGTACCCGGACAGCGGTCGCACCGGTCGCGTGCAATCGCACGTCGTGCCAGGCGAACGGCAGCAGGGACCGGCCGGGAGCCGGTGGCACACAAAGGTTTCCTGCGTGCAACGCCCCGTCCAGCAGGGCCGGGTTGATCCCGAACCCGGTGCTAATGGCGTCCTCGGGCAGCACGGCCTCGGCGAACACCTCGCCGTCGCGCGTCCACGCCTTGCTCAGGCCACGGAACAGCGGGCCGTACTCGTAGCCCAGCTCGTTCAGGTGGTCGTAGAAACCTTTCAGTGCAACAGGAACCGCGCCGGCTGGCGGCCAGTCCTCGGTGGACTTACTGGTCGACCCGGTCTCGGTGCTCAACGAACCCGAGGCATGCTCGGTCCACTCGGCCGTGCCGGTGCGCGAATACATGTGCAGGTCGCGGTTGCCCTGCTCGTCCTGGCCACCCACGAGCACCTGGACGTCCACCTCGACGTCGTCCGGCAGCACGAGCGGCTGGCTGATCACCAGCTCCCGCAGGGTTCCGCATCCGATCTCGTCACCGGCCCTGACAGCTAGCTCGACGATCGCGGCCCCAGGCAGCAGGACGGTTCCGGACACGGCGTGCTCGGTTAGCCAGGGCTGGCGTCGGTGCGACAGCCGCCCCGACAGCAATACCCCGCCGGTGCCGGGCAGCGGAACCACCGCGCTCAGCAGTGGATGTCCTGCAGCGTCGAACTCCGAACCGACGGCGGGAGGGCGTGTGAGCCAGTACCGCTCGCCCTGGAACGCGTACGTGGGCAGGTCGATCCGCCCCGGGGCCACCCCGGTGAACAGACCGGCCAGGTCGACCGGAACGCCCCGGACGTGCAGCTCGGCCAGCCCGGTCAGGAACCGGTCGGCCCCGCCGTCATCGCGCCGCAGTGAACCGACTACCAGCGCGTCCCGAACGTCGGTCGCCTCCAGGACGTCGCTGGTGGCGGCGGTGAGCACCGGGTGGCTGGACACCTCGACGAACACCCGGTGCCCTGACCTGGCCAGCGCGGCCACCGCGTCGGCGAACTGGACCGGGCGGCGCAGATTGCGGAACCAGTAACTGGCGTCGATACCGGCCGCCATGGCGGGATTGACCCAGTTGACGTCCACAGTAGACATCCACGGCACGTGGCCCTGCTGCCCGGTCACCCCGGCCAGCAGGTCGTGCAACGGGCCTTCGAGCGCGTCGACGTGCCCGGTGTGGCTGGCGTAGTCCACAGGGATGATCCGGGCGCGGATGCCCTGCTCGTCGCAGTGGGCGGCTAGTTCCCGCAGAGCGTCCGGGTCCCCGGCCACGACGGTGGCGGCGGGCCCGTTGACGGCCGCGACCCAAATCCGGCCCTCCCAGCCGACGAGCACGTCCTCAACCTGGCCGAGACCGGTGGCCACCGACATCATGCCGCCGTGTCCGGCCAGGTGCTCACCGATCGTCCGGCTGCGCAGGGCCACGATCCTGGCCGCGTCCTCCAAGGACAGCCAGCCGCCGACGACCGCAGCGGCGATCTCGCCCTGCGAGTGCCCGACCACGGCGTCCGGCCGGATACCGCAGGACTCCCACAGCGCGGCCAGCGCGACCATCACCGCCCAGGACGCTGGCTGCACCACGTTGACGCGGTCCAGCTCGTCCCCGTCGGCCAGCAGCTCGACCAGCGACCAGCCCATCCAGTGCTCCAGCGCCTCGGAGCACTCGCGCAGTCGCGCGGCGAACACCGGCGAGGACGGCAGCAGGTCCTGGCCCATCCTGGCCCACTGCGCGCCCTGGCCTGGGAACACGAACGCAACCAGTCCGTCCACGTCCGCGCGTCCGGTGACCACTCGCGCGGACGGCTTGCCTGTGGCCAGCGCGGTCAGTCCGTCGGTTCCCATGACAACGGCGCGGTGGTCGAACTTCGCCCGCCCGGTGGCCAGGGCGAGACCGACCGCGAGCGGGTCGGCCGCGTCGTCCAGGTACGAGTGCAGCCGCTCGGCCTGCGCGGCCAGGGCCACCGGGGTCCGCCCGGACAGCACCCACGGCGCGACCCCGCTGCTGACAGCCAGACCGGCCGGTTCGCCCGCCCTAGCCGGAACCGGCGACGGGCCCTCCTCGATTACCAGGTGCGCGTTCGTGCCGCTGACCCCGAACGAGGAGATGCCAGCTCGGCGCGGCTGCCCGGTGGACTCCCAGGACCGCGCCTCGGTCAGTAGCTCGACCGAACCGGTGTGCCACTCGATCTTCGACGACGGCCGGTCGACGTGCAGGGTGCGGGGGAGCACCCTGTGCCGCAGCGCTTGGACCATCTTGATCACACCGGCCACGCCGGCCGCCGCCTGCGCATGCCCGATGTTGGACTTGAGCGAACCCAGCCACAGCGGCCGGTCACGGTCCTGGCCGTAGGTGGCCAACAGGGCCTGGGCCTCGATTGGGTCACCGAGGCTGGTGCCGGTGCCGTGCGCCTCCACGGCGTCCACATCGGATGGTCGCAGGTTCGCGATGGCCAGCGCCCGGCGGATCACCCGTTGCTGGGCCAGGCCGTTCGGCGCGGTCAGGCCGTTGGAGGCCCCGTCCTGGTTGACCGCCGAACCGCGCAGCACCGCGAGCACCGGGTGCCCGTTCCGCTGCGCGTCGGAAAGCCGCTCCAGCAGGAGAATCCCGACGCCCTCGGACCAGTTGGTGCCGTCGGCGTCGTCGGAGAAGGACTTGCACCGGCCGTCCTGGGCCAGTCCGCGCTGCCGGGAGAACTCCACGAACGAGGTCGGCTGACCCATTACGGCCACACCGCCGGCCAGCGCCATCGAGCACTCGCCCGAGTGCAGCGCCTGCGCGGCGAGGTGGATCGCGACCAACGAGGACGAGCACGCCGTGTCGACGGTCAGCGCGGGACCGGTCAACCCGAGCGCGTACGCCACGCGACCGGAGACCACACTGCCTGCGCTGCCGGTGCTGACGAAACCCTCCAGGCCCTCCGGAGCCGTGCCCGGATCGGTCCCGTAGTCGTGGTACATCAGACCGCTGAACACGCCGACATCGTTGCCGTGCAGGGAATGCGGGTCGATGCCCGCGCGCTCGATCGTCTCCCAGCAGGTCTCCAGCAGCAGCCGTTGCTGCGGGTCCATGGCCAGGGCCTCACGCGGGGAGATGCCGAAGAACTGCGCGTCGAAGTCGCCGGCGTCGGTCAGGAAACCGCCTTCGTGCACGCAGGAGCGGCCCGGGGCGTCCAGGTCGCCGTCGAGCAGCGTGGCCAGGTCCCAACCGCGGTCGTCGGGGAACGGGCCGATGGCGTCCCGTCCGTCGGCGACCAACTGCCACAGGTCCTCTGGCGAGCCGACCCCGCCGGGCAGCCGACAGCCCATGGCCACGATCACGACCGGTTCATCCACAGTGGACTTTACGGCCGGGGTGCCCGCGGTCACCGGGCTGCTGCCGGTGATCTCGCGGATCAGGTGCTCGGCCAGAGCGGCCGGGGTCGGTTGGTCGAACGCGACGGTCGCGGCCAGCGTGGCGCCGGTGGCCGCGTTGATCCGGTTTCGCAGCGCGACAGCAGTCAGCGACGTGACACCGAAGTCGCGGAAGGCCTGGTTGGCGGCCACGGTCGCGTCAACGCCCAACCCGAGCGCCGCCGCGGTCTGCTCTCGCACCAGGTCGAGCGCGATCCGACGGGCGCGGTGCTCACCAGCGTCGGCCAGCTGCCGACGGAACTCCGCGGTGGCGGCCGTGTCCGGAGCCTCGACCACGCTCCTCCCACCGTCGACCAGGTCACGCAGCACCACGGGCAGCGGGCCACTGGACCGGCGGGCACCCATCGCACCGAGACCCAACAGCATTAACGGGCCCTGGTCGGCCGTCAGCGCCGCGTCGAACAGCGTGAGCGCCTCGGCCATCGGGACCGCACTGACGCCGGTCTCGGTCGGTTCACCCGGCAGCGGACCCCAGGCCAGGGCGAGCCCACTCAGCCCACGGGCCCGACGACGTCGTACCAGAGCCTCGGCGAACTGGTCGGCGGCGGCCCGGTCGGGATCACCGGGGGAGCCGAGCACCCCGGCCACTGAGGTGACGGTGACGAACAGGACCGGACCGGCAGCGCGGGTCAGCTCGTGCAGGTTCGCCAGCCCACGGCTGGTCTCGCGCAGCGAGCGGCCGACACTGCCGACGTGAACGACGGCACTGACCGGGCGGTCCTGCACGGCCAACAGGGCTTGCAGCATATCGCGGTCGGCGAGGTCGCACGCGGTCGACCTGGCGCGCGCACCGGCAGCGGCGAAGGTGGACTCCAACTCGGCCGCAGCGGGCTCGGGCAACCCGTCGGCCGACAGCAAAAGCAGGTGCCGCACTCCGTGCGCGGACACCAGGTGGCGTGCCAGCGCGGCCCCCCTGGGCGAGTCACTACCCGCGACGATCACAAGCCCGTCCGGGTCCGGCGCGGAGACCGGCTCCGGCTCGGCAGGCACCGACACCCTGGCCAGGCGCGGCACCAACAGCACACCATCGCGGACTGCGGCCTGCTCGTGTCCGGCGGCGATGATCCGGACCAACGCCTGCCCGGCGCCGGACTGCTCGCCGGGGTCGAGGTCGGCCACGACTACGCGACCGGGGAACGCTGCTTGCACTGAGCGCGCCACACCCCACAGCGGGGCCGACCGCAGCTCGTGCACGGTCTCCTCGGGACCGGTCGACACCGCGCCCGAGGTGAGCACCACGAACCGGGTGCGGTTGAGCCGGTCCTCGGCCAGCCATGCGCTCAGCCGCTCGGCCAGCGCGGTCGCGCGCGCCTTGACGTCGTCCGCGACCTCACTGTGCTCGCCCTCGGCGGTCACGACCACGACGTCGGGAGCCTCGGCCAGGTCCGGGTGCACGTCGACGCCCGCCGCGCGCAGCCCCTCGGCGATACCGAACGTGTCGTCATCGGCGAATGCCCACGAGCTGACACCAGTCAGGTCGGCGTCCTCGATCCCAGACAGGGCCGCGCCTGGCAACCAGTCCAGGCGCAGCATCGACTGGTACTGACCGCTCGCGGCGGCCCGCAACCTGGCCGGCATGTCCAGCAGCACGTGCCGGGTCGTCTTGCCCGAAGCCGTGCGCGGGACCCGGTTGATCTCATAGATCTCGTCCGGCACCTTGAAGTAGGACAGCTGCTCGCGGCAAGCGGCCAGTACGGCGACCGGGTCGAACCTGTCGGGCCCCGGCACCACGAACGCCACCGGGACCTCGCCCAGCACGTCGTGCGGCTTGCCCACCACGGCCACGTCCGCCACGCCAACAACTGTCCTGACCACGGCCTCGACCTCGCCGGGGTGGATGTTCTCGCCGCCCCGGATGATCAGTTCCTTGATCCGGCCGGTGACAGAGCAGTAGCCGGCCTCGTCCCGGCGGCCAAGGTCTCCGGTGCGGTACCAGCCGTCGCGCAGTACGTCGGCGGTGGCCTCGGGCTGGTTGTGGTAGCCGAGCATCACGTTCGGCCCGGCTACCCAGAACTCGCCCTCCTCGCCGGCGGCCACGTCCAGTTGGGTGTCCGGATCGACCAGGCGCACGGTCAGACCCGGCACGGGCAGCCCGCACGAGCCCTCCACCCGCGCCCCCGTCGGCCAGTTCACTGTGATCGCGCCACAGGTCTCGGTGCTGCCGTAGGCGTCGATTAGCGGGACGTTGAACGTCTCCTGGAACGAGCGCAGCAGTTCGGCGGCCGTCACGGCGCCACCGACCAGGCCGGCGCGCAGCTGCGGGGCGGAGAAGTCCCGCTTCCGTGCGGCGTCCACCAGGTAGCGGTAGAATGTGGGTACCCCGGCCACGTAGGTCGAGCGCTCCTGCTCTAGTGCGGCCAGCACGTCCGGGGCCGAGGTGCCGTCGACGATCCTGGTGCTCGCACCGACGGCGGTGGCTGCGAGCAGGCAGTTGATGTGCGAGAGGCTGTGGAACAGCGGCAGCGGCCACAGGATGCGGTCCTCGCTGCTCAGGTCGGGCGCTGGCACGTAGCAAGCCGCGACCGACCACAGGCAGCTGCGCTGGGTGGACAGCACGCCCTTGGGGCGGCCGGTCGTGCCCGACGTGTAGAGCATCCACGCGATGTCGTCCAGCGCGAGGTCGTCGCGAGCGGGCAGCTCCGGCTCGGTGGCCGCCAACGGTTCGAACGGCATGACCTCGGCGGGCAGCGGCCCGTCCTTGATGGCCACGATCGTCAGGTCAGCGAATCGCTCGGCACGCAGCCGGTCGAACCTGGCCGCGAGCGCGCTGTCGGTGATCACCAGCCGGGCGCCGCTGTCGGCGAGCAGGTATGCCAGCTCGGCGTCGGTCGAGCGCGGGTTGACCGGCACCGCGACCGCGTCGGCGCGCAGCACGCCGAAATAGCTCTCGATCATTTCGACGCGGTTTCCCAGGCACAGCATGGCTCGGTCGCCGGGGTGCAGCCGCAGCCCGCCGAGGTGCCCGGCCAGCCGCCAGGTGCGGCGCTCCAGTTCGGCGTGGCCGACGGTCCGGTCGCCGTCCGAATAGGCCAGCTTGTCGCCGAATCGATCCGCGTTCGCCCGCAGCAGCTCGGGAACCGGGCGGATCAGGTCGGTCCGCAGCAATGCCACCACGCCCTTCGATACGTGCGAGTGCGGGCCCGGGAGCACTATCGAAGCGGCGAACCCGGTCCCGCAGCCGGTCTGGAACTCGTCGACTGCCGTGACTACGATTTTTGTTCCCCTCCCCCCAGCGTCGCCCCCTAAGCCGCCCCCCTGTATCCCCCTAACTTCAATTACACGAAATTGCGAATAACTGAAGGCCTTATTGTTGACAGGGTTGGTGTGGCGCCGCGACACCACCGAGATATCCGGGAATCCCCGGTCCTACCTTCGGAAGATGTGGTGGACATGACTAGGACCTGGCCCGTCGGGACGCGACTCGGCGGAGCACTGGACGTCCAGACCCCGCGCATCGGGCGACCGACCTGGTCGGACTGGCTGCTCACGGACGACCGCCCCGGTGCGTCGGACCCGGCACGGGCGGTACTCGCTGTCCTGCCGCCTGCGGTGCGCGAGCTGCACACCTGGCACCCCGACCAGCCGTGGTCGTTCGTCCGTACGCGACTGACTGGTGGCCCCAGGAACGCGGAACCTGTTGTGGTGTTACGGATGCGGGTCACCGAGCAGGTGCGTGGACAGGTGCTCGGTGTGCTCTGCGCCGCGGCGGCCGCCCAGGGCATCGGCGTCGGGTTGGCCACCGGGGATGCCGATCCGACGGCGGAGCAGCCCCAGGAGGAGCCAGCCGCGGAACAGGCGCTGGCCACCGCCTCCAGTGAGCTCGCCGTCGACGCGCTGGTCGGTCCGGAAACCGACCGGGACGGCCTGCTGCGAACCGCGCTATATCACCTGACGAATGTGTTGGAACTTGTTCCGCCCGTCGTCCGCCGCGGATTTCTCTTCCAGTACTGGTTGGATCGGAGCCGGTCGCTAGGCTCGGAACAGCGTACGGCCATCGCCGCCGCCGCCCAGCGTTCCACCGGTGGACCGCCCGTCGATTCGGCAATCGGATCGGCATCGGCCTGGCAGCGCTATTTCGACCTGTTGCAGGTGGCGGTCACCGACCGGGCACCCCGTGAACTGCACCTGTTCCGACAGGTCCAGCTGACAGACAACCGACTCGGCCTGCCCGCTGTTGCTACTGCCGGTGCCGCCATGACCCTGTTGGTGGCCTGATCTCTTGGAGAGAAATCGTGACCGCTGTTACTGGGACCGCGACCCGAGAGGTCAGGGTGGAACTGGGCAGCCGGGCCTACACCGTGCACATCGGACATGGGGTGCGCTCGCTGTTGCCGGAGGTCGTCGCCCGGCTCGGAGCGAACCGGGCGGTCGTGGTCACGGCGAGGCCGCCGGAGCAGACGCCGGACCCGGGCGTGCCCTCGCTGATGATCTCCGCCAGTGACGGCGAGCAGTACAAGAACCTCGCGACCGTCGCCCGCCTGTGCAGTCGGTTCGTCGAGTTCGGGCTGACCCGAGCCGACGTCATCATCTCCTGCGGCGGTGGCACCACCACCGACACCGTCGGCCTCGCCGCCTCCCTCCACCACCGGGGAACCCCCGTGGTGCACCTACCCACCACGCTGTTGGCCCAGGTCGACGCGAGCGTCGGCGGCAAGACCGCAGTGAATTTGCCCGAGGGCAAGAACCTGGTCGGCGCCTATTGGCAGCCCGCCGCCGTGCTCTGCGACCTCGACCTGCTCGCCACGCTCCCCGAGCGAGAACTGCGCAACGGACTCGGCGAGATCGCGCGCTGCCACTTCATCGGCGCGCCCGACCTGGACCGACTGCCGCTGCTGGACCAGGTCGCGGCCAGCGTCGCGCTCAAGGCGCGGGTGGTCGCGGCCGACGAGCGCGACTCCGGACTGCGACACATCCTCAACTACGGCCACACACTGGGCCATGCCCTGGAACGGGCCACCGGGTTCGCGGTCCGCCACGGCGAGGGGGTGGCGATCGGCACGGTGTTCGCTGGCCGCCTTGCCCGCGCACTCGGCCGGATCGGCCCGGCCAGGGTTGCCGAGCACCACGACGTCGTCGCCGGCTACGGGCTGCCCACCGAACTGGTGGCCGGGGTGTCCGACGCCGAACTGGTCGCGCTGATGCGCCGGGATAAGAAGTCCACCGGCGGGCTGACGTTCGTGTTGGACGGTCCGACCGGAGTGGGACTGGTGACGGACGTGGCTGAAGAGGTGGTCACCGCGACCCTGGCCGGGATGCCGCGCGCCACCCGGTGAATGTCGGACACAGGGGGGCCGCCGGACGAACCCGGCGGACCCCCTTGTGTGTTGACCACCTCGGTTTTGCCGGGTTGGTCGGGCGGCTCGGGTTCTTTAGCGGCCCCAGCGTTGTTGGCGTTCGCTGCGGATGCGGGCTCGTTCTTTGCGTTGGGCGACCAGGATGTCGGGGTGCTGGGCGTTGGCGTTGCGCCATCGCAGGTATGCCTGGATCCGGCGGGCGAGCACGCTGTGGTCGGGTGGTGGGAGTTGCTTATCGTGAACGTGCGTGGCGGCCCGAACTGGGCCTCGATCGGGGTTGTCCCACGAGGTGCAGGTCGGTGTCAGGCAGAGTTCGACGTTGTTGTGCGCTGCCCACTTGCGGATCTGCGGGGTCTTGTTAGCCGATGGGTTGTCCATGATCACGTAGATCGGAGCGCCGGCCGGTCTTGCCGCTCTGATCGACTTCTCAAGGTGGCGAGGCTGTGGTCACCACCTTGAGGGCGGCGCATCAGGGCCCAGAGCAGGTCGTCGCCCAGCGAGTAGTAACCGTGGAAGTAGCGGATGCCGTGCGTACGGGTGTAGGTCGCGGGCAGCCGACCGGGCCGGGTTCGTGGTGCCCAGCCGCAGCCGTGGTGCGGGCGGATCGACAACGGGCCGAACTGGTCGAAGGCGAAGCGCCGCCGCGGAAACCGGGTCATGACGTGCTCGATGCGGTCGAGCTTGGCGTCGAGTCCGGGATCGGTGGATTCCTTCCAGGTCCGCATGTGCTGGAAAGGTGATCCCGTGCTGGCGCAGGATCTGGCGGAGTCGTTCCCTGCCGAGCAGGTGGCGATCACGGGTACCGGCGACCCAGATGCCGAGGCCATGATGATCGTCGCCCGCCGCACCCGGATCGACTCGTGCTTACCACGACGAGTGATCCGCAGCAGCGTGCGTACCTCGTCTTCGGTTAATCGCCGTGCTCTGAACCGGCTCGGCCATCGGCGTTCCTCACGTTCGACAGCGACTTCGTCGTCGAGCGTGAGATCAACACAGCTCAGCGTCTAGGACCATTGCCCGGCGTGTCACCAACCCGGCGAACCTTCGTGGTCAACGCTCCAGTCCCGTCGGGAGCCTCTCAGAGCGCGTACGGTCCGAACCGGCCCCACACGACGAACGCGGCCAGCAGGAACAGCACGATCGGACTGGCCAGCGCGTTGTTCTCCTTGCGACGCACGTGCAGTACTGCGGCGCCCACCATAGTCAGCGCCAGGCCGACTGCGGCCATCGGGGTGAGCACCGGCAGGATGCCAGTCAGCGCCGGGAGCACCAGACCCAGCGCGCCGAGCACCTCGACCACGCCGATCAGACGGACGGTCGAGACGGTGAAGTCGGTCACCCAGGGCAGCATGCCGCCCAGCTTGGCAATCGGCTGGGTCGCCTTCAACAAACCTGCTGCGGCGAATGCGAATGCCAGCACCACCTGGACCACCCACAGTGCGATGTTCATCGGACGGATCTCCCTCGTGCTTCGCGCCTGGGGCGGGCGCCAACCCCGCTGTTGTTCCTGCCGGTCATGCTGACTTCGACCTGTCCACTGCCAGCTCGGGCGGGAGCTGTTCGCGCTGCTTGATGCCGAGCTTGCGAAAAACCCGCGTCAGGTGCTGCTCCACGGTGCTCTGGGTGACGAACAGTCTGTCAGCGATCTCCCGGTTCGTCATACCGGCGGAGGCCAGCGCGGCCACCCGGTGCTCGGAGTGGGTCAGCTGGTCGATGCCGTACTGCTGTTTGGGCAGCAGCTCGGAGTCGATGACATCCCCGCCGACCGGCATCAGGTCGTCGCACAGCGGCGCGGCGTCGCACATCTTGGCCACACGCCACGCCCTGCGGGTGACCCGCCGGGCCAACTTGTTCTCGCCGAGGGCGCGCTGGGCCTGGGCGAGGTCGTGTAGGGCACGGGCCAGCTCGTACTTGTCGTCGACCGACTCGCACAGCGACGCGGCCTCGTTGAGCAACCGGGGCCTGCGCTTGGCCGCACTAGTCTGGGCGAGCAGCCGCAGCGCCTGGCCGCGGGCCCTGGCGCTGTCGGTGCCCGGCCTGCTCAGCTGTTCGTGGATGAGCGTGCGGGTCTGATCCCGGTTGCCCAGCGCGAGCCACGCCTCGGCGGCGGCGGTCCGCCACGGCACCGGGGCGCAGCCGCCGCCGAGCCCCCACCTGGTGAGCAGTTCGCCGCAGAGCAGAAAGTCGCCCAGAGCGGCCTGGTAGCGGCCCACGGCCAGGAAGAAGTAGCCCCTAGAGTAGAGGTAGTGCAAGCCGTGCCGGTCGGTGAACATCGCGTCCGGCACCGGTTGGCCGACAGCGGCCCTGGCCTCCTCGAGCCGTCCCATCCTGGTCAGCGCGAGGATGCGGATGCTCAGCGGCAGCCCGACGTGAACGCCCCAGCCACCGGGGGAGACCAGCGCGAACGTCTCGGTGACCAGTTCGGCTGCCTTCAGGTGGTCGCCACGGCGCAGCGCGCACTCCGCTGCCGTCAGCATCAGCGCCGCGTGCAACATCGGGCCGTGCCGGACGCCGGGGTCCGCCAGCAGCGTCTCGCACCAGACCGACGCGGTTTCCGACCGGTCACTGTAGATCAGCGAGAACAGCGCGAAGATCAGTGCGTCGGGCCGACCGGACAGTCCGTGCGCCAACTGCCGCTCGCGCAGCACCGCCTCGGCTCTGCGCACGATGTCCTCGGTGTGTCCGGCCACCAGCACGTCTGTGAGCACCTCGACGGCCTGCGGCCACAGCTCGACCCTGGTCAGCAGCGAATCGGTGTGTCGGTGTTGGACCGTGCGTGGCCTGGCCAGCCCGGCGTAGGTACAGGTCAGCCACTGCTCGAAGGAGGGCATCAGCTCGGTGGCCGCCGAGTTTGACCGCAGCTGGGACAGAATGCTCTCCGCATCGGCCATCCTGCCGTGCCAGAGCAGGTTCTTCACCAGCATGAGCGCGTCCTGGACGGGCAGTTGCTCGGCGCGGAACGCCGAGAGCATCGCGGACAGGTGCCTGGCCGCCGTCGACGGGTTGATCCGCCACTCCGTCGAGACCAGCCTGGCCTGGATGGCGATCCGCCGATCCCGGTCGGGACAGCAGTCCAGCGCGCGGTGGAGCAGCTCCACCGCAGCGACCAGTTCGTTCCTGGGCAGCGCCTGCTCGGCGGCCTCCAGTAGCATGTCGGCCGACCACGGGTCGGTGATCCGGCCGGCCAGCAGCAGGTGGCCGGTGATGGCGGTGGCCGTGCCGCCCCGGTCGCGCAGCAGCCGGGCGGCCCTGCGGTGCAGGATCTCTTGTTCGGTCGCCGGGGTGTCGGCGAGCACGGCCTGCCTGGCCACCTCGTGCCGGAACCCGCTCTCCGCCAGCAGGCCACAGTCCTCCAGGGCGGCCAGCACCTGACTGATCTGGCCCAGCTCGTGCCCGGCGACCCGGCTCAGCTCGGCGGGCGCTGCCGGTCCGAACACGGCCATGGCGCGCACGGCGTCCAGGAAGATCGGCTCGTTGCGGTGCAGGCAGGACAGGAATGCGTGCCCGTAGCCCAACTCCCTCGGCTCGCCCGCCTCGGACAGGTCGGTCAGCAGCGCGTCAAGCAGCAGCGGATTGCCGCCGGTGAACCCCATGAAGTTGGTGCGGTCCAGGGCGCCGACGCCCAGCTCGCCGCCGACCCTGCTGCTCACCTGTCCGACTGTCAGCGGGCCGACCTGGACGCGGTGCAGGTCGTGCAGGCGCAGCAGCTCGTAGCGCAGCGGCAGGAAGGTGGCCGGCAGCCGCAGGTCGTCGGAGAACACGACGAGCACCCGTGCCGAGTCCAGCCTGCGGATCAGCTGCAACAGCACGTGCAGGGAGGGGACGTCGCCACGGCGGACGTCGTCGACCGCGATCACCAGCGGGACACGCTCGGAGATGGCAATGATCGCGTTGCACAGCCGGTGGCACAGCTGGAGCAATTCGGCCTCGTCGGTGGGTACGGCCGTCGCGGTGAACAGCTCGGACAGGGCCTCGATGTCGGGGTCGCCCTCTCGGCCCCGGCCCGAGCCGTAGGCCAGCTGGCTGAGCACGCCGAAAGGCAGCTTACGCTCGGTGTGTGCGCAGGTGGCGGTGGCTGCGACGTAGCCGACGGCGACCGCGCGTCCCACGATCTGCCTCACGACCGTCGTCTTGCCGCAGGCGGGCGGTCCGTCCACGAGTACGGCCCGGCCTGCTCTGCCCAGGGGAACCTCTGCCAGGCGCTTGACATCGAGGGTGATATCGGGAGGAATACGGTTACTCACTGGTGGGCCGGTCCTTCCCCTAATTCCATGGCCGGTGGGACAAAGCCGGGAAATGCTACTCGGCTTTCGGTTGAGCCGGGGTGTCGAAGTGTGGCGCTGTGAGCAGCGGCGTCTGCGGACGATTTCTCGAATCGAGGACGCACGATCTGATAATAGTGTCAGGACTCGGATCGTCCATGGAATCGCGTCTTATGTGCCTCTATAGTCACGGCTCCGGAAACGCGCGCACAAGTTGGTTGGCATCGATTGGTCAGCGATTCCAGCTTACGGGATGTGAGGCGGCCCGTAGGAGCGTCCCGCAGGAGCCGGTTGTGGGCGACCGCACAGATGACAGATTAACCTGTCGCGGGCGACCGCACGGACGGCAGATGCGAAACATGACCAAAGGTGAAGAAAACATGGTCAAAGGTGAACCAGATCGCCGTACGATCGAGCAGGCGCCGAGGGGCTAATGTCCTGGGGTTGGTGTTCCAGTGTCGGATCCAGTCGAGGATGTCGCGTTCGAGGGCAGTGACCGAGCGGTGGACACCGCGGCGGAGCAGTTTGACTGTGATCTCGGCGAAGCAGCGTTCGACGAGGTTGAGCCAGCTGGAGCCGGTCGGGGTGAAGTGCAGGTGGAACCGGGGATGGTTGAGCAGTCAGGTTTTCACCGCTGGTGTTTTATGGGTCGAGAGGTTGTCCAGCACGACACGTGCACGGCCAGCTCGGCAGGCACGTTCTTGTCGATGGTGAGCAGGAAGCCGAGGAACTCCTGGTGCCGATGCCGGCGTTTGACCGCGCTAATGACCTGCCCGGTGGCGACTTCGAGGGCAGCGAAGAGGCTGGTGGTTCCGTGGCGGATGTAGTCGAAACTTTGCCGTTCGGGCACGCCGGGCAGCATCGGCAACACCGGAGCCGAGCGGTCCAGCGCCTGGATCTGGGACTTCTCGTCCACGCACAGCACCACCGCCTTCGCGGGCGGATCCAGATACAGCCCGACCACGTCGCGGACCTTGTCCACGAACAACGGATCCTTGCTGATCTTGAACGTGTCCACCTCGTGCGGTTTGAGACCGAACGCCCGCCAGATCCGTGAGACCGCCGACTGCGTCATCCCGGTCTGCGCCGCCAGTGACCGGATCGACCAGTGCGTCGCGTTCGCCGGCTGGTTTCCAGCGTGGTCACCACGACCTGCTCATCGGATATCGTGCGCGGCCGACCGGGGCGCGGTTCGTCGCTCAAGCCGTCCAGCCGGTCGGTGACGAACCGCGCCCGCCATTTGGTCACCGTGTGACGGTCCAGGTTCAAACGTGTCGTCGCTTCGTGAAAACTGACCCCCAGGAGTCTTCCGAAAGTTGACCCCCTCTGAGGTAGGAGGGTGCTGAACGTGGAGGACTGGGCGGAGA
>NZ_JBFBBZ010000093.1:0-22840 GCF_040682935.1 Amycolatopsis sp. NPDC051061
GGCGGCGGCCCCCGCGGCCGCGCCGGCCTTGCCCCCGGCCGCGGCGGCACCGGCCGCGGCCGCACCGGCGGCCGCCGCGGTGGCCGCGCTCGCCTTCGCGGCTCCGATGGTCGCGAGGTAGCCGAGCGCGGCGCCACCCAGGACGATCGGGGCGATGATCGCGCGCAGCCCGCCGTTGACGTCGGCCAGCTCCGCGGCCAGCGCCCGGCAGTTGTCGCACTCGTCGAGGTGGCTCTCGACCTGGGCGCGTTCCCGCTTGGACAGCCCGTCGCGGGTCCACGCGCCGAGCCGCTCGGCGCAGGCCCGGCAGCGTTCCTCCTCGTTCTCCTGCAGGTGGACCTGCAGATACGCCTGGCGCAGCCCTTCGCGGGCGCGGTAGGCGAGCGCGGAGACTCCGTTCGCGGTCAGCCCCAGCAGCGGCGCGACCTCGGCCGGGCTCTGCTGCTCGATCTCGGTGTGCCAGAGCACCGCCTGCCAGCGTTCGGGCAGCCGCGCGAACGCCTTGGCGGCCATCGTCCGCTCGAGCCCGGCGACGGCGGTGTCGGAGAAGGGGACGGTGAGCGCCTCGGCCGAGACGCCGGTCATGTCCTCGTTGAGGTCGACCCGCCGTTCCTTGCGGGTGCGGTCGTACGCGGTGTGACGCAGTGCCGTCAGCAGGTACGCCCGGAAGGCTGTGTCCGGCCCCTTACCGCCACGCAGCGTGTCCAGCACCTTCGCGAACGCCTCGGACACGAGGTCGTCGGCTTCCGAGCTCGAACGGGCCAGCTGACGTGCGAGGTTGTGCGCCGCACCGGTGTGTCGTTCGTAAAGCGGCCCGTACGACTCGATCTTCCCGGCGCGAACCTCGGCGATCAGCTCGGCGTCACTCTTTCCGCTGAGATCGGCGGGAACGGTGGACACGGCACTCCTCGGTCGGTTAAGGCCAGGACCTGCCATTACAGGCGGGTCCGCGACGCGAGACAAGTGTGACTGACCCACCCCGGGCCGTCACGTCGTGGTCGGGGTGTTGACTCCGACGGCGGAGCAAAATCACCCACCTCCGGGTGGCGCCGTGGAAAAGCTTCTCAACAAAACTCGCGAGTACGCGTCACGGGGTCCGGTGGGGCACGTCCTCACCGTGAAGCACCGAGCAAGATCGACACGGACCGGACGGAAGGGGCAGGCGGCCAGTGGACGTTCCGGCTACGCGCTCCGGTCCCGGTGGCGCTCCGCTCGCCGACCGCGCCCTGCGCACGCTGCGTGCCCGCTGGCGCACGGCCAGCCTGGCCGCCGGGTGGCGGTTCCCGAGCGACTGGGCGCTGCCCGAGGTCGACGCCGTCTGCGCGGCCGTGATGGCCAAGGGCCGCGTCGAAGCCGCCGAAACCGCACTGGCCGGGCTGGCCCGGGCCCGGGCGGCGGCCGGCGCGGGGCTCGCGGAAACCCTCGCCGACCTGGCCGCGCTGCACGCGGTGCTCGACCACGGCGACGACGGGTTCGTCTCGCCGGACGTCGACGCCACGCCGGCGCGGCTGCTCCGCACCACCGCGCTGGCCTGGGCCGACGTCGCCACCGACCAGCTCGTGCACACCGAGGTCACCGACCCGCTCACCGGCCTGCCCTCGGCCGCCTACCTGCGCACCCGGCTCTACGAGGTCTACCGGGCCGCCGCCGCGCGCGAGCGGCCGGCCGCCGAGGACCACGTGCTGCTGGTCGTTTCGCTCGACCTCACCACGGTCACCGGGTTCCCGCGGCTGACCGGGATGATCCTCGTCGCGGACGCGCTGCGGACGGTGTTCGACAGCGGGCAGAGCGTCGCTTCGCTCGGGCCGTCCGTAGTAGCCGCGCTGGTCCCGAAGGACGAGCGAGTTGCTTCGCACGGCGTCGCGCTGCGAAGGGCGTTGAACGAACGACTTTCCGTCGATGCGCAGCTGGCGGACACCGGCCGGCCCCGGGTGTCCGCGGTGCGCCTGCCCGCCACCCACGAAATGGCGTGCGACCTGCTGGCCCACCTCGCTCGCGTGTAGAACGCGTGAAAAGTCCGGTTCCGCCAGGACCCTTCTGACCCGGACCGGACGGCTCATGATTTCCTGGTGAGGTGACCCGGACCGTATCCACCGACGTCGACGGCGCAGTCGCGGCCAGATCGTCGCACCGCCTGGCCCTGCGGAAGTCACTCGCCCGGCTGTCCGTCCGCCCGCGGTCGATCCTGATCCTCGCGGTGATCCCGCTGGTCGCGATCGGGTACGGCATCTACGGCTGGCAGCACGACTGGGTGCTCGGCGTCGACAGCGCGGTCTACCGGGCCGGTGCGCTCACGCTGCTGCACGGCGACTCCCTCTACGACTCCAACACCCTCGCCCCCGAACCGTGGTGGGCGCTGCTGCCCTTCACCTACCCACCGACGGCCGCGCTGATCTTCGTGCCGCTCGCCGCGTTCCCGACGCAGATCTCCTGGGGCCTGATCACCGGCGTTTCGCTGGCCGCGATGGCGCTGTCGATCCGGATCGCGATCGGCGCGCTGCCCCGCCCGGCCGCCGACGGGCCGCGCTGGTGGGCCTCGCCCGCCCGCTCGACCATCGTGTTCTTCCTGGTCTTCCTCGGCCTCGAGCCGGTGTGGCGGACGATCTTCCTCGGCCAGATCAACCTGATCCTGATGGCCATGATCCTGCTGGACATGCTGGTCATCGGCGCGCGGGGCAGCCGTTGGGGCGGCGTGCTGGTCGGCGTCGCGGCGGCGATCAAGCTCACGCCGCTGGTCTTCCTCGGGCACCTGTTCATCACCGGCCGCCGCAAGGACGCGCTGCGCGGGCTCGCGACGTTCGTCGTCCTCCAGGGCCTGATGTTCCTCATCAACGCCCACGACGCGGCCAAGTACTGGACCATCACGCTGCCGGACACCGGGCGGATCGGGCCGGTGCACTGGGCGGGCAACCAGTCGCTGAACGCGCTGATGAACCGGGCCACCGACCTCGCGCCGTGGGCGTCGAAGGCGGCGATGGGCATCGGCCTGCTGCTCGCGATTCCGGCCCTGTGGCTGCTCATGCGGTTCCACCGCAAGGGCCAGGCGCTGGCCGCGGTGCTGGTCACCGCGTTCTGGACGCTGCTGATCTCGCCGATCTCGTGGACCCACCACTGGGTCTGGGTGGTCCCGCTGATCGTGCTGCTGGTGTCGCGGCTGCCGAAGACCACCCCGGCGACGGCCTGGAAGCGCTGGACCGGGACGTTCCTCGTCGCGTTCGTGTTCTTGAGCTGCGTGCTGCTGATCCTGCCGAACGGCCGCAATGTCGAGCTCCACTGGAAGGTGTGGCAGAACATCCTGGGGGACGCCTACATCCTGATGCCGTTCGTGCTGGCCGCGGCGCTGATCCTGCGCTGGGGCCTGCAGCGGCGGGCCCGGAAGAAGAAGGCCGCGCCGGACGAGCATGTCGACGTCACGACCGGCGTCTGAGGCGCGCACCGGCCGGGTGCTCGGGGGGGTTCTGGCGCTGGCCGTGCTGGCGCTCGGCGTCGTCGTCTGGCTGGCCGGGTGGCACCTCGGTGCGGACAGCGCCGTCTACCGCGCCGGGGCGCTGACGCTGCTGCACGGCGACCCGCTCTACACGCGGGACGTGCTGACGGCTTTGCCGGACTGGGTGCGCTTGCCGTTCACCTACACACCCGCCGCCGCGCCGCTGTTCCTGCCGCTCGCTCTCGTGCCGCCGGGCCTGGTGTGGGGCGTGCTCGCGTTTTTGTCGGTGGTCGCCCTTATGGTCGTGATCACGGTGGTTTCGTCGTCGCCGGGGCACTCATCGCTTCTGGGAAGAAGCCGGTGGGCGCTGCCGGCGGGAACGGCCATCGCTCTGGCGCTGGAACCGGTGTGGAAGACGCTGTTCCTGGGCCAGATCAACTTGATACTGATGGCGTTCGTGGTGCTGGACGTCCTGGTGCTGTCGGCCAGGGGGTCGCGGTGGGCGGGCGTGCTGATCGGCGTGGCGGCGGCGATCAAGCTGACCCCGCTGATCTTCGTGCCGCACCTGTTCTTCACGGGAAGGTGGAAGGACGGGCTGCGGGCCCTGGGCACGTTCGTGGCGCTCGAAGCGGTGATGTTCGCGGTCATCCCGGTCGAGGCGGCGCGGTTCTGGCGGGATTCGGCGACCGACCCGAGCCGGGTCGGGTCGGTGCACTGGATCTTCAACCAGTCGCTCAACGGGCTGGTCAACCGGGCCACCCACCTCGCGCCCTGGTCGCTGGCGGTGGCGGTCGGGGTGGCGGCGGTGCTGGCCGTACCCGCGGTGTGGCTGGTCGTGCGGCTGCACCGGCGCGGGGAAGACGCGGGCGCGTTGCTGGTGACGGCGTTCTACGGGCTGCTGCTGTCGCCGGTGTCGTGGTCGCACCACTGGGTGTGGTGCGTGCCGTTGCTCACGCTGCTGCTGGTGAAGGGGTGGCGCTGGGTCGCGGCGGCGGTCGCGGCGCTGTTCGCCTCGCAGATCGTGATGCTGGTGCCCAACGGCGGCGACACGGAGTTCGGCTGGGGCCCGGGCTGGTCGGTCCTCGGCAACGTCTACGTGCTCGCGGCGGCGGCCGGGATCCTCGGACTGGCGGCGCGTGAGCTACGTCTGGTCCGGCGGTCACCGCAGGTCGTCACCGTTTGACAATCCGGCCGAAAGCAGGCGGAAACGGTCCGGAGCCGACCCGCTCACCGCGCCTTTCCGCCGTGACCGCCGGTCGGATTGGTCAAAAATCGGCGCAGTAGGCTGAGCGCGCTATGGACAAACACACCGGTCTGCCCGTCGTGGGCATGGTGGGCGGCGGCCAGCTGGCCCGGATGACCCACCAGGCGGCGATCTCCCTCGGCCAGTCCTTGCGCGTGCTCGCGGCGGGGGAGAACGAAGCCGCCGGGCTCGTCGCGGGCGACGTCACCCTGGGGCACCACACCGACCTCGAGGCGCTGCGCAAGTTCGCGTCGTCGGTCGACGTGCTCACGTTCGACCACGAGCACGTGCCGGGTGAGCACCTGCTGACGCTGGCGATGGAGGGCTTCCTCATCCGGCCGGCACCGTCGGCGCTGGGCTTCGCGCAGAACAAGCTGGTGATGCGCGAGATGATGGCGGGCCTCGGCGTGCCGGGCCCGGCCTTCGCCGAAGTGTCCTCTGTGGACGACGTGGTGAAGTTCGGCGGCGAGCACGGCTGGCCGGTCGTGCTCAAGGCGTCCAGCGGTGGTTACGACGGCCGTGGCGTCTGGATGCTGGACACCGCGCGGCACGCGCGCGAGACCGTGCCGGAGCTCCTGGAAGCGGGCACGCCGCTGCTGGTCGAGGAGAAGGTGGCGATGCGGCGGGAGCTGGCCGCGCTCGTCGCCCGCTCGCCCTTCGGCCAGGGCGCGGCGTACCCCGTGGTCGAGACGGTGCAGACCGGCGGCATCAACACCGAGGTGCTGGCCCCGGCGCCGGGGCTCGCTCCGGAGCGCGTGCACGAGGCGCAGGACCTCGCGCTGCGGATCGCCTCGACGCTGGACGTCACCGGGCTGCTCGCGGTCGAGCTGTTCGAGACGGACACCGGGCTGCTGGTGAACGAGCTGGCGATGCGCCCGCACAACTCCGGGCACTGGACCATGGACGGCGCGCGCACGTCGCAGTTCGAGCAGCACCTGCGGGCGGTGCTCGACTACCCGCTGGGCCGGACGGACCTGATCGCGCCGGCGTGCGTGATGGCGAACGTGCTGGGCGCGCCGGAGCTGCCCGAGATGGGGCCGGACGAGCGGCTGCACCACCTCTTCGCGCGGTACCCGGAAGTGCGGGTGCACCTCTACGGCAAGCAGGAGCGGCCGGGCCGCAAGCTCGGGCACGTCAACTTCACCGGCGAGCGCATGGACGACCTGCGCAACCGCGCGCTGCTCTCGGCGCACTGGCTGTCCCACGCCGTCTGGCTCGACGGCTACGAAATCCACTAGGAGATCAGGTATGGCGCCGCAGGTGGGCGTGATCATGGGCAGCGACTCGGACTGGCCGACCCTCGATGCGGCCGGTGCGGCGCTGGACGAGTTCGGCGTCGAGTACGAGGTCGGCGTCTACTCGGCGCACCGCACCCCGCAGCGCATGCTGGACTACGCGACGTCGGCGGTGGCCCGCGGCGTCCGCGTGATCATCGCGGGCGCGGGCGGCGCGGCCCACCTGCCGGGCATGGTCGCGTCGGCGACGGTGCTGCCGGTGATCGGCGTCCCGGTCCCGCTCAAGTACCTGGACGGCCTGGACTCGCTGCTGTCGATCGTCCAGATGCCGGCGGGTGTCCCGGTGGCGACGGTGTCGGTGGGCGGCGCGCGCAACGCGGGCCTGCTGGCGGTCCGGATCCTGGCGGCGTCCGACGAAGGCCTGCGCTCGAAGATGGCGGCGTTCCAGCAGGACCTGGAGAAGCTGGTCCTGGACAAGGACGCGGCGCTGCGCGCGAAGACCGGCCACTAGCGGGGTCACCACGGCACGGTCTTGCCCTCGCGGTCGAGGAACTCGAGGCCGGGCTTGCCGAGCTTGGCCAGCAGGACGTCCACGATCAGCGGCACGGTCTCCTCGAGGGTGAACGGCGCCTGGTCGCCGCCGAGGGCGGTGCGGATCCAGCCGGGGGCCATGAGCAGTAGTGCCCGGTCGGCCTGGCGGGCGGCGAAGCCGCGCATCAACATGTTCAGCGCCGCCTTGCTGCCGCGGTAGACCTCGCGCGAGCCGGCCGTGTTGTTCGTGATGCTGCCTTGCCCGGAGGACATCGCGCCGATGAGCCCGTCGGCAGGCACGAGGTGTGCGAGCGCTTCGATGACGCGCATCGGGCTGAGCGCGTTGGTGACCATGACGTCGACGAAGTCGGCCGTCGACACTTCGCCGATCGGGGTCGCCGGGTTGTTCGTGGTGCCGGCGTTGACGAAGAGCAGGTCGAGCCGGCGACCGGCGAGCCGTTCGCGCAGGGGCGGCAGCTGAGCGGGCTCGGTGATGTCGAGGTGCTCGACCTCGACGCGTCCGTCCGACGCGTCCGCCAGGTCGTGCAGGGGTGTCCGGGCGGCCGGGTCGCGGACCGTGCCGATCACGTGCCGGCCGCGGCCGGCGAGTTCGGTGGTGATCGCGTGCCCGAGGCCGCGCGACGCTCCGATGATGAGGGCGGTCTCCATGGGCTGTTCCCTTCGGTCGGTTGCGCTCCGAGTCTGTCCGCCGGTCGCCGACCGCGCCCGTGCGGAAGGCGGTTTTGTAGGATTGCCTCGACGAGAGGAGCGTCGATGGCTGAATCCGGCACCGTGCAGCCCGACGATGTGCGTCTCATCCGCGCGCTCCAGATCGCCCCGCGGGCTTCGTTCGCCTCGATCGCGGCCGCGCTCGGCGTCACCGAGAACGCGGTCGGCCGCCGCTACCGGCGGCTTCGGGCCGAGGGCGTCCTCCGCGTGGCCGGGATCGTCGACCCGGGGGCGCTGGGCCAGAGCAAGTGGCTGGTGCGGCTGCGGTGCCGTCCCGGCAGCGTCGCGGCGATCGCCGACGCCCTCGCGAAGCGCGACGACGTCAGCTGGGTGGGGCTCTGCGCCGGGGGCTCCGAGATCGGGTTCGCGGTGCGGTCGCGGACCCGGGAACAGCGCGACGACCTGCTCGGTCAGCAGCTGCCGCGGACCGCGGCCGTCCTCGACATCCACGCGTCCGCGATGCTCCGCCAGTTCGTCGGCGGCCGCGGTCACTACTGGGCGGCGCTGCGGGGCACCCTGACTCCCGAGCAGGAAGCGATGCTCGGGACCGACGCGTCGCCGTTCACGGAAGCCCCGGTCGTGGCCCGCGAGCCCGTGCAGCTGACCGCGGAGGACGAAAAGCTGCTCGACGTCCTGGCCGCGGACGGCCGCGCCGCCCTGGTCGACCTCGCCGCGGCGGCGGACCTGACGCCCGGCCGCGCCGCACGGCGCCTGGAGACGCTGCTCCGGCTGCGCGTCGTCCACATCGACGTCGAGATCGCGGCCGCGGCACTCGGCTACCACGCCCGGGCGAACCTCTGGCTGCGCGTGCACCCGTCGGCGGTCAAGGACGTCGGGCGCACGCTTGCGCAGAAGCCCGAGATCGCGTTCGCGGCGGCGGTTTCCGGGCCGCACAACCTCCATGCCGTCGCGCACTGCCGCGATCTCGACGAGCTGTTCGAGTTCACTTCGGACCGGATCGGCTCGCTGCCCGGGCTGCAGAGCATGGAGGTCTCCCCGCTGCTCAAGCACGTCAAGCAGGCCGGCACGCTCCTGTCCGGCGACCGGCTAGCCGGGCAGCTCGCCGATCAGCTGCTGCCGTAGCTCCCGCTTGAGCACCTTCCCGGCGGCGGACACCGGGATCTGCTCGACCACGTGGATCTCCCGCAACCGCTTGTAGGGCGTCACCTTCTCGTTGACCGCGGCCATCAGCTCATCGGCGTCCAACGAGCCGCGCGGCACCACGAAGGCGACCGGCAGCTCGCCGGCCTCGGTGTCGGGCCGGCCCACCACGGCCGCCGCCGCGACGCCGGGCATCGTGATCAGCAGCTCCTCCAGCTCGCGCGGGAAGACGTTGTACCCCTTGTACAGCAGCATGTCCTTCTTGCGGTCCACGATGGACAGATAGCCGTCGGCGTCGAGGATGCCGACGTCGCCGGTGTGGAGCCAGCCGTCGACCAGGGCGGCCGCCGTCTCCTCCGGGCGGTTGCGGTAGCCGAGCATGATCTGCGGCCCGCGCAGGCAGACCTCGCCCTTCTCGCCCGCCGGGAGCGGGTCCTCGCCGCCTTCGGCCGGGACGACCTTGACCTCGGTGTCGAAGATCGGCAAGCCGACCGAGCCGACCTTGCGCGTGCCCGAGCGGTACGTCGGGGAGATGACCGCGCCCATGGTCGCTTCGGTGAGGCCGTACCCCTCGGCGACGACCACGCCCGGGAACCGCTCGCGCAGCGCGTTGATCATCGCGTGGTTCATCGGCGCCGCGCCGGAGCCGATCGACCGCACCGACGACAGGTCCGCGGTGTGGAAGGCCGGCGTCGCGAGCAGCGCGGCGAACAACGCGGGCGCGCCGCCGATGCCGGTGATCCGCAGCCGTTCGGCGTCGGCGATGTAGGCGGCGGGGTCGAAGCGCGCGTGGAGCACGGTCGTGGTGCCGGCGAGGACGGCCGCGTTCAGCCCGCCGATGATGCCCATCGCGTGGAACCACGGGGTCAGGTTGATCGCGACGCCGGTGCCGAGCCGGGACGGCCACTCGTCCTCGCTGCCGATCTGGTCGATCGTGACGTCGCCGTGCTCGTCGAGCGCCGGCACCGAGCCGGTGCCCCAGCACGCGTGCTGGAGGGTGTTGACCACGACGTTGCGGTGGGTCAGCCGCACGCCCTTCGACCGGCCGGTGGTGCCGCCGGTGTAGGCGAGGTGCGCGAGGTCCTCGTGGACCGCCGTGCCGGCGTCCGGCCGCTCCTCGGGCTGGCCCGCGTGGAAAGCCTCGAACTCGACGGCGCCCCCGGGCAGGTCGCCGGTGGGGCCGACGACGACGGTGAGCCGCGCCGGGATCCGGTCGGCCACGCTCGCCAGCACCCCGGCGACCGGCCCGAACGTCACGACGGCCGCGGCCTCGCAGTCGGCGAGCTGGAAGGCGAGGTCGGCCGGCGGGAGCAGCGGGTTGGCCGGGCTGAAGGTCGCCCCGGCCAGCAGCGTGCCGTAGTAGGCGATCGGGAAGGCCAGGCAGTTCGGCAGGTGCAGGGCCACGACGTCGCCGCGGCCCACGCCCTGCGCCCGCAGCGCGTGGGCGAAGCGGCAGGCCGCGCGGTAGGTCTCGGCGAAGGTGAGGCTGCGGCCGTCGTGGACGAAGGCGGTCCGGTCACCCCAGCGGGCGGCGCCCGCGGCGATGAGCGAACCGACCGGGGCTTCGGGGTAGTCGAGGGAGACGGGCAAACCGGGCGGCGTCGTCGGCGCGGTGAGCGGCATCACTCGACTGTACGAATCGTGCGGTCAACGACACAAGGACGCGTCTGGTGAACGAGCGCTAACATCGACAGAACCCTCCCGACGTCGTAGAGAAGGTGACCGGAAGTGACCGACGGCCTGTACCAGCTTGCCGAGGAGCACGAGGAGCTGCGGGCCGCGGTCCGGGCTCTGGCCGAGAAGGAGATCGCGCCGTACGCGGCGGAGGTCGACGAGAACGAGCGCTACCCGATCGAGGCGTACAGCGCGCTGGTCAAGTCCGGGTTCAACGCCGTCCACATCGGCGAGGAGTACGACGGCCAGGGCGCGGACGCCGTGGGCGCCTGCATCGTGATCGAAGAGGTCGCGCGGGTCGACGCGTCGGCGTCGCTGATCCCGGCGGTGAACAAGCTCGGTACGCAGCCCATCATCCTGTCCGGTTCGGAGAGCGTGAAGAAGCTGGTGCTGCCCTCGATCGCGTCGGGCGAGGCTTCGGCGTCGTACGCGCTCTCGGAGCGCGAAGCGGGCTCGGACACGGCGTCGATGCGTGCGCGCGCCCGGCTCGACGGTGACCACTGGGTGCTCAACGGCACCAAGTGCTGGATCACCAACGCGGGCGAGTCGTCCTGGTACACGGTGATGGTCGTGACGGACCCGGACGCGGAGAAGAAGGCCAACGGCATCTCGGCGTTCGTCGTGCACAAGGACGACCCGGGCTTCTCGGTGGGCCCGAAGGAGAAGAAGCTCGGCATCAAGGGCTCCCCGACGCGCGAGATCTACTTCGAGAACTGCACGATCCCCGAGGACCGCATCATCGGCGAGCCGGGCACCGGGCTGAAGACGGCCCTGCGCACGCTGGACCACACGCGCCCGACGATCGGCGCGCAGGCGCTGGGCATCGCCCAGGGTGCGCTCGACGCGGCGATCGCGTACGTGAAGGACCGCAAGCAGTTCGGCAAGTCGATCGCGGAGTTCCAGGGCGTCCAGTTCATGCTGGCCGACATGGGCACGAAGATCGAGGCGGCCCGCCACCTGGTGTACGCCTCAGCGGCGGCTTCGGAGCGCGGCGACAAGCGCGCGGGCTTCATGGCATCGGCGGCGAAGACGTACGCGTCCGACATCGCGATGGAGGTGACGACGGACGCGGTCCAGCTGTTCGGCGGCGCCGGCTACACCCGCGACTTCCCGGTGGAGCGCATGATGCGCGACGCGAAGATCACGCAGATCTACGAAGGCACCAACCAGATCCAGAAGGTCGTCATGGCCCGGGCTCTCCTGCGCGGCTGACCCTCCGCTCGACCTCGGCAAAGCCCCCGGCACTCGAAAGTGCCGGGGGCTTTGTCACATCGGTAAGTGCCACTCAGCCGTCTCGTGTCACTCGTAGCAGGTCAAACGGCGGAAGAAAATCACTCACCAGGGGGAGTGTCCGGGCAAGTTACCGCGCGTTAACCCATCGGTGACGCGGATCACCATCGGTTCACAGAGAGGTGAAACGGATGGGCGCAACGACGCGCAGGTGGCTCACGGCGGCCGTCGCTACGGTGGCGGCGCTGGCACTGGGGGCCGGCACCGGGCAAGCGGCCGAAAAGGAACCCACCGGGCCCGTGCAGCCCAACATCCTCACGGCGGCCCTCTACTCGGTCGGCGCCCCCACGATCGCGCCGCCCGGGGCGAACGACTGGAACTGCAAGCCCTCCGACAAGCACCCGAACCCCGTGCTGCTCTCCAACGGGACCACCGCCAACGCCTACGAGAACTGGGCCAACCTCTCCCAGAAGCTCGCCAACGCCGGCTACTGCGTCTTCGCCGGCAACTTCGGCGGGGCGCCCGGGAGCTTCCTGCAGACCGTCGGGCCCGTCGCCGACACCGCGAAAGCGCTTGCCGCCTTCGGGGACAAGATCCTGGCGACGACCGGCGCGAGCAAGCTCGACGTCGTCGGGCATTCGCAGGGCGGGATGAACGTCCGGTACTGGATCAAGTACCTCGGTGGCGCCGGCGAGATCGGCCGGCTCGTCGGGCTGTCGCCGTCCAACCACGGGACCGATCTCTTCGGCCTGCTCAGCACCCTCGAAATGATCCCCGGCGTCCCGGCCGCGCTCGGCACCGTCTGCCAGTCGTGCAACGAGCAGGCCGTCGGCTCGGCCTTCCTCACCGACCTCAACGCCGGCGGCGAGACCGTCGACGGCATCCAGTACACCGTCATCCAGACCCGCTACGACGACGTCGTCACGCCGTACGCCAGCGCTTTCCTGGCCCCGAAGCCGAACGTCAAGAACATCCTGCTGCAGAACGTCTGCGGGCTCGACTTCACCGACCACCTCGGCATCACCTACGACCCCGTCGCCCAGGGGCTGGTGCTCAACGCGCTCGACCCGGCCCACGCCAAGACGCCCCCGTGCGTGCCGGTGCCGCCGGTGATCGGCGGTGAGATCGGCTGATCGCCGGTGCCGTCCGCCGGACGGCCTAGGCCTCGGTGAGCGTCGGGTCCGTGCCGCCGCCCTCGACCGGCAGGAATCGCGTGCCGCCCAGGACGTCGATCAGCGGCTGATCCAGCGTCAGGTGCCCGTCCGGCTCGAGCTCCCACGCCGCCTCGACGACCTCGTCGACGTTCTCCCGGCGTTCGATCCGATGGGCGACGTCCGGGCCGTCGAGGGACCACGTGCCGTCGATCGCCGTCCGCAGCCGCGTGGTGAGACGGCCCGGCGCCGGCGTGTGCCAGTCGAACCGGTGGACGGCGAACGCGGTGCTCCAGCTCGACCAGTACTGCCAGCCGGTGCCGTCCGCGCGGAAACCCAGTTCGGTGTACTCGGTCGAGCCGGGGTACACCTCCGACTCCGACCAGTAGCCGACCAGTCGCGCATCCATGCCGGGATCGTCCCATCACAGTGCGCGATTGCGCCGCATGGCCCAACCGGACGGCGGCCGTGGTGGGTACCCCGAGGGCATGAACCGGACATCAGACGGCGTGAACCGGGCATCGCGAGACGTGCACCGGACCGAGGCCGAAGCCGAAAAAGGCGAGAAGAGCAACACCGCGCAACTGCTCGGCCGGATCGGCATGGCCTGCTACGGCGTCGTGCACCTCGTCATCGCCTACCTGGCCCTGCAGGTCGCTTTCGGCGAAAGCGAGCAGCCCGACCAGAAGGGCGCCCTGCAGCAGATCGGCTCCACGGCGTTCGGCCAGGTCCTGCTCTGGGTGATCGCCATCGGCCTGGTCCTGTTCGGGCTTTGGCAGTTCCTGATGGCCGCCACCGGCTACGAGTGGGTCAGCGGCGGCAAGCGGACGCGCAAGCGGATCGGCGCCGGCGCCCGCGGGGTCGTCGTGATCGTGCTCGGCTTCACCGCGTTCCGGATCGCCACCGGCAGCGGTGGCGGCGGATCGGGCAACCAGAGCCAGCAGGAGTTCACGGCGAAGCTGCTGTCCCTGCCCGCCGGCCCGGCGCTGGTGGTCATCGCCGCGGCCGCGGTGCTCGGGGTCGCGATCGCCGCCGGGATCAAGGGCGCGAAGAAGAAGTTCCTCGAAGACCTGAACACCAGTGAGCTGCCCGGGCGGACCAAGCGCTGGGTCGGCTGGCTGGGCATGACGGGGTACCTCGCCAAGGGTGTCGTCTTCACCGTCGTGGCGATCCTGCTGGCCATCGCGGGGTTCGACTCCGACGCGCACAAGGCCGGCGGGCTGGACGCCGCCCTCAAGACGCTCGCCGCCCAGCCCTTCGGCACCGTGCTGTTGACCATCGTGGCGCTCGGCCTCGCCGCGTTCGGCGTCTACTGCTTCGCCGCGGCCCGGGCACACAAGCGCTAACGCCGGGCCACCTGCGCGAGGTATTCCTTGCGGTCCAACGGGTTCTCGCCGGTCCGCGGCCGGGTCGGCGGCGGCCCGGGGTAGGGCCGGTAGTCCGCGAACTCGCTGAGGAAGACGCCCTCGCCCTGGCTGAGCGCCGGCAGCGCCTGCTCGAACGCGTGGACGTGTTCCGCCGGGATCGTTCCGTGCAGCGTGTACGACGACGGCCCGGCGACCGGTTCACCGGGCACCGCGCGCAGGTCCGCGAGCTTGAGCAGCGCCGCGCTGACGGCGGTCGCCGGGATCTCCAGTTCGAAGCGGTGCACCGGCTCGTGCACCCGCGTGCCGGCCTCCTTCAGCGCCGCCATCAGCACCAGCGGCGTCATCTTGCGGAAGTCGCTCGCGGCGCTGAGCGGGCTGAAAAACGCCGTGTGCGTCAGCGTGACGGCGACGTCCAGCACCTCCCAGCCGTACAGCCCCTGCTCGAGCGTGGCGTCGACCGTCTCCTCGATGGCCTTGTGGAACGCGAGCGGCAGCGAGCCCAGCTCGACCGAAAGACCGAACGTGACACCGGGACCGGGCTCCACCCGCAACCCGACCGTCGCGAAGAAGTACAGCCGCTGCTCCGGATCCAGCTCCTCCACGGCCTCGCCGCGGCCGACCGGTTTCTCGACGTACAGGGTGCGCGTCCGCTCGAACGTGACGTCGATGCCCGCGCCGTCGGCCAGCATCGAGCGCAGCACCTCCTTCTGCACTTCGCCGTAGAGCCGGACCGAGAGGTCGTGACCGTGCCGGCGGACGTCGATCAGCGGGTCCTCCTCGGCCAGCCGGGTCAGGGCGGTGAACAACGCCGGGGCCTCGCCGGGCCGGACCGGGCGGACGACGGTCTCCAGGCTCGGCGGCGCGAAGACGCCGTCGCGCGCGGCGCTGGGAAGGCCCAGCCGGTCGCCGATCCGGACCTCCCGCAGCCCGCGCACCCGGGCGACGTCCCCGGCGAGCGCCACGTCGTCACCGGCGACTTCGATCGCGGAAACGCGGCCGGTGAGTTCGGTTTCGCCGCGGTAGAAGGAAATCCGCTGTCGCACGGCCAGCGAACCGGAGTGCAGCCGGGCGTAGGCGATCTTCTCCCCGGCGCGGCCGCGGTCGATCTTGAACACCGTTGCGGCCAAGGGTCCGTCGCCGGTGCGCTCGGCGGCCGGGAGCAGTTCGGCCATCGCCGTGACCAGGTCCGCGACACCGGCACCGGTGATCGCCGAGCCGGACAGGACCGGGTGCACCTCGGCGCGGGCGACCTGCCGGGCCAGCTCGGCCCGGCAGGCGGCCGCGTCGACCGTGTCGTCCACATAGGACTCCAGAAACGTGTCGTCGCCGTCGGCCAGGAACTCGGCCAGCTCGCCGGGTGACGCGGTCAGCGCGATCGCCCGGGGTGAAAGTTTCGCGCGGATCTCGTCGAGGAGGTCGTGGGCGCCCATCCGGTCGATCTTGTTGACGAAGACCAGCGTGGGGATGGCGAGGCGGCGCAGCGTGCGCATCAGCACGCGGGTCTGGACCTGGACGCCTTCGACCGCGGACACGACGAGCACCGCGCCGTCGAGCACGCGCAGCGCGCGCTCGACCTCGGCGACGAAGTCCGAGTGGCCGGGGGTGTCGATGAGCGTGATCCGGGTGTCGCCGGTCACGAACGAGGCCACCGCCGAGCGGATGGTGATGCCGCGACGGCGTTCGAGCTCGAGGGAGTCGGTCTGGGTGTCACCGCGGTCGACGCTGCCGAGGTGGCTGATGACGCCCGCTTCGAAGAGCAGGCGCTCGGTCAGGCTGGTCTTACCGGCGTCGACGTGGGCCAGGATGCCGATGTTCAGGGTTTTCACGGTCGTGAGGAGTCCTTTGTGATGCGGGTGACAGGCCGGGCGGATCGGTCTGTCGGCGCATCGGGGTCTCCTCACGGTCGGGACGCAGGTCAGGCGAAGGTAGCTCTTGTGCGGGGCGGCGCCAACCGGATTTTCGTTCCTGTCGGTTCCCTGTCGATCACCCTCCGGAGCTTCGACCCGGGGTTGCGGGCCCCTACCTTGGGGCGGGTCAGTTGAAAATTCACCCACCGGGGAGCTGAAACCGGATGTTCGGACGATTCAAGGACGTAGCCCTGTTGCTGGGGAGGATCGGCGTCGCGGTCGTCTTCCTCGCGCACGGCCTCCAGAAGTGGAACAACGGCATCGACGGCACGGCGAAGTTCTTCTCGATGACGGGCATCCCGATGCCCACGGTCGCCG
Organism: Amycolatopsis sp. NPDC051061; assembly: GCF_040682935.1. Classification (NCBI taxonomy): domain Bacteria; kingdom Bacillati; phylum Actinomycetota; class Actinomycetes; order Pseudonocardiales; family Pseudonocardiaceae; genus Amycolatopsis; species Amycolatopsis sp. NPDC051061. Next base: position 15,914 of record NZ_JBFBBZ010000093.1, read on the forward strand.
CGGTCTTCGCGATGACCGTCGAAATCCTCGGCTCGATCGCGTTCATCATCGGGTTCCTGATGCCGCTGGTCGGCATCGGGTACGTGGTGATCTCCGTGGGCGCGCTGCTCTCGGTGCACATCGACAACGGCCTGACCGGCCAGGGCGGCTACGAGCTGGTCCTGGTGCTCGCGCTGGCCGGGCTCGCCCTCGGCTTCAACGGCGGCCGGCTTTCGCTCGACCACCTGCTGTGGGGCCGCAAGCGGGCCCGGCGCGACGCCGAGGCCGGCGAGCTGCAGAACGCTTAAGCGGGCAGGTCCGCCGTGGTGCGTTCGGCATCACGGCGGGCTCCCAGCTTCGCCTCGTTCGCGTTGCTCACGTGGACCAGGTGGGCGCCGGCGGCCAGGGGGACGAGCAGGCCGTCGAGGATGCCCTCCGGCCCGCTCCAGTCCCGGGTGGACAGCACGCGGTCGTCCGCGCCGAGGCCGAGTTTCGCCGCGCGGGCGCGGGCTTCGGCCAGTACCTCGTCCACAGTGGACTCGAACAGTGCGGCCGTGTCGCCGGGGATCGCGAAGAGCGGGCTGTACTGGTCGCCCGCCGCGCGGGACTCCGTCAGGTAGTCGAACGCGCCGCCGCCCGGCGGCTCGTCGAGGCCGCGGCCCATCGGGTCGAGCGTCACGACGGCGGTCGCGGCCGCACCGGTCGGCTCCGGGTCGTCCGGCCCGACGAACGCCACCCGCGCGCCGGCCCCTTCGGTCACGACGCGCGCCCCGCACCACCACGCCCCGAGCAGCACGCCCACGGTCTGCCAGTGCGCCGGGAGCTGCACGGCCACGGCGTCGCCCGGTTCGACGTCGAATTCCTCGCTCAGCCAGTTGGCCGTTTTGGCCGCCCAGTTGGCGGTCGTCGCCACGGACAGCTCGACGCGGCTGCCCAGCTGGTCGTCGTAGTGGGTGATCAACGGTTTGGCGGGCGAGGCCAGCAGCGGGCGCAGCAGCTCGTCGGTCAGGCTCATGCGGACAAGGCTAAAGCGCGGACCACGCGCTTCGCCGGTTGACACCACGACTTCCGGCTCAGTACGTTTGCTTTGCAAGCAAATATATCTCGGAAACTGGGGGACAGCCATGTCCATTCTCGTCACCGGGGCCCGCGGACACGTCGGCCGCGCCGTGCTCGACGCGCTCGTCACCGCAGGTCAGGACGTCCGCGCGAGCAGCCGTGACGCCACCACGCTCGACGTGCCCGTCGCCAAGGTCAGCGCCGACCTGGAGGATCCGTCCACACTGGACGCCGCGCTCCACGGCGTCTCGGCGGTGTTCCTGTACACGCGGCCGCAGGGGATCGAGGGTTTCGTGAAGGCGGCCGAAGCGGCCGGCGTCCGGCACGTGGTGCTGCTGTCGTCGGGCGCGACGCTCGAGCCCCGGTCCGCGCAGAGCCGGATCGCGCGCCTGCACCGGGCGGTGGAGGAGGCGCTGATCGCGGCGCCGTTCGCGGAGACGCTGCTCAACCCGGGCTCGTTCGCGACGAACGCGCTCGGCTGGCGCGAGGACATCGCTTCGGGCGTCGTCCGGACGCCGTACGCGGACTCGCGCGTCGGCGCGATCCACGAGCGGGACATCGGCGACGTCGCGGCGAAGATCCTGGCGTCCGGTTCGCACACCGGGCAGGCGCTGCGGTTGAGCGGGCCGTCGCCGATCAGCTTCCGCGAGCAGGCCGACGTGCTCGCGGACGTGCTCGGAAAGCCGCTGCGCGTGGAGGAGTTGACGCCGGAGCAGGCCGCCGAGCGGATGACCGCGCTGGGCTGGCCGCCGGAGGTCCCGCCGGAGGTCCTTCGGGCGATGGAGCGGACGACGCGGGAGCCGTCGGTGGTGACGGACGTGGTGCGCGAGGTGACCGGGAACGCGCCGCGCACCTTCCGCCAGTGGGCCGAGGAGCATCGCGCCGACTTCGCCTGAGCTCCGTCAGTTGACGCAGGGGACTCCGTCGGACGCTCGGAGCAGCGGTGCCGCGGCGGGGGCGGCACCGCTGCCCGAGCCGCCGCCGGCGGGGGCCCCGCCGGGCGCCTTCGCCGCCGCCGGCGCGGGACGTCCGGCCAGGCCCGCCACGAACTCGCGGACCGCGTTCGGGTCGATCTCCACGATGCTCTGGCCGTCCTCGCTGCGGCCGTTGGCCGTGATCACCGGGATCGTCGCGAACGCGAGGTCGCCCGACGCGAGGCCCTTCGCCTGCTGCGCGAACTGCAGCAGGTCGAGCCCCGGATCCAGGGTCAGCGACCGGTGCACCGCGTCCATCAGGTCGTTCAGCGTGCCCGGGCTGGTCAGCGTGCCCGCCGAGAGCACCTGGTGCAGCGCCGAGGACAGGAACGCCTGCTGCCGCACGATCCGGTCGAGGTCACCGCGCGGGAGGTTCTTGCGCTGGCGGACGAACGACAGCGCTTCGCCGCCGGACACCGTCTGCTCGCCGCGACGGAAGCTCGCGCCCGAGTCCTTGTCCTCGGTCGAGTGGTTCAGGCACACCTTCACGCCGCCGAGCGCCTCGGTGAGCAGGTAGAAGCCCAGCAGGTTGATCTCGGCGTAGTGGTCGATCCGCACCCGCGTGAGGTCCTGCACCGCCTGCACCAGCACCCGGCGGCCCTCGGTGTCGGAGTCGCGCTCGATCTTCGCCTGGTCACGCTCGCCCTGCGCGCGCAGGCCCTGCGCGAAGTGCGCCTTCGCGATGCCGTACGCCGAGTTGATCTTCGCCTTGCCGCGGCCCGGGACGTCGGTCCACGTGTCCCGCGGCACCGACACCGCCGACGGCTTCGAGCCGTTCTTCGGCACCCGCAGCAGCATCACGGTGTCGGTGTTCACCGCGCCGCTGTTCGCTTCGGTCCGCAGCTCCTTCAGGACGCGCAGCGGGAGCTGGTTGCCCTGCGCGTCCGTCCGCGCGTCGCTGCCGACGAGCAGGATGTCGTCGGCGCCGTCGTCCGCGGGCGGCGGCGCGGGCTCCCCGGCGCGCGGGGTGAGCGCGTCGGTCGTCGGGACGGTGCTCTGCAGCTGGTCCTTGGTGACGTAGGCGTAGCCGCTGACGCCGAGCGCGAGCACCGAGACGAGCCCGACCGCGATCCGGCGGGTGACCCGCCCGGCCCACCGCACCCGCGACGGCGCCCCGGCCACCGGAGCGGCAGCCGCTTCCCGCGGGAACGGCGACGGCTTCCACTCGGGATCGTCGCGCTCCGTCACCGCCTCCGCGGCCGGCTCCGGCTGTTCCTGCTCGTCTTCCATCCTGGCTTACCTCCCCCGACCACCCTGCGTACCGAAGTCTAGTTGACGCAGGGAACGTCGCCCGCGGTGATCGGCGGCGCGGCGGGGGTGACGGACACCGGGGTCGACGGTGTCTTCGGAGCCGACGTCGCCGGCGCGCCGCCCGGGCCGGCGGCCGAGCTGCGGAAGTCCTTGCCCAGCAGCACCCGCACGTGCCCGGCGGTGACGTCCCGGTCCGGCTCGGTCTGGGCGCTGGTGCCCAGCGCCTGCTTGACCAGCTCCAGCGCGGCGCTGTCGGCCGGGTTGTACCGGACGACGGTGGTGTTGCGGATGCTCAGCTTCTGGTCGGCGGCGACCGTGAAGCCCTTTCCCTGGAGCATCGTGTGCGTCTGGCCGGCCAGCCCCGCCGCGCCCGAGCCGTCGAACAGCTCGACCGTTACGGCCTTCGCGCCCGGCACCTGGGCCGGCGTCGGCCCCGCCGGAGCGTCGCCGTCCGAGGTCAGCCGGGCCACTTCGGCCTGGACGGCGGCCTGGTCGACGCGCAGCACGTCGGCGCCGCCGATCACCGCGTTGCCCTGGGTGGGGATGGTGTGGAACTCGATGTTGCCGCCGGTCAGGCCGCGCATCTGCGCGGCGAACTCGGTCAGGTCCCAGCCCTGCGACAGCACCACGGACTTCTTGACCGCGGCCACCAGGTCGGCGATCTTGCCCGGGCTGGTCAGCACGTCGCTCGAGATCACCTTGCGGGCCAGCCCGGACAGGAACGCCTGCTGGCGGGCGATCCGGTCGAGGTCGTAGTTGGGCAGGCCGTAGCGCTGGCGCACGAACGCGAGCGCCTGCACGCCCTCGATCGTCTGGCGTCCGCCCGGCAGGTCCACGCCGGACTTCACTTCCTTGACCGGTCCGTTGAGACAGACCTCGACGCCGCCGATCGACTTGGTGATCTCGTAGAAGCTCGCCAGGTTGACCTCGGCGTAGCGATCGATCATGCCCGGCTTGCCGATGAACTTCTCGATCGTGGCGATCAGGTTCTTCCGCCCGGCGACCTTCGCCTGCGCGTCGGCCTCCTTGAGGTCGGTCATGCCCTGGCGCTGCAACGTTTTGTAAGTGTCCGTGTACGCGTAGACGAACGCGCTGTTGAGCTTGTGCTTGCCGTAACCGCCGGCCAGCTCCACCCAGGAGTCGCGGGGGAACGAAACCGCGATCGCGTGCTTCCCGTTCTGGGGGATGTGCACGAGGATCATCGTGTCGGTGTTGAGCTCGCCGTCGGAGACGCCGGCGTGCAGCATGTCCAGCACCTCGCGGGGCAGCGGGTTGCCCTGCGCGTCGGTGCGGCTGTCCTGGCCGACCAGGAGGATGTCGATCGCGCCGTCGAGCGGCTTCGCGTGCGCCTCGGTGTCGGCGAAGACGTTCGTGGTGGTCAGGCCGGTGTTCGGGTCGCCGATGAAGTGCCAGCCGTACCAGGTCAGGGCCAGGATCGCGACGGACAGCAACGACACGACGACCTTGCCGCCACGGCGTGCGAAGATCGCGACGCCGTGGGTGCGGCTCGCCGGGACGGGCGGCGCAGGCCATTCGGTCACGCGCTTCCTCCCCTGTGAAACCCCGTGCTTCCCCCTGGGCACCCCTGTGCCTCCGGCACGACTCTACTGAGGGTGTTGTTGGACCTCCGTAGGCTGGGGGCCGATTGCCCCGGTCGGGGCCGAGGAAAGGCGGGAAGATGCGGGTCCTGGTCACCGGTGGTGCCGGCTTCATCGGGTCGCACTACGTCCGGCAGGTGCTGAGTGGCGCTTACCCGGCGGTGCGCGACGCCGAGGTGGTGGTGCTGGACAAACTCACCTACGCCGGCAACGAGGCCAACCTGGCCCCCGTCGCCGCCGACCCGCGGCTCGAGTTCGTCCGCGGCGACATCTGCGACGCCAGGCAGGTCGCCGACGTCATGCGCGGGATCGACCTGGTCGTGCACTTCGCCGCCGAGTCGCATGTGGACCGCTCGATCCTCGGCGCCGCCGACTTCGTCCTGACGAACGTGCTCGGCACGCAGAACCTGCTGCAGGCGGCGCTGGAAGCGGGCGTCTCGAAGTTCGTCCACGTGTCCACCGACGAGGTCTACGGCTCGATCGAGACGGGATCCTGGACCGAAGACCACGTGCTGGAGCCGAACTCGCCCTATTCGGCGTCGAAGGCGTCCTCCGATCTGGTGGCGCGCTCCTTCTTCCGCACCCACGGGCTGCCGGTGTGCGTCACGCGGTGTTCCAACAACTACGGTCCGTACCAATTCCCCGAGAAGGTCATCCCGCTGTTCGTCACGAACCTCCTCAACGGACGGAAGGTGCCGCTCTACGGCGACGGCCTCAACGTCCGTGACTGGCTGCACGTGGACGACCACTGCCACGGCATCCAGCTGGTCGCCGAGGCGGGGCGGCCCGGCGAGATCTACAACATCGGCGGCGGCACCGAGCTGACGAACCGGTCCCTGACGGAAAAGCTCCTGGCCGCGGTCGGGGCGAGCTGGGACAGTGTCGAACCGGTCGAGGACCGCAAGGGTCACGACCGCCGGTACTCGGTGGACATCACGAAGATCGGTTCGGAGCTGGGGTACGCTCCGCGCGTGTCCTTCGAGGACGGTCTGGCCGCGACAGTGGCTTGGTACACGGACAATCGCGCGTGGTGGGAGCCCCTGGCGGAGCGGGCCGCGCTCAAGAAGTAGAGGATGTGCCTGTGCGGCTGACGGTGCTCGTGCCCGGCGGTTCCGGACAGCTCGGCCGCGACCTGGCCGCGCTGGCTTCTCCCGACGTCGACGTCGTCGCCCCGGGATCGGCCGAACTGGACGTGACGGCGACGGGCCAGGTCCTGGCGGCGGTCGGCGCACTGGCCGACCGGGCCCGCGAAACGGGCTCGGCACCGGTCGTGCTCAACGCGGCGGCGTACACGGCGGTCGACGCGGCGGAGAAGGACGAGGACCGCGCGTTCGCGGTGAACGCCGACGGGCCACGGGTCCTGGCGGCGGCCTGCGCATCCCGGCGGGTCCCGCTGATCCACGTGTCGACGGACTACGTCTTTTCCGGCGACGCTTCTTCGCCGTACGAGCCCGCGGACGAGCTGGGACCGCGTTCGGCGTACGGCCGCACCAAGGCGGCCGGCGAGGACGCGGTGCTCGGGTCGGGGGCTTCGTCCTGGGTGGTGCGGACCGGGTGGCTCTACGGGCGCACGGGGTCGAACTTCGTGAAGACCATGGTGCGGCTGGAGTCTTCCCGGGACACTTTGTCCGTTGTGGACGATCAGATCGGCGGTCCTACTTGGACGGGCGATCTGGCGTCGGGACTCCTCGAGCTGGCTTCCCGCGTGGCCGCCGACGACGGGCCGGAGCGGCGGATCCTGCACTGCACGAACGCGGGTTCGGTGAGCTGGTGCGGGTTCGCCCAGGCGATCTTTTCGCGGTTGGGTGCGGACCCGTCGCGGGTTCGCCCGTGCACGTCGGCGGAGTACCCGCAGGCGGCGACGCGGCCGGCGTACTCGGTGCTGTCACCGGCTTCGTGGCAGGAAGCGTGGCTGACCCCGATGCGGCCGTGGGAAGAGGCGCTGGACGCCTACTTCGCCGCTGCCGAGTAAGCCCAGACCCAAGCGCCCCAATGTGGCCTTCGGTGCGTTCAACGCACCGAAGGGCCCCTTGGGTGCGTTGAACGCAACCAAGGCCACATTGGGG
>NZ_JBFBBZ010000094.1:0-21992 GCF_040682935.1 Amycolatopsis sp. NPDC051061
CCGGCATGTGGCAGCTGATCAACGGGATCGGTCGGGTCACGAAGCAATTGGTCTGGGATCGGGAGTCCGCGATCGGCGGGACCGGGCGGGTGAGCCGAAGTACTCGGCAAGCAGCTGCTGGTAGAAACGTTTCGGGAACGTGGTTTCCCCGCACTCCCAGCGGTAGACCGACTTCTTGGTCAACGTCAGCTGAGCGCCGTGGCTGGTAGTGGCCAGCCGGTTCAGTTCCTCGGCCAGCTCCTGCTGCGACAGGGCGCGGTTCTCGCGGAGCGCGATCAGTGTTTCGTTGGGTGTGCGGTACGAGGACGAGCCTGCCATGTCCCCACCGTAGGCGACTGCCACCGCTTCGTGACCGTCAACGTCCACGTGTCGTCCCCACCACGTCCACGATCCGGGTACCGCCCGTCCACGGCGCGGGGTCGATCCGTCCTGCTCGCGCTGTTGCACTGGATCTTGTCGTTCCACAGACCGAGGTAGAGCGCCGGGGAACCGGCCTCACGAGGAGGGGCAGTGATCGACTCCAGGCGAACAACACCCTTGGGAAAGCACATCGTGGTCACCGGTGCCGCGGGTTTCATCGGCTCGCACCTGGTCGATTCGTTGATCGACAGAGCCAGAAGGGCGTTGAGCGGAGTCGGCACCCCGCCATCGATGTAGTGCCGGCCGTTGATCGTGACCGGTGGGAACACCAATGGTGCAGCACAACTGGACGCCACTGCCCTCATCAAAGGAACCTCGCTGCCCGAATCCCACACCTGCAGCATGCCGGTCTCCGCATCCACGGCCACGCAGGAAAAACACCTGGGCCAGTCTGCGTGCCCGAGATCGGACTGCAGGGCAACGAAGACCTCTTCATCGACTGTCGTCGCGGTGAGCGCCAGTTCTCCGACGGCTCGACGTACATCCACGGCGGTCGCCCTGTTTTCGAGCAACGCCAGCGGCGGGGTGACATCGAGACCAGCGTCGAGGGGTAATCCATCCGCCACTTGGCGGCGCGCTGACCAAGCACCCGCCGGGCTCTCGTCGACCCGGCGAGCAACCGAGCTTCGATCCGTCGCCATGCCGCCCTCGAACCCTGGATCGTGTGCGTTGGCCACGGCCACCCACTGCGTGACACCGGCCAGCTGGCCGCACTTGCCGCGAGTACCGCTCACGGCAAGTGCGACGGGTCGCCGGAGTGCTCAGGGGCGATCGGCGACGGCGAGGAAACAGCCGACCTCGTGCACGCCGACCAGGTCGCGCGGGTGGAACAGTAGGCCGTCCACGTCACCGATCTGCTTGGCCAGGTCCCGAAAGTTGCGTTGCACGGTGTGGTCGGTGATGTCCAGGAACAGCCGAAGGCGCAGGCCCGCCCGGTGCAACATCGGCACGTACGCGTCCGGGTCGGCCAGCGTCAGCATCGACACCCGGCAGAACTCCTCGACGGCCGGGTGCCGCACGGCAGGCCGCGGGGCGCGCTCGGACAGCTCGGTGAGCACCAGACGGCCACCGGGCTTGAGCACCCGGCGCACCTCGGAGAGCACCTGTTCGCGGTCGGGCATGTGGATCAGCGACTCGATCGCCATCACGGCGTCGAAGCTCTCGTCGTCGAAGGGCAGGGCCATCGCGTTGCCGTGTCGGAACTCGGCCAGGCCGGCCAGCCCGGCATCGGCGACTAGCCGGTTGGCGTGGGCTACCTGACCGGCGCTGATGCTTACCCCGGTCAAGTGCGCGCCGGTGCGCTCCACCGCGCGCAGGGCGGGACCACCGACACCACAGCCCAGGTCGAGCACCCGTGCACCGGGCCCGACACCGAGTCGGTCGACGTGCTGGTCGGTGAACCGGACCACAGCCTCGGCTCGCGGCAAGTCCGACTCCGGGTCCTCCCAGTAGCCGATGTGCAGGTTGGGGTCGAAAGCCCCGCCCTCCAACTCGGCTTCCAGCAGCCTATCGTAGAGCTCGCCGACGGCCTCCGGCTCGGGCGCGACGGATGCAGTCTCGGTCATGGCAGTGCCTTTCGCCAGTTCGAGGGAGACAACACCCTCACCTCGCACCAGTCGTGAGCAGAACTCGCGATCAGGTGCGGGGTGAGGACGGTAGGGTCAGGGACGCTCGGCGGCGACCAAGAGGCAGCCGAACTCCTCGACTCCGAGCAGGTCGTTCAGGTCGTAGGGCACCGGGCGGTCGTTCAGGGCGACGATCTCCAATGTGGCGCGCCAGGTGCGGTCCATGGTCTGCTCAGTGATGTCGCGCAGCTCGCGCACGCGCAGCCCGACCCGGTGCAGCATCGCCGCGTAGTCGTCCACGTCGGCCATGGTGATCATCGCGACCCGACAGAAGCCCTCGATCGCCGGGTGCAGCTCGGCGTCGTGGTTGTGCGGGGCGCGGGTGAAGAAGTCGGTCAGCACCAGTCGGCCACCGGGCTTGAGCACCCGGCGCGCCTCGGAGAGCACCTGCTCGCGGGAGGGCATGTGCAGGATCGACTCCAGCGCCATGACCGCGTCGAAGCTCTCGTCCTCGAACGGCAGCTGCATCGCGTCGGCGCGCTGGAACTTCGCACGCTCGGCGACACCCTTATTTGCGGCGAGCCTGGCGGCGAGCTTGATCTGCTCCTCGCTGATGCTCACGCCGGTGACGTTGGCGCCGGTGTTCATCACGATCTGGCTGGCCGGGCCGCCGATGCCGCAGCCGAGATCCAGCACGTGGTCGCCGGCGCCGACCTTCAGCCGCTCGATCATCAGGTCGGTCAGCCGGACGACGGCCTCGCCCATCGGCACGCTCTGGTCGGAAGGATCGTCCCAGTAGCCGATGTGCAGCTGGTGGTTGAACTTCTCGAACTGGTCGTACTCGTGTTCGTCCTTGAGGATCTGATCGTAGAGTTTGCCGACGTTCTCCGGAACGGGCAGAGGGATGGAGGTCTTACTCATGTTGGGACACGCCTTTCCAAGGGATGCGGATCGGTCCGTTGCTGAGCGGGGCTCTGCGGTCACCAGGTCACGGGAAGCTCGTAGACGCCGTAGACGATCCCGTCATGCTTGAACGAGATGCTGTCCAGCTCGGTGGCCAAACGCAGCGTTGGAATTCGCCGGTAGAGCGTGTTGAGCACGACCTGGAGCTCCATGCGGGCCAGCGACTGGCCGAGGCACTGGTGGGTGCCATAGCTGAAGGTCAGGTGGTGGCGGGCCTCGCGGGTCAGGTCGAGGGTGTGCGGGTCGCTATCGTAGGCGTCGGGGTCGCGGTTGCCGATCGAGGTGGCCAGCACCACGCCCTCGCCGGCGCGAATGACCTCGCCGGCGATCTCGATGTCCTCGGTGGCCACCCGGCGCATCCCGGTGTGCGAGATGGTCAGGTAGCGCAGCAGCTCCTCGGCGGCCGTCTCGGCCAGCCTCGGGTCGTCGCCGGCTTGGAGCAGGGACAGCTGGTCGGGGTGCTGCAACAGGGTCAGCGTGCCCAGCGCGATCATGTTCGCGGTCGTCTCGTGCCCACCGGCGAGCACGAGAACGCTCATGTCCACGGCCTCCTTGCGGCCGATCTCCTCGTTGCGCACCCGCTCGGCCAGATCGGTCAGCAGGTCGTCGCCCGGGTTGACCAGCTTGTCGCCGAGCACCGCGTCCAGGTGCGCCATCAGCGCCTCGCTGGCCTGCGCGCGCTCCTCCGGCGGCACGTCCTGCCGGATCAGCACCGCGCTGTTGCGCTCAAAGACTTCGTGGTCCTCATAAGGTAGCCCGAGCACACCACTGATCGCGAGCGAGGGGATCGGCAGCGCGAACGCGGTGACCAGGTCCACTGGCTTCGGCCCGGCCAGCAGCTCGTCGATCTTCTCGTCGACCATCTTCTGCACGAACGGGCGCAGCTGCTCCATCTTGCGCACCGTGAACTGGCCGAGCACCATCCGCCGCTGCCGGTTGTGCTCGGGGTCGTCCATCAGCGGGAAGCTGCTGATGAACGTGGACTTGTCCTCGATCCGGATCGGGCTTGGGTAGCCGTCCCTGAGGAAGTCCGCGCTCATCCGCGGATCGCGCAGCAGGGCCCGCTGGTGGGCGTGCTTGGTCACCAGCCACGGGGTGCTGCCGTCCCACAGGCGCACCCTGGACAGCCCGCCTGCCTCCTGCTTCTCCTGCAGTTGCGGCGGCGGGTCGAACGGGCACCCGGCGGCCCTAGCCATCGGGAACTCGGGGATGTCCTCGTCCGTGATCGGTGTCGTGCTGGTCATCGGCTCTCCCTCTTTGTACTGGTCAGGTCGTCGACCTGACTCACCAGGTGACCGGGAGCGACCCGAGGCCGAGGTTCATCGATTCGAGTGCGAAGTCCAGTTCCTCGAACGGCGTTGCCAGCGCCAGTCCGGGCAGTCCGCACAGCAGGGTCTGCAACGCGGTATGCAACTCGATCCGCGCCAGGGTCATGCCGACGCACTGGTGCACGCCATAGCCGAACGCGAAGTGCCGACGGGCGTTGAACCGGGTGACGTCCAGCCTCGCCGGCTCGGGGAACACCTCGGGATCGCGGTTGGCCGCTGGCAGGTTGAGGATCACACCGGACCCGGCGGGAATGCGCACACCGCCCAGGTCCAGGTCCTCCAGCGCCACCCGGCCGGTGCCGTCCTGCACGATCGTGTGCCAGCGCAGCAGTTCCTCGACCGCGTTGACGAACCCGGCCGGCTCGGCGCGCAGCGCCGCCAGCTGCTCCGGTTCGCGCAGCAGCGCCGTGGTGCCCAGCGCGATCATGTTGGCCGTGGTCTCGTAGCCGGCCAGCAGCACCACCATCACCGTGGCGACCAGCTGCTTGGTGGCCAGCTCGCTGGTCCGCTCGAAGTTCAGCACCAGGTGGCTGATCAGGTCGTCACCCGGCTCGATGCGCTTGCGGTCGCACAGCTCGCCGACGAAGTCGACCATCTCGCCGATAACCTCGCCCATCTTCTCCGCCGGCAGGCTGGGATCCAGCGCCTGCACGGAGTTGCGCGCGAACTCGTCGAGACCGGCGCCGGCGACACCGAGCATTCCGCCGATCACCAGCGAGGGAATCGGGAACGCGTAGTTGAGCACGAGGTCGGCGGGGGCACCGGCCGCCACGAGCTGGCCCAGCTGCGCGTCGCACACCTCCTGGATCGCTGGGCGCATCGCCTCGGTTGGTCTGCTGGCGAAGTGCCCAGCCACCATCCGGCGCAGCCTGGCATGCCCAGGGTCGTCCATCTTGCCGAAGTTGAACACGTCGTCGGGAATGTCGAACTTCACGAACCTCGGCTGGTTCCGGTTGGTGCCGTCGGAACTGAACCTGGGGTCGGTCAGCGCGATCTGACACACCTCGTAGCCGGTCAGCAGGAACGGGGTGCTTCCGTCCCACAACTGGACGCGCGTGACCGGGCGGGTTTCCCGCAGCTGCTCGTAGCGGGACGGCGGCGCGAACGGGCAGTCGCCCGTCGCCCGCTGAAACGGGTAGGCAGGAACCTCGATGGCCACGTCCTCGGTGAACACTGCGACGGCCTTTCTGCTTCGGCTGCTGTGCCGTGAATAGCGGGTGAATTCGGGCGTTCAGTGTTTGACGGCCAGCGTGATTCCGTCGGCCATCGGCAGCAGGCTTATCTCCACCCGTTCGTCGGCGTGCACGAGCTCGTTCAGTTCCCGCACCGCGACGGTGTCCGTGTCGGTGGCCGACGGATCGGCGACGCGACCGAAGAACAGCGTGTTGTCCAACACCATCAGTCCGCCGCGCCGCAGCAGCACGAGTGATTTCTCGTAGTAGTCCAGGTAGCCGGACTTGTTGGCGTCCACGAACACCAGGTCGAACTCCGCGCCGGCCCCGATCAGCCCGTCCAGGGTGTCGTTGGCGTCGCCGATCCGCAGGTCAATCCGGTCGGCGACGCCGGCCTTCTCCCAGAACGGCTGGCCGAGACTAGGCCACTTCGGGGTGATCTCGCAGCTCACCAGGCGCCCGTCTGCCGGGAGGGCTCGGGCCATGCACAGCGTGCTATAGCCGGTGAACGTGCCGATCTCCAGCACGGCGGCGGCGCGGGTCAGGTGCACGAGCAGGCCGAGCAGTTGGCCCTCCTCGGGCATCACCTGCAACGCCTGGGCGGCCGGCAGTCCGGCGGTCTCGGCCCTGAGCCCGGCTAGCACCTCGTCGTCGCGCAGGGAAGTCGCCCGGACGTAGTCGAGGATTTCAGGGGTGGCGGTGATCTGCTGAGCCATGTGGCGGACACTTCCGTGAATTCGGGACCTGGACCGAGAATACAGTCTATGTACGGTGATGACGCTGTCAATATCTGAATTCGGAACAGCTATCTCGGTGCTTGTTTCCACTTCGGATGAGGGGGGTGTAGGGGGGAAGGCCAGGGGGTCGGACATGCTGTGCGGAGATAACGATAGAAGTGAAAAGTGCGTACCGAGATAGTGCGCGATCCGATTCCGGTCATACGAGGAGCGTGATGGGAGAGCAGGTCGGGAATACCCCGCTCGCGGTTCTGGGCGCGGGCACGATGGGACTGGGGATCACCTCCCTGGCCGTCGGCCACGGGGTGCCGGTCGTGCTGGTCGAGTCCAACTCCGGCAACGCCGCCAAGGCCAAGGCCGCGGTCGCCGGGCAGTTGCGGATGGCCCAGCTGATGGGCGCGCTCCCGGCCGACCGGGAGCGGGGCGCGGTGACCGTCACCGGCACGCTGGCTGAGGTGGCCGCGGCCGGGGTTGTGATCGAGGCGGTCACCGAAGACCTGGCGACCAAGACGAAAGTGCTGGCCGAGATCGAGTCGGTGACCGGGCCCCAGGTGCCGTTGGTGTCCAACACCTCCTCGATCCCGATCGACGAGCTGGCCGGGTGCCTGGCCGATCCGACGCGGTTGGTCGGCACCCACTTCATGAACCCCTGCTACCTGATTCCCGCCGCCGAGGTCGTGCGCGGACCTCGCACCAGCCAGCACATCCTGGACACGGTGACCGGGGTGTTGGCCGTGTTGGCGCGCACGCCGGTGGTGGTCCGGGACGGACCGGGGTTCGTGACCAGTCGGGTGCTGCACCCGATGATCAACGACGCGATCCGGGTGGTGCAGGAGGGCACGGCCACCGTCGAGGCGGTCGACACGTTGATGCAGGACTGTTTGGGGCACAAGACCGGGCCGCTGCGCACCGCGGATCTGATCGGGTTGGACAACCTGGCCGATTCGTTGCGGGTGTTGGCCGAGCGGACCGGGGATGCCCGGTCGGCGCCGTGTGAGCTGTTGTTGGCCAAGGTCAGCGCGGGTCATCTGGGCCGTAAGTCCGGTCAGGGGTTCTACGACTACGGGAAGGCACAGCTGTGACCACCTCCTCCGCATACACCGCCGACCTGGTGGCCGCCCAGGTGCAGGCGTTCCTGACCGAGCGCACCAAGCGCACCTGGGAGCCGGACACCGACCTGTTCGCCGCGGGTGGGGTGTCCTCGATGTTCGCCATGGAACTGGTGGTGCACTTGGAGTCGGAGTTCGACATCGTGATCAGTGGTCCTGATCTGGCGTTGGACAATTTCCGTACGGTCAAATCGATGGCCGAGCTGGTGGTGCGGCTGCGGGAGGCCGAGCAGTGACCGACGCCGCCGGGCTTGCTGATCTGATCGCCGAACGGGTGGGGGATCAGGCCTCTGGCTGGGATATCGCCGGTGAGTTGCCTCGGGATCTGCTGGTCGAGTTGGGCGGGCTCGGTGTGTTGTGTGCTCAGGTCAGCAGTGAGCACGGTGGTCCTGGTCTGGACAGTCGCGCCAACGGCGAGTTGACCGCGTCGGTCGGTGAACTGTGTAGCTCGTTGCGCAGTGTGATGACCTCGCAGGGGATGGCCGCGTGGGCGATCCGCCGGTTGGGCAGTCGGGCGCAGCAGCACCACTTTCTGCCCCGGTTGTGTGCGGGGGAGTTGGCGGCGGTGGGGTTCAGCGAGCCGGGGGCCGGTAGTGACCTGGCCGGCATCTCAACATCCATTGTTGACTATGGTGACCATGTGGTGGTGTCCGGCCGTAAGGTCTGGGTCACCGCCGCGCACTACGCCGACCTGTTGGTGGTGTTCGGCACCTACGGCGGTGGGGCCACTGCGGTGGTCGTGCCCGCGGACACCCCAGGGGTGCGGATCGAGCGTGTGCCGCATCCGAGCGGGTGTCGGGCGGCCGGCCACGCCGGGATCGTGCTGGAGGACGTGCACCTGCCCGCCGACCACGTCTTGGGTGGTACAGGCCTGCCGTTGTCGTTGATCGTGACTGCGGCCCTGACGTATGGGCGGATGTCGGTGGCCTGGGGCTGTGTGGGCATTCTGCGCGCCTGCCTCGCGGCGGTGGTGGAGCACACCGACACCCGGGTGCAGTTCGGGGTGCCGCTGGCCCAGCATCAGCTGGTGGCACGGCACATCGCCGAGTTGTACGTGGGGGAGCAGACCGCGGCCTGGGCCTGCGAGCATGCCAGCGCCTCCTGGGACTCCAACTGTCCGGACCTGGTCGTGGACGCGGTGCTGGCCAAGTACACCGCCTCCCGGGCGGCAGCGTCCGGGGCTGACCGGGCTGTCCAAGTACTGGCGTCGGTGGCCGCCGCCGACGGGCATGTGGTGGCCCGGGCGCATCGGGACGCGAAGTTGATGGAGATCATCGAGGGCACCAGCGAGATCTGTGAGCTGGTGCTGGCCGAGCATGCCCGTGGCCGGACAGGAAGGTCCCGCTCGTGAGTGAACCGACGGTTAAGTGTCTGGTCTGGGACTTGGATGACACGTTGTGGCGGGGCGTGCTGCTCGAAGACGACACGGTGACCCCGTTCGAGCGGGTCCGGGAGGTGATCACGACCCTGGACTCCCGCGGGATTTTGCAGTCGATCGCGTCGAAGAACGACCACGACCACGCCTGGCCACGTCTGGAGGTGTTGGGTCTGGCGGAGTATTTCGTGCTCCCGCACATCGGCTGGGGGCCGAAGTCGGCGTCGGTGCGGGCGATTGCGGAGCAGCTGAAGTTCGCCCACAGCACGATCGTGTTCGTCGACGACAATCCGGTGGAACGGGCGGAGGTGGCCCATCACCTGCCCGAGGTGCGTTGTTATGACGCGGTGGACGTGCCGGGGTTGGTGGGGTTGCCGGAGTTCAGTCCGGCGATCGTGACGGTGGATTCCCGGCAGCGGCGGCAGATGTATCGGGCAGGGTTTGCCCGGGAGGCCAGCCGCGCGGATTTCACCGGTCCGGATGATGACTTTTTGCGTACGCTTGGCCTGGAGATGGTGATTGGTCGGGCCAGTGAGCAGGAGTTGTCCCGGGTTGAGGAGTTGACCCTGCGGACCAGCCAGATGAATGCCACCGGGGTGCATTATGGCGACGCGACGTTGCGGGGGTTGTTGACTGATCCTGGCCACGAGGTGTTGGTGGTGGCGATGTCGGATCGGTTCGGTCCGCATGGTGCGGTGGGGATCGTGTTGCTGGAGCGGCACGCGCACGTGTGGCATTTGAAGTTGTTGGCAACCTCGTGTCGGGTGGTGTCGCTGGGCGCGGGGTCGACGTTGCTGAACTGGTTGTCGGATCAGGCCGCTGCTGCTGGTGTGCATGTGGTGGCGGATTTCCGGCGTACTGATCGTAATAGGATTATGGAGATCGCGTATCGGTTCGCGGGGTTCTCCGAGTCCGACTGTGGGTGTGTTCACGAGCTGGTGGCGTCCGGGGTCGAGGGTGTCGAACGGCTTCATTTGACCCCGTTGCGGCACCCGGCACCGTCCACGCTGCAGCTGTCCGCACCCGATCTGGCGAGCGTGACGCTGTCCAGCTGACGCCCGCCCCGCCCGCCTGCCACACCGTCCGGATTCAGGTGATGTCACATGCTCGTGCTCGGGATCAACGGCAACTTCTCCCCGGCGGAGACCGACCTCGTCCCGTCGCTGTCGGAGATCTTCTTTCACGACTCGGCCGCCTCGCTGGTGCGCGACGGTGAGCTGGTGGCCGCGGTGGAGGAGGAACGACTCAACCGCATCAAGAAGACGACCAAGTTCCCCTCGACCGCCATCCGCGAGTGCCTGGCGCTGGCCGGGGCGAGGATCGAGGACGTTGACGCGGTCGGCTATTACTTCCCCGAGAACCACATCGACACGGTGCTCAACCACATCTACACCGAGCATCCCAGGGCCGAACTGCGCTACTCCCGCGAGCTGATCAAGCAGCGGCTGCGCGAGGACCTCGGCTGGGAACTGCCGGACGAGAAGCTGGTCTACGTCCCGCACCACGACGCGCACGCCTACTCCTCGTACCTGCACTCGGGCATGGACGAGGCGCTAGTGGCGATCCTGGACGGCCGCGCCGAACTGAACTCTGGCACGATCTACCACGCCCAGGGCACGCACCTGGAGAAGCTCTACGACTACCCGGTGTTCAAGTCGCTGGGCGCGCTGTACCTGAACGCGACCTTCCTGCTCGGCTACGGGTTCGGCGACGAGTACAAGGTGATGGGCCTGGCCCCCTCGGGCGACCCGGCCACCTACCGCGAGGTGTTCTCCCAGCTGTACGTGCTACACGACAAGGGCGAGTACGACCTGGTCGCCAACACCTTCGTGCCGAACCTGGCCAGCCCGGCCCTGTTCGCCGCCGGGTTCCGCCCGCGCCGCAAAGGCGAGGAGTTCACCCAGAGCCACCGCGACTTCGCCGCCGCGCTCCAGGAGGCGACCGAGACCATCGTCATGCACGTCTTCGCGCACTGGGCCGAGGTCACCGGTCTGCGCAAGTTCGTGTTCGGCGGCGGGGTCGCCCACAACTCCAGCCTGAACGGCCGCATCCTCAAGGCCGGCCTGTTCGACGAGGTGTTCATCCACCCCGCCTCGCACGATGCCGGAGCCGGTGAGGGTGCTGCCTACGGCGCCGCCGCCACGTTCGGCGGGCTCCAGCGCCCGTCCGCCCGGCTGGTGTCCGCCGCGCTCGGCCCCGACCTCGGCAAGCCCGACGAGATCGTCGCCCGGCTCGCCCAGTGGTCGCCGATGGTCGAGGTGACCCCGCTAGCGGACGCGGTCGAGACCGCGGCCGGTCTGCTCGCCGACGGTGAGGTGCTCGGCTGGGCGCACGGTCGGTCGGAATTCGGGCCGCGCGCGCTGGGCCACCGCAGCATCATCGCAGACGCCCGGCCCGCCGAGAACCAGACGCGCATCAACGCCATGGTCAAGAAGCGCGAGAGCTTCCGCCCGTTCGCGCCCGTCGTGACGGCGGAGGCCGCGGCGGACTGGTTCGACCTGTCCGGCGCGTTCGGCCACCACGAGTTCATGTCTTTCGTCGTGCCGGTGCGGCCGGACAAGCGCGCCGAACTGGGGGCGGTCACGCACGTCGACGGCACCGCGCGCGTCCAGCTGGTCACGCCGGAGTCCGGCGAGCGCTTCCACCGGCTCGTCAGCCGCTTCGGTGAGCTGACCGGCACCCCGGTGCTGCTGAACACCTCGTTCAACAACAATGCCGAACCGATCGTGCAGAGCCTGGACGACGTCGTGGTGAGCTTCCTGACCACGGACCTGGACGGCCTGGTCGTTGAGGACCACCTAGTCAGGGCCAAGAAGCAGCCCGACATCGGCGCGCTGGTCCCGCAGCTGCGCACGGCCACCCGGCTCACCCGCCGCGTCGCTCCCGCTTCCGGCAGTACTGCGGCGGCTGAGCCGGTGTACCAGATCGCCTTGGACTACGACCACGGTCCGGTCACCACGATCGCTGCCGCCGCCTACGAGGTACTGTGCCGGGTCGACGGCAGCACGACGCTGGGCGAGCTGGCCGGGACCGAACTGACCGCGGAGCTGGCCGCCGAACTGCACGGCCTGTGGCAGGGGCGCTTCTTCACGTTGATCCCCGCCTGATCCGATTCCCTCCTCCGCGTGCCGGGAGACAGCAGTGAACCCGACCACCCACCCGTTAACCGTGACACTGGTCGCCGAGGCGGTCAGTGAGGTGCACGCCAGCCTCACCCGGCTGCTGGAGACCCTCCGGCGCGCCGAAGGTGAGTCGGACGCGTACGTGGCCGCTTGCGTGGCCTGTCTGGAGGCCGCGCAAGCGGTCACGGCGGTGGCCACCGGCGAGCAGGACCCGGAGCACGGCGGCCACCAGGCCCTGTACGCGACCAACGCCGCCAAGCTGGCGATCCGGTTCGCCCTGGTGGAGAACGGTGACGCGCGTCGGTCCTCGTCCCAGGCGGACAGTCAGGTGTCGGCGTCGTGACCGCGCCGGGGGACGGGGCACTGCTGGGCATCGACGTCGGCGGGACAAAGGTCGCGCTGCGCGTCGAGGACGGCGACACCGTGCTGGAGGAGTCGTTCACCTGGCCGATCGACGGTGATCCACACGCCGATCTCGACCTGCTCTTCGGGGCGGTCGCCGCCCTGCGTGCGCGGACTTCCGGGCCGCTGGGCGGGATCGGCGTCGCCCTGCCGGCCACCGTGGCTGCCGGGGTGGTCACCGCGTGGCCGAGTCGTCCCGGCTGGATCGGGGTCGACCTTGGCGCCGGGCTGCACGAGCTGGCCGACGGAGCGGCCGTGCTGGTGGCCGACGACGGCGACCTTGCCGCGCTCGCCGAGGCCCGCGCCTGGTCCTGCGGCGACCTCATCTACGCGGGTGTCGGCACCGGGATCGGCGGCGGGATCGTGCTCGACGGCCGACCCTGCCCCGGACCCGGTCGCGGGTCCTGCGAACTGGGACACGTGGTGGTCGACCTGGACGGCCCGCTGTGCGTGTGCGGCCGGCGGGGCTGCGTGCAGGCGCTCGCCTCGGGCCCGGCGATCATCGTCGCGGCCGGGCAGGCGCGCGGGAACCCGGTGACTGGAACGGAACTGCTGGCCGCGCTGGGGACAGGGGAGCCCTGGGCGGTGTCCACTGTGGACGCCGCGAGTGCCGTGCTCGCGGTCGCGCTGGTCGGGGTCGGGGAACTGGTCCACCCGGCGCTGCTGGTCGTCGGCGGCGGGTTCGCCGCCGCCATCCCGGGCTTCGTCGACGGCGTGGCCCGGCACTGCGTCGCGCTCGCCAGGCCCGGACACACCCCGGCGCCCGTCCGGCCCGCGCTGCTCGGCGGGCTGTCCTCGCTGCACGGAGCGGTGCACGCAGCGGCCATCGCGCGGGATGACGCACTGGTGGCGCCTACCCCGCTCTGACGGTGCCGCCGGCTCAGTCCTCCACGATCTCCAGCAGCGTCTGGGCGGCCAGCCGGTAACCCCGCGCGCCCAGCCCGACGATCACGCCGCTGGCCAGCGGGGCGATCACCGACTCGTGCCGGAACTGCTGCCGCGCCCACACGTTCGACAGGTGCACCTCGATCCACGGCTGCGGGTAGTTCGCGAGCGCGTCCCGCAGACTCCACCCCGCGATCATCAACGCGCCTGGGTTCACGATCGCGCCGACCGTGTCGTAGGAGTCCTCCAGTTCGTCGATCAGGGGGCCCTCGCTGTTGCTCTGCACCGAGCGAACCGTCCAGCCCCGGTCGGCCACCTCCTTGGCGACCGCCTTCTCGATGTCGGCCAGCGTGTCCGTGCCGTACACGGAGACCTCGCGGTGGCCGAGGATACCGAGATTGGGACCGTTGACCAGCAGCAGTTCGCGCACGTCAGCAACCTCCTTCTGTAAAAGCGTCACCGAAATTCCGGCTCGGTTCGGTGGCCAGCTGCCCCCTATTGTCCGCTTTTTCGCCGGAACCCGCCCGGCTCTGTGGAAACGTCCTCGGATGAGGGGGTTCTAGGGGGGAGGGCAAGGGGTTGGTCGACGTCCGGAAAATCAGTAGCATTGAAACGGAACATAACCTGGCGCGCCCTGGAAAGAATCCTGGGACTCCCTTTTCCTAAAGCATCGGGGACACAGCGACATGAGCATTTCTTCCGCCTCCGGGATCGAGTTTCCGGCCTGGCCGCAGTACGACGACACCGAGCGCGAAGCCCTCATCCGCGCATTGGACCAGGGCCAGTGGTGGCGCATCGGCGGCAGTGAGGTCAAGAAGTTCGAGCGCGAGTTCGCCGACTACCACGGCGCGAGCCACGCACTAGCCGTCACCAACGGCACCCACGCGCTGGAACTCGCCCTCCAGGTCCTCGACGTAGGCCCCGGCACCGAGGTGATCGTGCCGGCGTTTACGTTCATCTCCTCCTCGCAGGCCGCCCAGCGCCTCGGCGCGGTCGCCGTGCCCGTCGACGTCGACGCGAACACCTACTGCGTCGACGTCGACGCTGCCGCCGCCGCCGTCACCTCCCGCACGGCCGCGATCATGCCCGTGCACATGGCCGGCCAGTTCGCCGACATGGACCGGCTGGCCAAGCTCTCCGCCGACACCGGGGTGCCGCTGGTGCAGGACGCCGCCCACGCCCACGGCGCGCACTGGCGCGGCAAGCGCGTCGGCGAACTCGGCTCGGTCGCCGCGTTCAGCTTCCAGAATGGCAAGCTGATGACCGCCGGTGAGGGCGGCGCGGTGCTGTTCAACGACGAGGGCCTGTACGAGAAGGCGTTCGTCCGGCACAGCTGCGGACGCCCCATGACCGACCGCGGCTACTTCCACCGCACCTCCGGCTCCAACTTCCGGATGAACGAGTTCTCTGCGGCCGTGCTGCGCGCCCAGCTGGCCCGCCTCGACTTGCAGATCGCCACCCGCCAGGCCCGCTGGCCGGTGCTGTCCGGGTTGCTGGCCAAGATCGACGGCGTCGTGCCGCAGACCATCGACCCGCGCAGCAACCGCAACCCCAGCTACATGGCCATGTTCCGGCTGCCTGGCTGCACCGAGGAGCGCCGCAATGCCATCGTCGACGAGCTGGTGGCCAGGGGCATCCCGGCGTTCATGGCCTTTCGCGCCGTTTACCGCACCGACGCGTTCTGGGAGGCCGCAGCGCCGGACCTGAGCGTCGACCAGCTGGCCGAGCGCTGCCCGGTGTCCGAAGCGATCACCAGCGACTGCGTGTGGCTGCACCACCGGACCCTGCTGGGCACCGAGGAGCAGATGCACCAGCTCGCCGCGGTCGTCGCCGACGTGGTCGCCCGATCATGAGCGCCGTCGGCCCCGGGACGCCGGTCCGGGTCGCGGTGGTCGGTCTCGGCTGGGCGTCCCGCGAGATCTGGCTGCCCCGCCTGCTGCGCAATCCCGCCTACCAGGTGACCGCGTTCGTCGAACCGGCCGAGGACGCCAGGACCGCCGTGCTCGACGAGCTGGCCGACTCCGGCCTGTCCGAGGTGGCCGGCTACTCCGATGTGGACGAGCTGCCGGTACACACGGTCGACCTCGCCGTCGTCGCCGTGCCCAACCACCTGCACGCGTCGGTGGCCTGTCGGCTGCTGCGCCGGGGCGTCCTGGTGTTCCTGGAGAAGCCGCTGTGCCTGAGCTCGACCGAGGCGGCCGACCTGGCCGAGGCCGAGAAGGCCGGCGGCGCGGTCCTGCTCGGCGGCAGCGCGGCCCGGCACCGGGCCGACGTCACCGCGCTACGGGAACTGATCCCGGCTCTGGGCGCGCTGCGGCACATCGAGGTGTCCTGGGTGCGTGCCAGGGGCATTCCGGACCGTGGCGGCTGGTTCACCAGCCGCACCCGCTCCGGCGGCGGGGCGCTCGTCGACCTGGGCTGGCACCTGCTCGACGTGGCCAGGTCGCTGCTGAACGGCGTGACCGGTTCGCCGGCGGGCGTCGAACTGGAACACGCCATCGGCAGCGTGTCCGCCGACTTCATCAACAACCACGCGTTCCAGGCCGCCTGGCGCGGCGAGACGCTGCCGGACCCGGTGACCGGTGACGTCGAGGACACCGCTCGTGGCTTCTTGGTCACCCGGTCCGGGATCTCGGTTGGCGTCCACGCCAGCTGGGCATCGCACCAGAAACTGGACACCACCGTGCTCCGGCTCGACGGCAGCGAGGGCAGCGCCGAACTGCACTGCACGTTCGGCTTCAGCCCCAACCGTGCCGACCGGCCGACGCTGGTGCACACCTCCGGCGGCCGGTCGGCGCCCGTCGAGCTGCCCGTCGAGGCCGTCGGCGCCGAGTACGACACCCAGTTGGAGTTGCTGCCGGCGCTGCTGGCCCACCTTGGCACGCGCGGCCACGCGGCGGCCGAGGCCGGCTGGGTCGTGTCCGCCATCGAGCAGATTTACGGCGCAGCCTCGGCCACGCGCTGCGTCGAACCGGCCAGTGCCAGGTCCGAGCTGCTCGGCACGGGGGCGACCCGGTGACCGGCTACCAGCACGTACCGGGCGCTACCTACCAGCGGGCGGTGCTGTTCGACCTGGACGGTGTGCTCGTCGACAGCTTCGCGGTGATGCGCCAGGCGTTCCAGATCGCCTACAACGAGGTCGTCGGTCCCGGCCAGGCACCGTTCGAGGAGTACAACAAGCACCTCGGCCGGTACTTCCCGGACATCATGACGATCATGGGTCTGCCGCTGGCGATGCAGGAGCCCTTCGTCAGGGAGAGCTACCGGCTCGCCGGTGAGGTCCAGGTCTTCGACGGCGCTCCCGAACTCGTTGCCGACCTGCGCGCCAACAGGTTCGGCACCGCCGTGGTCACCGGCAAAGCCGGCCCCCGCGCCCGGTCCCTGCTCAGCACCCTGGGCATGGCCGAGCTGTTCGACCACATCATCGGCTCCGACGAGGTGGCCAATCCCAAACCGGCCCCGGACATGCTCCTGCTGGCCACCGAGCTGCTTGGCGTGTCAGCCGACCGGGTGGTGATGGTCGGCGACGCGGTGACCGACCTGGCTAGCGCCCGTGCCGCCGACTACCCGGCCCTGGCCGCCCTGTGGAGCGACGTGGACGAGGCCGAACTGCTCGCGGCCGCGCCGACCGCCGCGGTCCGCAAGCCCTCCGAAGTCCTGAACTGGTGCCTGGAGCACCTCTGACCCGCTGAACCCCTCCGCCTTTGCGGCCGGTGCACGTCCGCCTCGCCACGCATGGACCGTACGGCTCGTCGAATGAGACCTTGGTCCAGGCGTGGCGCATGGGAACGCTTCGATGGGTCACGCATGGACCACACGGGACAGTGGATGTCCCGTGTGGTCCACGCGTGCCTTGGTGGGGGTGCGGCTCTTCAGCGGCCCGTGACAGGCGCTCCGCCAAGCGGTCAGCCCAGTTGGGCGTGGAGGTCGGCGGTGAGGGCGCTGAGCGTGGCCGGGTCGGTGGCGGTGCCGAAGACGTAGAAGTCCGGGCGGATCAGCACGGCGTCGGCGTCGAGTTCGTCGAGCCACTTCAGGTAGTGGCCGTTGGTGTCGACGACCTGGTCCGGGCCGTGCTGGGCGGTGTCGGCGGGCAGCAGGTGTGTGTACCGGGTGTCGAGTCCGTCCAACTGGGCACGGACCTCGGCGCCTGGCACGAGGTCGCCCCTTGTGAGAAGGGTGAAACCGGTTCCGACGACGTCGTCGAACAGGCCCGTCCGGCCGTCGCGGGTCACCCGCCACTGCGGGCCGGGCGTGCCTGCGTTCCTGGTGAGCGAGCCGTCCGGGGCACGGTGAAGCACGCCTACTTCCAGGGGTTTGACGACCGCACGGCCGCCAGCGCCCCCGGCGGGGTTGATGTCCCGCTTCCGCGCGGCGAGCATGGCGGTGTCCCGGTCGGCCGCGGCGGCGGGATCGGCCACGCACACGACCTTGCCCAGCCCAACCGACATGGTCACGGCGTGCTGGACATGCGAGGCCCGCTCCAGGGTGTAGCTGTCCAGCAGGACACTGCCCGCCTCGCCACGTAGCACTAGGTCGAGCTTCCACGCCAGGTTGGCCGAGTCCCGGAATCCCGAGGTCATGCCTTGCCCGGCGAACGGCGGCATCAGGTGCGCGGAGTCGCCGGCCAGGAACATCCGACCGGCCCGCCAGCGCCGGGCCCACTGCGCGCGGAAGGTGTAGACGGCCAGCCGGTCGAGCACCCCGTCGTCCCGACCGATGTCGAAGAGCGAGAGCAGGTCCCAGGCGTTGTCCTCGCTGCCGAACGCCTCGGGATCTTCGCCGGACACCCGCATGAACTCGTAGCGGCGGTGACCGGGCCCGGCCGACACCGCGGTGCGCGGGCGGGCCGGATCGCAGATCTGGAGGTTGTTGGGCGTGAACTCGCGTTCCTGGTTCAGGCGGACGTCGCAGACCAGCCAGTCGTGCGAGAACTCCAGGTCGGTCACGGTCGTGCCGGTCCGCTTGCGCACGATGCTGTTCGCGCCGTCGCAGCCGACGGCGAACCGGGCGGTGAGCTTGGTGCGCTTGCCGTCCGGTTCGGTGGCCACGACGCGCACGTGGTCGCCCCGGTCCGTGAGCCCGGTGACCTCGTAACCGCGCAGCACGGTGAGGTCGGGCAGCTCCTCGCCGTGCGCGATGAGCGCGTCCTCCAGCACGGGCTGGTAGGCCGAGGTTGCCTCGGGCCAGCCGCAGTGCCCCTCCTCGGCCACGGTGAACGCGATCAGGGTCTGCCCGGCCGCGTTGTGCCAGGCGTAGTCGCGGGCGGGCTCGCCGCACTCGGCCAACGATTCGCCGATCCCGGCCGAGGCGAGGATGCGGGCCGCCTCGCTGTCGAAGCCGACCGCGCGGGGCAGCCGGAACGCGGTCGGCCAGCGCTCCAGCACTGTCACCCGCCAGCCGCGCTGGGCCAGCAGCACCGACAGCAGCTGCCCGACCGGCCCGTAGCCGACGACCAGGACGTCGGCGTCGCACTCCGGGTCAGTGTCCCCGGCCATACTCACGCCCCTGCCATGATCGACTCAGTGATCCCGGAGAACTCGTCCTTCTGCACCAGCACCCGCGTGGTCTCCACGCCGTCGAGCACGGTGAAGTAGCGACGGCCGATCAGCACGTGCTGGCCGTTATCCGTCGCCCGGCCGCGGAACGTGGTTCCCGCCAGCACGGAGTCCCGGGCGTAGTCGTCCAGACCGTCCAGGCGCACCTTCGCCCAGCCTTCGCCGTCGGCGCGCTCGGGCCGGAACCGGTACACCGCCTGCCAGTCCCCGTCGCGCGGCCTGCGCTCGACCACGTGCAGGCCGTCCCGCTCGAGCACCCGGTAGGCGCAGCCGTACTGCTCCTGCTCGGTCGCGGACAGCTCCAGCGGCTCCAGATAGGACGGTCCGACGAACCCGACGTCGACCAGCCAGGTCCGCCCGTCCAGCACGATCAGGTTGAAGGAGTGCTCCTCCTCGGGGCCGAACCGGTTGTCGGCTAGCCGGATCGCGGCGGCCACCATGCGCACGTCGTAGCCCAGTTCGGTTAGCAGGGCGTGGAACAGCCGGTTCAACTCGTAGCAGACCCCGCCGTTGCGCCCGGTCACCACGTGCTTGAACACCGCGTCGAGCGGGATCTCGGCCAGCGCCCTGGTCGGCGGCAGCCGGTCGGCCGCGCCGCCGTTGTCGTAGGGCACAGCCATCAGGTGCCGCTTGTGCAGTGCCCGCAGGGTCTCCAGCGTGGGCTCCAGCGGGTCGTCCACGCCGATGCGCCGCAGGTACTCGGCCATGTCGATCATGCTGAATGTCACCTTTCGTCAGTCGGGTCGGCGGGGGCGGTGCGCGCGGCGGCCAGGCGATCGCGCAGGTCCTCGGCGGCGATCGCTGGGGTCGGCTGGTCGAACAGTTGAGCTGCGGGCAGCCGCAGCCCGGTGGCTGTGGCCAGCCGGTTGCGCAGTTGGACCGCGGTCATCGAGTCGAACCCGATCTCGAAGAACGCGTCGTCCGGGCCGACTGCCTCCCGGTCGCCGTGCCCGAGTACGGCCGCGGCATGGTCGCGGACCAGTTCCGTCAGTACGGCCTTCTGCTCCTCGTCGGACAAGCCGACCAATCGAGTGTGCAGGCTCTCGACGGGGACCGCTTGCCCGGCGAGCGAGCGGCGCGGGGCCGGTACGAGCGTACGGAGCAGGGTCGGGACCGCGTCACCCGAGGACACCGCCGAGCGCAGTGACGCCAGGTCGAGTGTCATCGGGACGGTCAACGCGGGGCTGTCGGCCCGCAGAGCGACCGCGTCGAACAGCGCCATGCCCTCGTCCGCAGTCAGCGGGACGACACCACCGCGCCGGGTACGATCCCGATCAGTGCCACCGAGTCCGGCGCTGAGCTCACTGTAGTCCGCCCACAGACCCCAGGCCAACGACACCCCGGAGAGCCCGGCGTCGCGTCGCTGCTGCACGAGGGCGTCGGCAAAGGTGTTCGCCGCCGCGTACGCGGCCTGACCCGCCGTGCCGAGTACACCGGTCGCGGAGGAATACACCGCGAACACCGCCGGGTTGGCAGCCCTGGTCAGGGTGTCCAGGTTGAGCAGCGCGTCGACCTTCGGGGCCAGCACGGCAGCGAGCCGTTCCGGCGTGAGGTCGGTGAGCACGGCGTCGTCCAGTGCGCCGGCGGTGTGCACGACGGCGGTGAGCGGGTGCTCGGCCGGGATCGAGTCGAGCAGACCGTCAAGCGCATCCCGATCGGTGACGTCACAGGCCACGATCCGCACGTCCACGCCCAGTTCGGCCGCCAGTTTGGCAGCGCCGGGCGCGTCCAGGCCACGGCGACTGGTCAGCAGCAGGTGCTGTGTGCCGTGTGCGGAGACCAGGTGCCGGGCGGTCAGCGCGCCGAGTGTGCCGGTACCGCCAGTGATCAACACCGTGCCGTCCGGGTTCAGCTCGGCAGCCGCGCGCTGACCGGCCGGTGCGGGCACCAGCCGGGGCGTCTGCGCACGACCACCGCGCAGGACCAGTTCGGACACCGTGATCCCGGCCGCGATGGCCAGTGTCGATGGAGAACGGTCATCGGCGTCGACCAGGACCAGCCGGTCCGGGTGTTCCGACTGCGCGGACCGGACCAGACCCCACACCGCAGCCGCTGCCGGATCGGTCGGCACGGAACCCCGACTGACTGCGCCGGTCGTGACCAGCACCAGCCGTTCCTCGGTCAGATCCGGCCGGGTGACCCAGCCCTGGACGAGCATGAGCGCCTGAGCGGCCAGTGCGTGTGCCCGAGCCACGGGGTCCTCGCTGTGATCCCAGGTGCTCACATCGGCCAGCAGCACGCCCGGACGTTCCGGATCGGCGGCGTAGGCGTGCACATCGCGATACTGGTCCGAGCCCAGCACACCCCAGCGTTCGGCCGGGATCACCTGGGAGTGCTCGGTCCACTCGACTACGTGCAGCGACTCGATACCCGCCGAGGGGGACAGCGCGCCCAACTGTTCGGCGCTGATCGCCCGCAGCTCGAGCGAACCGATCGTGGCGACCGGAACGCCCTGCGGGTCGGTGATCGATACGGTCAGCGTCTGCCCGACCGGCGCACTGGCCCGCACCCGGACCGAAGTGGCCCCGCTGGCGTGTAGCTGCACGTCGTTCCAGGTGAACGGGAGCAGCGTGACGCGTTCGCCGGACGGGGCCGGCAGGCAGAAGCTGCCGACGTGCAGTGCCGCGTCGAGCAGCGCGGGGTGGATGCCGAACCGACCGGCGACCCCGGCCTGGGACTCGGGCACCGCCACCTCTGCCACCACGTCCTTGCCGTCGCGCCAGACCGCGCGCAGGCCCTGGAACGCCGGGCCGTACTCGTATCCGGCGGCGGCCATCCCGTCGTAGAATCCGTCCAGCGCGATCGCTTCGGCACCGGCTGGGGGCCACGGGATGGCCGGGTCGGACGCGGGCAGCAAGGACTTCGCCGACAGGGTGCCGGTGGCGTGCTCGGTCCACGAGCCGCCCGCGTCGGCGCGGGAGTAGACACGCACGTCCCTGCGTCCCCCCTCCTCGACCCCGACGAGCACATGGAGCTGGAGCGCCCCGCCCGTCGGCACGACCACCGGCTGACCGATGACCAGTTCCTCCAAGGTCGGCGTGCCGGTCTCGTCACCGGCGTGCACGGCCAGTTCGGCCAGCACGGCACCGGGCAGCAGGATCGTGCCCGACACGGCGTGGTCGAGCAGCCACGGATGCGTGGCCGTGGCGATCCGACCGGACAGGATCACCCCGCCGGTGTCCGGAATGTTCACGACCGTCGCGGCCAGCGGATGGGTGTTCGTGTTCGCGGCCTCGATCACGGCAGCGGGAACACTGCGGTCCAGCCAGTAGCGTTGGTGTTGGAATGCGTAGGTGGGTAGGGGGACTCGTTGGGCGGTTGGTAGTACTTGTGTCCAGTTGATGTGGATGCCTCGGACG
>NZ_JBFBBZ010000095.1:0-18881 GCF_040682935.1 Amycolatopsis sp. NPDC051061
ATCCGCTCATGCACCTGATCCAGCTGATCCATCACCACATCGACCACCACCAGGATGATCTACCACACGCCACCCGAGTGCCGTTGCAGTACTAAGCCGTGGACATGCTGTGCCTACCGGGGTGCGGCTACGCCGTCGCCGTCCGCAGGCGTCGGGACGTCCTCTTC
Organism: Amycolatopsis sp. NPDC051061; assembly: GCF_040682935.1. Taxonomy (NCBI): domain Bacteria; kingdom Bacillati; phylum Actinomycetota; class Actinomycetes; order Pseudonocardiales; family Pseudonocardiaceae; genus Amycolatopsis; species Amycolatopsis sp. NPDC051061. The sequence continues at coordinate 168 of NZ_JBFBBZ010000095.1, forward strand.
CTCGTCACGCACGCCCATGATCCGGTACCGCCGGCCGTTGCACCACGCGTACCCCTCCAAGCGGTGTTCCTGGATCCGCAGGTGCAGGTCCATGTCGGGATGATCGGTGAGCTGGTCCAGCTTGCGTTCGGTGTCTTCGCGCAGCCGCGGGTCCATCGCATTCCCCTTTCGATACGGCGGCTTGTTGCCGCCGGGTGTGGTACTTGCCGGGCAGCGCGGTGCTAAACCTCCAGGCACCGCCACGGTCCAGGCCGCGTCGGTGGCCAGCAGGCCGTGTTCGATCGCCCGCAGCCGTCGGGCGTCGGCTCACGCACCGGAAGTCAGTCGAGGCATCGCGGCTCTTCGCTCGGGTACCGCGGCACGGCTACCCCTCGCGCGCGGAACCAACCCGGCGGAACGGGTGTATCGCCGGCCGGCTCGGGTACGTGCCGTCGACGCCGACGTTTGGAGGACCGCATGACCGATACTGCCGCCCGGCCGACCCCGATGCCGCACCGCCCGGCGTGGCGGGCCCCGCGCGGCTCGGTGATCCTGAAGACGCTCCGCACGACCGCCCCTGCAGATCAGCTCACCGGACGTCGCCTTCCCCCGGCGTCGGCGGAGATCTCTGGATCACCGGGCTGATCGTCACCGGCCTCGGCACCATCCTCGGCGCGGTCAACATGATCACGACCGCGTTCCCGATCCTGACCGCGGCGCTGTTCGACCTGCCGGCCGACCGGCACCTCTCGGTGCTGCCGTTCATCTGGAACGTCGTCAAGAGCTACCGCTACGGCGAACCCATCAACGCCGACGACCCCTGGGGTTTCGGCAACTCCCTCGAATGGACCACCAGCCCGCCGCCACGGCACAACTTCCTGGAACTGCCCCGGATCCGCTCCGAACGACCCGCGTTCGAACTGCACTACCCCACAAGATCGAACGGATGCGCGCCGAAGCCCACCCCGCAGCCGATGAAGGGAAAGACCATGACCGAACTGCCGCTGCCCGACTACGACCAGACTCCGCTCGCGCGGCGCCACCGCATCCGCTCCCTCGACGAACCGCAGCTCACCTCGCTGATCGACCACGAGCGGGAGCATGGCGAGCGTGCACCGGTGTTGCAAATCCTGGACGCTCGCCTCGATGATCTGCAGCGCGGCGCCGAGTCCGCTCTCGGCGATCCCGCGGCGGCGCCGCCGCCGAGCGACGCCGCCGGCGGCTCACCCGTCGGTGAGGCGACGGCACCCGAGGGGACCACGCCGCTGCGGCATGGCGTCGCCGGCCAGACTCTTAAGCGCGGGCGGCCCTGAGTGGCCGGACGCCGCGAGCCCACCGTAGCCGCGTCGGACCAGTGGCTCGACGACGAAGGCGTTCGCGAACCCCGCGGGTCCGTGCACGCCTGGCGGATCGGGACCAACCAGACGCTGTGCGGCATTCCCTTGCGCAAGGCCGGGTTGCGGCGCTTCCCGCACGTGCTGTGGCTGGACGCCCGCTGGCTCGCCGACACGACGGACGAACGGATGGTCCTGTGCCATCGCTGCGCCACCGCGACCGGCGAGCGCCACGACCGCCGGCGGTGGACGCGCTGGCGACCGCGGCCGTGAACGTGGGGCGGATATTTCCGACGCCCGGTCGCGGTGACCACGATGAACCGTCCGGCTGCGCTCATCTCGAGCGTCACGGGGCGAGCGGGGCGGTGGGCTTCGACGACGACACGACGTTCTTCTGCTACTGCAGTGCGGAGCGACCGGATTCCGGCACGTGTCACCGCCTTCGGGCACCGCCCGCGCCGGACAGCTCCGGACAGCCGAAGTTCTCCGCCATCCGCTGGGGTACCTGGCGTCTTCCGAGCTGCCCCAGCTGCCCCACACGGTCAACAGAAACAACGCGCGTACGGTGCAGACCGGAGCGACGCAGCTCACGTCCGCGAGCGCCGACGGCGGGGAACACCACACCGCGCCGGGCGTTGTAAGAGGTGTCGGTACGGCGGAGTCCCCCGGGCCTCACCCCTTCCGCCTTCCCGGAACACCGGTTCACCCCGGAGCCGGGTCGCGCCACTCGCCGAGAGGCGACCCCCGTACCGGCCTTTCCAGCCACCGCTTCCGCTCGCAGGTCTCCCCCACCCTTCGCCGAGCGGAAGCGGTTCTTCTTCGCCTGGAACCGGTCAGGTCAGCGGTTGGCCACCGGTCACGCCGAGGACCTCGCCGGTGACGTAGCTGGACTCCTGCGAAGCGAAGAACACGAACGCCGGGGCGAGCTCGGCCGGCTGCCCGGCCCGGCCCATCGGGGTCTGCTCGCCGAAGGAGTCCACCTTCTCCGCCGGCATGGTGGCCGGGATCAGCGGCGTCCACACCGGACCCGGCGCGACCGAGTTCACCCGGATCCCCTTCCCGGCCAGGTCCTGCGCCAGTCCCTTGGTGAAGTTCGCGATCCCCGCCTTGGTCGTGGCGTAGTCCAGCAGCTCCGGCGACGGCTGGGACGCCTGGATCGACGAGGTGTTGATGATGGCCGACCCGCGGGGCATGTGCGGCACGGCCGCCTTGCACAGCCAGAACATCGCGTAGAGGTTGGTCTTCAGCACCCGGTCGAACTGCTCGGTGGAAATCCCGAGCAGACCTTCCTCCTGTGCCATCTGGTAAGCGGCGTTGTTCACCAGCACGTCGATCCCACCAAGCTCCGACACCGCCGTCTCGATGATCCGCGCGCAGTGCCGCTCCTCGCGGATGTCCCCGGGCACCAGCACGACCCGGCGGCCTGCCTCGCGCACCAGCTCCGCTGTGCGCTCGGCGTCAGCTTGTTCCTCCTCCAGATAGGACAGCACCAGATCCGCGCCCTCCCTGGCGAACGCGATCGCCACCGCCCGGCCGATCCCGGAGTCGCCACCGGTGATCACCGCCCGGCGGTCCCGCAACCGTCCGCTGCCACGGTAGGACTCCTCACCGTGGTCCGGCGCCGGGTCCATGGCCTCGCCCGAACCCGGGTGCGGCTGCTCCTGGCCCTGCTGCTCTTCCGGTCCCGGGTGCCGCTCCGCGGTCTCCTGGCTGTGCTGGTCCTCCGTCATACCTGCCTCCTCAACGTCGTTTCCGGTGCCTGTACCCGGTCCGACGGCGTCCATGCCGCGGCCAAGATCTCCTTCAGGGCGTGCCACAACGAATCGGCCGCCGCGAGCACGTCACCGCCGGCGGGCCAGGTGCCCGGTGTCGGGCCCTCGAGGTCGCCGGTCATTCCGCCCGCTTCCTGGACGAGTAGGACACCGGCGGCGCAATCCCATGGCTGAAGCCCGGGAGCCCACACCGCGTCCGCCCGTCCGGTGGCGACTTGGGCGAGCGCCGCGGCCGCGCTGCCGCCGCGGCGCAGATCTCGCACGCGAGGCAGCAGCGCGTCGATCACCCGGCCCGCCAGCTCCCGCTGCGGCGGACGGCCGAAGTTCAGCTCGACCAGCGCCCGGGACAGGTCATCCTGATTCAGGGCCGGGACCGCGGCCCCGTCCGCGATGGTGCCGCCGCCACGCCGAGCCTCAGTGGTCCGGCCGAGTACCGGCTCGACGACCACGCCGGCCAGCAAGGTGCCGTCGGTGGCGTCCGCGGCGGCGACGCTGACGGCCCAGTCAGGCCGTCCGTAGAGGTAGTTCGTGGTCCCGTCGATCGGGTCGACGATCCAGCGCACCCGCCCGGCGCCGGCGGTGGCGCCCGCCTCCTCCCCGAGGACGGCGTCGCCGGGGCGGCGGCGGGCCAGGACCGTCCGGATGGTCTGCTCGGTGTCGCGATCAGCCTGGCTGACCAGGTCGTCCGAGGCCGCCTTCTCTTCGACCACGAGCTCGCGGGCGCGCCAGGACATCGCCGTCCGCGCTCCTTCCCCCGCGGCCTCGCGAGCGACGGACAACAGCTCATCGAGATCCACGAGGACCTCCGGTTCGCAAGACGCTCCAGGTGGCCTCGCCGACCACGGTGTGGGCGACCGGGGTGAGGACAGCCACCGCGGCGGCCCGCGCGCGCCGGGTCCCCGCGCCGATGGTCTTCAGCCGCTTGCCGCTGAAGACCAGGTAGGCAGCCATCACCGCGAGCCACGGCAACACGGCGGCCACCGGACGCGCCACCCCCTCGACAACCAGTGCCCCACCCAGGACCGCCGCCCCGGCGAGCACCACCACCAGGCGCCCCCGCGGCACGACGATCGCCGTCACGGCCGCCAGGCCGCCGAGTACGGCCGTCGCCGCAGCGTGCGCCGGCCGCGGGAAGCCGGTGAGCAACGGTCCGGTCAGCCCGGCGGCCGTGCCGGCGAGCACCAGCGCCAGGTTCCACGGAGCCGTCAGCGGAGTCCGGCCGCGCAGGGCGGCCCAGTCGGCGGGATCGCGCTCGGTAGCCGGGGCCGGGAGCCAGCGCACGAGGCCGAGCAGGTGTTCGCGGGCCTGCTCGGCGCGCGCGGTCCAGACCAGCCGGCCGTGATCGATCCGTGCGAACGCGAGGGCCTCCAGGGCCCACCTGCTGGTCACGAAGGCGATGCCGAACGCCCACAGCGTCACCGCGACAGCGACCAGGGTCACGGGCCGCTCGCCCAGGTCCACGGCCAGTACCAGCCCGATCATCCCGCGCAGGGCGTAGCCGGCGCCCACGACGACCCACAGCGCCAGCAGCCTCGAACAAGAGCTGGCGGAGGCCAAAACCGCCCGGACCCGGCTCCGGAACGAGCAGAAGATCGACCAGCTGCAGGGAAGCTTGTCCGCCCTGAACCGGCAATGGGCCGAACTGAAGGGCCGGTTGGTGCGCGATCTCGAGGACGCGGGTTTGACCGGTGACGACGCCGCGCTCTGCCGGTGGCAGGGCGAGCGGTTGCGCACCGACCGCCCACTCTCCGGCGAGGAGCGTGAACAAGCTCGGCGGTTGGTGCACGCCCTACGAGGTCACGGGCGGCTGGACAAACGCCTCCGGCGGGTGCTGGCCGGCTCAATGCCGGTTACCCGGCCGGGACGGAGGTGGCCGTCCCGGCTGGCGGCCGCGGAGGCCGATGAGGAAGCAACTCAGGACCGGGTCGGCCGGGTGAAGCGGGACCTGGACGACCTCGGCCGCGACCTCGCCCTCGGTGCGGCGGTGGCTGCCGCCGCGGCGAGCCTCGGACCGGCTCGGCCACCGATGAGGCCTCCGCAGCGGACCTGACCCCATTTCGCCGACAATACGCTCGCTGCAGTTTCGCGGGACTCGTCATCCCCTATTCCAGCCCCCGAAAACCGACTCCCAGCTCATGCCCGGTTACGATGCGTCCGGACCCGCCCGGCACCGGAGCGGCGTGTTTGACCAACCTTCCGCTCCGGTACTGCCGCCTCCACCCGCGGACCGGCCGGCCACGGACTCGAAACCGCATGGGTGTCGGCCGGCGGCACAGCCAAGAACAATCAGGGCAAGCCCGACCTGCACCCCGGCCTGCGACCGGTCCGCGTCCGCGAGGACCAGTTCCTGGAGCCAGCTCGAAGAAGAAGCAGCCGTCCCTCCTGACCGAGTCCGACCTGAGCCAGGTGGATCTGAATGGTAGTTTCTCGTACCCCGGCCACCGTCATTCCGTTTTCCGCGCGAATTCACACCACACCGCTGGAAACCACCCGGGCGACGAACTTGTCCGCGACTTCGCGCAGTTTCACGTTCTCCCGCTGGGACTGCTCGACGAGGAGGGCGAACGCGTCGTCGGCGTCGATCTGGCGGATCGCCATCAGCATGCCCTTGGCCTGGTCGATGACCGCGCGGGACGTCAGCGCCGCCTGCAGGTGCTCGACCGTCTCGCGGGCCTTGACGTAGCGGTGGTACACGCGCAACACCGCTTCGACCGCGGCCGTGTACAGCTCGAGCAGCTGGGCTTCGATCTCCTCGAAGCCGTCGTCCTGGCGGCCGTAGCAGTTGATCGCGCCCGAGTACTCGTCGTCGGCCACCAGCGGTGCGGCGAGGAAGCTCCCGAAACCCGCTTCCCGGGCCCCGCTCGCGAACGACGGCCAGCGCTCCGTCGCGTCGGTCACCGAGGTGCGGACGATCTTGCCGCTGCGGACCGCCTCCAGGCACGGACCGTCACCGAGGCGGTACTGGTCGCCGTCGAGGTCGCTCACGACGGCGGCGGTCGCGGACGCCGTGTGCGGCTCGTCGCCGCGCACCAGCGTGATCGACGCCTCGTCCACCCCCGGCACGGCGTGGCGCACCTGCAGGCACACGTGCCGCAGCAGGATCCGGAAGTCGTCCTCCTGCCGCAGGACGGCGGTCAGGGCCTCGAGGGCCCCGGTGACGTCGTCGAGAAACGGCGAAGCCGTCGCGGTGGGCTCCGGCAGTTCCATGTCCACTCCTCCCGCTGGGGCGCCGAGCGGATGGGGTACCCACTTCACGCCCGGCCCATGTCCTGGGTCAGGGCAGGTTTGACGGCGGCCCCCGCTTGGTAATCAGCCGCCATGGCGACGGAGAAGGCGCTTGGGCTGCCGCTGGATGGCGAGCTGGCGGGGGTTGCCGCGCGGATGTCGGGACTGCTGCTCTCGCGGGAGACCGTCGATTCGGTGCTCGAGCTGATCGTCTCGCTCGCGGGGACGACGATCACCGCCGCGGCGGGCGCCGGGGTGACGCTCGTCGACGACGAGGGCCGCCCCGCCACGACGAGCGCCTCCGGGCCGCTGGTGCGCGACGCCGACACCCTGCAGTACCAGCTCGGCGAGGGACCCTGCCTGACCGCGCTCGCGGAGGGTGCGCCGATGCGGATCGACGACGTCACCACCGAGCGGCGCTGGCCGCGGTGGTGCGCCGCGGCCGGCGACGCGGGACTGCGGTCGGTGCTGACCACGCCCCTCGTCACCGAAGACGGCTGCCTGGGCGCCATCAAGGTCTACGCGACGGCTTCCGGCGCGTTCGGCCGCGCCGACGAGGAGACGCTCGCGGAGTTCGCCGGCCGCGCCGCCGTCCTCGTCGCCAACGCCCGCGCGTACGAACGGGCGAGCCGCTTCAGCGAGCGGTTCAAGGAGACCCTCCGCGACCGTGACGCGGTCACGATGGCGAAGGGATTCCTGATGGGCCGCGACGGCGTCGACGAGGACGCCGCTTTCGACCGCCTGCTGGCGCTGGCGCGCGCCGGCGCCCGCAGCCCGGCCGAGGCCGCCGCGGCCCTGCTCACCGCCGCGCGCCGGGGAGAGTGAGCCGCCGATGCGTTTCCTGCCCGAGGAGGAGCAGCAGCGGCAGCTCGCCGTCTGCTTCGCGCGGAGCCGGCTCACACCGGAACAGCTCTGGATGCGCTACTTCGCGCTCGGCGGCAGCCAGAGCCTGCTGGAGCTGGACGCCTACCTCAACGGGCTGACCACCCTGCCCCGCGTCGACCGCGACATGATGGCCCACGCCGTCAACGAGCGGCTCGACGAGCTGGCCGGCCCGCCCCGCGCGCCCTACAGCCACACGGTCCGCGACGGCAAGCCGTTGCACGGCCCGTTGAGGGCGCTCGTCGACCTCCTCGAGGGCGCCCACCGCGCGCCGCCCGAGCGGCTGCCCGCCGTCGTCGCCGAAGCGGGCCGCGCGCTCGACCTCCGGATCGGCATCTACCTCGCCGACTACGACCAGCGGACACTCGTGCCGCTGCGCGCGGAGACCGCCTCGGACCTGGACATCGAGACAACCGTCGCGGGGGAGGTCTTCCGCCGCGCGGGAACCACCGTGACGCGGGACGGCCCCGACCCCATCTTGTGGACGGTGCTGCTCGACGGCGTCGAACGGCTCGGGGTGCTGGAGATCGTGCCGACCGACGGCGCCGACCCGGACGACCCCGTGCTGCGGGAGCAGTGCCACTGGCTGGCGAGCCTGCTGGGCCACCTGGTGACGATCACCACCCAGTACGGCGACGGCCTCGACGCGCGGCGCCGGCGGCACCACCGCGCGTCCCCCGCCGAGCTGCTGTGGCAGAGCCTGCCGCCGCTGACCGGCGCGACCGACAGCGTGATCGTCGGCGCGAGCGTCCAGCCGGCGTACGACCTGTGCGGGGTGGTGTTCGACTACGCGCTCTCGGAACGACGGGCGCGGCTGGCGATGTTCGACGCGGGCCCGCGCACGGGCGGGGCGAGCTACGCGGTGGTCAACGCCCTCGCGGCCTACCGCGCCGCCCGGCGCGACGGGGCTTCGCTCGGGGAGCAGTACGCCGCCGTCGGCCGCGAGCTGGCGGGTTCGGAGAGGGTCGTCACCGGGGTGGTCGCGGAGCTGGATCTGCGGACCGGCGTGCTGCGCTGGCTGGGCGCCGGGCACCCGGAGCCCTTGATCGTCCGCGACGGCCGGGCGCTGCCGGACACCGGGGCCGGCGCGGCCCGGTTCGTCGGGGACGAGCGGCTGCCGCCGGTCACGGAGGTGCGGCTGCGGCCCGGTGACGTGCTCGCGCTGTACTCGCACGGCCTGGCCGAGCCGGCCGGCCGGTCCGGGACGCCGTTCGGGCGGGAGCGGGTGGCCGGGTACCTCGCGGACGGGACGCTGCCGCCGGAGACCGCGCGCCTGCTGACCCGTGCCGCCGTCAGCGACAGCGCGGGCGCGCTGCGGTCGGACGCGGGGGTGCTGGTCGCCCGCTGGGTCCCCGCTGACCAGGGCGCGAGATGACGACGCCCGCCGGGCACCACCGGAGCACAGCCGAGCCGGCGGACACCGCGCCGGCCAAGGCACGGGCGCTCAGCAGGCGGTGTCCGCCACCCCCGCCGCCAACAGCTCCCGCAGCGCGTCCGAGAGCGAAGCGAACATCGGGACCACCGCGGCCAGCCCGGTGATCCGGAACAGCCGCGCCAGGGTCCGGCTGTTCGCCACCACGACCAGCCGCCCGCCCTCCTTCGTCGCGAGCTCCGCGGCCGCCGCGAGCGCGCGGGCGCCGGCCAGGCCGAGGAACGCGACCTGGGACAGGTTCACCACCGTCGTCCCCGGTGGGGACGCCGCGAGCTCGCGCTCCAGGATCGGCAGGGTCAGGGCGTCGATCTCGCCGGCGAAGGTCAGCACCAGCAGACCGGGGCGGTACTCCGTCCGGCGCGCCGTGAGCGGCGCGGACCGGGTGGGGACCGGGAACGTGGGGGACACGGGTTCGGCAGGCCTTCCGCGCCGGTACGGGGCCGGCGTCGCAGCGGGGTGATCAAGGTCGGGGTCTTGATACCCAAACCGCCGGAACGGAAACGCGCTATTCCGTGGTGAACGCCGACCAGAGCCGCTCGGCCGCGTGGCGGGCCGCGGCGCCGGGCCGGATCTCCGGCACGCCGCCGGACGGGGGCGCGGACCGGCCCCCGAGGTGCTCGACCAGGGCGACGGCCAGCTCGCGGACCTTCACGTTGAACTCCTGGCTGGCGCGGCGCAGGGTCTGCCAGGCCTCGTCCGGGGCGCACCGCCGGACCGCCATGACCGCGCCTTTGGCCTGCTCGATGGCGGCGCGGGAGGCCAGCAGGTCCAGCGTCTGGTCCGGGTCGCCCGTGGTGGCGGTCTCGGCGACGACCAGGGTCAGCTCGGTGAGCTTTTCGTAGCGTCGCAGGACACCCACGATCCCGGCGCTGGGCGGCCGATCGAACGTCGCGGACAGCACGAACGCGCTGCCGTCGTCCCAGAAGCCGGGCAGGGCGGCCGCGCCGCGGACCTCGGCGAGCTCCGCGCGGCTCGTGAACACGGCGTCGCGGGTGAGCCCGGGCCAGCGTTCGTCGGCGAAGAGGTCGTCCGTCGTCACCGGCTCACCGGTACCGGCCGCGACGGTGACCGGGCCGCCGTGCGCCAGCTGGGCGGGCAGCAGGTCGGCAGCGACGCCCGCGGTGGCCAGCACCCGCGGCGGCCGGCCGCCGTACCCGGCCGCGAGGCCCGCGCCGAGGCACCCCGGCAGTTCGCCGGTGATCCGCTCGAGCAGCGCCTGCAGCAGTTCGGTCAGCGGTCTCCACCGGTCCGCCGCGTTCATCAATGTCTCGGTCACCCGAACCTCACTTCCACCGGGTCTTCGTCCTCCTGATTTACCCGATCTCGCGGTGATCCACATCCGGACCCCGGAGGAACCGGTGCGTCCGTCCGGCTCAGCGGTGGATCACCCGGTGACGGCCAGCAGGTCCTGCTCGCGCACGACCGGCAGCGACAGCGTCCGGTAGCCCACGTCGTCGAAGAGCACGGTGAGCTTCTCGTCCTCGACCGCCATCACCACCCCGCGGCCCCAGTCCGCGTGCCGCACGACGGTCTCCGCGCGGAACTCGCCGCCGGCCGGGACAGCCGTGCCGGCGGCACCCGATTCGCAGGTGTCGCAGTAGCCGCAGGGCGCGTCGAGCTCTTCGCCGAAGTACCCGAGCAGGAAGCGGCGGCGGCAGCCCGTCGTCTCCGCGTACGCGCGGATCATCTCCACCCGCGAGCGGATCAGCTCGGCCGCCCGCTCCGCCGCCTCGTGGGCCCGTTCGACCACGGCGTCGGTGCCGGCGCGGGGATCGGTGAGCGCGAAGCGCCCGTCCGGACCCGCCAGCACCGCGCCGCACCGTTCGAGGAGGTTGAGCGCGCGGGTGCGCCGCCCGGACGGTCCGGGGACGGCCTGGGCGAGCCGGCGCCGGTCCCGGGGTTCGTCGCGCAGCGCTTCGACGACGGCCCGCAGCTCGTCCTCCGGCGGTGCGGACCGGGTGAGGAACCGCTGCCGCGCCAGGTCTTCCGGCCGGTAGCAGAGCAGGACCTCGGCGGGCTCGCCGTCGCGGCCCGCGCGGCCGATCTGCTGGTAGTAGGTGTCCACCGAGTCGGGGACGGACGCGTGCACCACGAATCTCACGTCGGGCTGGTCGATGCCCATGCCGAACGCCGACGTCGCGACGACGACGTCGGTCTCCCCCGCCGCGAACCGCCGGTGCACGTCGTCGCGGTCGGCGCCCTTCATCCCGCCGTGGTAGGCGAAGGCGCGGATGCCCCGCGCGGCCAGCTCCGCGGCGTAGTCCTCGGTCTCCCGCCGGCTCGCGGTGTAGACGAGCCCGCTGCCCGGTAGTTCGGCGACCCGGTCCACCACCGCCGCGCGCTTCGCGGCGTCGTCGGTGAACCGCGCGACCGCCAGGTGCAGGTTCGGCCGGTCGAAGCTCGCGACGACCTGGCGCGGGTCCCGCAGGCGCAGCGACGCCGTGATGTCGGCGCGGACCGGCGCGGCGGCGGTGGCGGTCAGGGCGAGCACCGGCGGGCGCCCGAGCCGCTCGACGACCGGCGCCAGCCGCAGGTAGTCGGGCCGGAAGTCGTGGCCCCACGACGAGACGCAGTGCGCCTCGTCGACGACGAACAGCGATACCCCGGCGCCGGCCAGCCCGGCGACGACCTCGTCCTTCGCGAGCTGTTCCGGCGACAGGAAGACGTACTCGGCCGAGCCGTCCCGGATCGCGTCCCACACCCGCTCCCGGTCCGCGGCCGACTGCCGCGAGTCGAGCGCCACGGCGGCCGGCACCGCCGCGGCGTCCAGGCCCTCGATCTGGTCGCGCTGCAGCGCCAGCAGCGGCGACACGACCACCGTCGGACCGGGCAGCACCAGGGCGGGCACCTGGTAGATCGCCGATTTGCCGGCGCCGGTGGGCAGCACCACCAGCACGTCCAGGCCGTCGCACACCGCGGCCATCGCTTCGGTCTGTCCGGCGGTCAGCTCGGTCCAGCCGAACCGCCGCGCGGCCAGCCGCCGGAGCTCGGCCACCTTCCCGTCGTCGCTCATGGGCGCAGGGCTACCCCGGACGGGGCGCGGCAACCGCCGACCCGATCGAGCGGTTTGACTCCCGCCCGCGACCGGGTAGCCGATCTTCGGCAACCGAGGAGGCGCCATGGATCGGCGGTACCGGTGATGTTCAGCGAAGTCGTGGTGGTCGGGCAGATCGCCCGTGACCTGGTGGTGGAGGTCCCGGCCGCGCCACCCGCGGACGCGTCGGTGCCGGTGAAGCACCGGCAGGAGCTGCTCGGCGGGAAAGGCGCCAACCAGGCCGTGGCGCTGAGCCAGCTCGGCGTGGCGGTGTCGCTGGTCGGCGTCGTCGGGCAGGATGCCGTCGGCGACGCGTTGCGCGCCCGCGCCCGGGCCGACCGGATCGGCACGGCGCACGTGGTCCGCCGGCCGGGCACCGAGACGGCGCTCATCGTCGACGTGGTCGACGACCAGGGCCGGCGCCGCTACCTCGAGCACGTCCCGGACGCCACGCTGGTGACCGAGACCGACGTGTTCGCCGCGTCCGCCCCGATCTCGGCCGCCGGGTCCCTCATCGTCCAGCTGCAGCAGCCCGCCCCGGCGGCGTTGCTGGCGGCCCGGCTCGCGCACACCGCGGGCACCCGGGTCGTCCTGGACGGCGCTCCCGAAGACGACGACTTCGCCGCGGACCTGCTCTCACTCGCCGACGTCGTCCGCGCCGACGGCCACGAGGCCGAACTGCTCACGGGACAGCCGGTGGACGACGTCGCCGGCGCGGCCCGCGCCGCGGCGGAGCTCCGGCGGCGCGGGCCGTCGCTGGTCGTGCTCGAGGTGGCCGGGCAGGGGAACCTGTTCGCCGGGCGCGCGGAGTCGTGGTTCGTGCCGCACGTCGAGACCGAGGTGGTCGACCCGACCGGGGCCGGGGACGCGCTGGTCGCGACCTTGACCGCGGCGCTGACCCGCCGCCGTCCGCTGGAGACGGCGGCGTGCCTGGCGGTCGCGGCGGCCGCGGCCACGACCGAGCACGCGGGCGGGCGGCCGCACCTGTCCCGCACGGTCCTCGACCGGCTGCTACCCCAGGCGCTCGAAGCCCTTCACGCGTGAGCGGGCGCCGAGCGCCCGGTCACAAGCCCGGCAGCTTCTGCTCAACCCCGAGCAGGTCCGCGAACGGGTCGCCGCGTTCGGCCAGCCGAGCAGGAACGTCCCGGATCGTCCACCGGTCCGGGGTGAGCCCGTCGTCGTCGAGCTCGTCCCACTCCAGCGGCACCGACACCGGCGCCCCGGGGCGCGGCCGCACGCTGTACGGCGCCACCAGCGTCTTGTTGAGCACGTTCTGCGTGTAGTCGAGCCGGGCCCGGCCGCCGCGCTTGTCCTTCGCCCAGGCCCAGCTGACCAGCTCCGGCAGGACCCGCCCGATCGTCTTCGACACCGTCTCCGCCCACGCGCGGGTCTGCTCGAAGGTGCAGTGCGGCGCGATCGGCACCCAGACCTGGATCCCGCGCTGCCCGGTCACCTTGGGCCGCCCGGTCAGGCCGAGGTGCTCGAGCGCCGTGCGGTGCAGCCGCGCCAGTTCCAGCACCTGCGCGAACGACGTCTCCGGGCCCGGGTCGATGTCGAACAGCACCCAGGTCGGGCGGTCGACGTCGTCAGCGCGTGACGTCCAGGCGTGCAGCTCCAGCGCGCCGTAGTTCGCCAGCCACGCCAGCGTCGCGACGCTGTCCGCGACGACGTACCGCTGGCTCTCCCCCGCCTCGGCACGCTCGTTGCGCCACGTCGTCAGCCATTCGGGTGCGTGCTTCGGCACTTCCTTCTGCCAGAAGCCCGCTTCGGTGACGCCTTGCGGAAAGCGGTTCGTGTTGAGCGGCCGGCCGGCGAGGTACGGCAGCATGACCGGCCCGACGGTCGCGTAGTACCGGATCAGGTCCTGCTTCGTCACCGGCTCGCCGTCGCCGGCCGCCGGGAAGAGGACCTTGTCGAGGTTGGTCAGCGACAGCTCCCGCCCGGCGACCGACCACTTGCCCTTGGCCTTGAGGTCGTCGAGGGCCGCCAGCTCGTCGGCGGTGGCAGCCGCGAACCCCACCGGCTCCTCGGCCCGCGCGGCCGGCCGGTCGCCGTGCCACAGCGCGTCGGGAGCGGCCGCCACCTCGTCGTTCGTGCGGCCGCTCTTCACCGAGCGCGGGTGGTCCTCGGCGTCCCAGCCGGCCTCGGCGTGCTCGTCCTCCTTGTGCAGGAGGAACCACTGGTCCTTCTCCCCGCGGTTCGTGCGGACGAGGACGAACCTTCCGGCCAGCTTCTCGCCCTCGAGGTCGAAGTGCAGGGTGCCGTCCTCGATCGCGCGGGCCGGATCGGCGTCGACCGGCCGCCACACGCCGCGGTCCCAGACGATGACGTCCCCGCCGCCGTACTCGCCGCGCGGGATGACGCCTTCGAAGCCGGCGTACTCGAGCGGGTGGTCTTCGACGTGCACGGCCAGCCGGCGGGCCTTCGGGTCCAGCGTCGGCCCCTTCGGCACCGCCCAGCTGACGAGCACTCCGTCGAGTTCGAGCCGGAAGTCGTAGTGCAGCCGCCGGGCGCGGTGCCGCTGGACGACGAACCGGTGGCCGTCCGGGCCGCCCCGGTCCCCGCCGGCCGGCTCGGCGGTCCGGTCGAAGTCGCGCATCTCCTGGTAACGCCGCAGTTTGCGGGCCGGGACAGCTGCCATGCCGACGGGGTACCCAGTCACTCCGGTGCCGACCAGGGTGGATTCTTCTTCGCCAGCTCCTGGTACTCGTCCACCTCCTGCGGGGTGGGGTCGAGCCCGGCCGCCTCCGCGAACTCCTCCGGGTCGGTGACCTCGTCGTCCGGTTCCGTCATCGGGGTCACCCCCCGAACGCGGCGCGGATGAGGTCGCGCGCCCGGTCCATGATCGCCGCCGGCGGGCCCAGCAGGAGGTTCGCCTTCGCGCTCTCGACGCCGGGGTGCGGCCGGGTCGGCCCGACCGCTTCGGCCAGCTTGGCGGTCGCCGCCATCGCCCGCAGCCGCTCCGGCGGCCGGTGGGCGCGCAGCAGCGGGAACTCGTCGCGCTCTTCGTGGTCGGCGTGCGCGAGGACGTCGTCGCGCAGCTGGACGAGCAGCGTGTCGAACCCGTCGGCCTCGGGGCCCATCTTCTGCAGGGTCGTCAGGAGCTCCTTGGCCCGGTGCTCCTCGCCGAGCCGCGCGTCGACGACGGGCCCGGCCGCGGGCTCGAGGTCCCGGATCTCCGGGTGCACGACCAGCTCCTCGGCGGTCTCGTGCACCGCCAGCAGCCGCACCAGGTCGTGGAACAGCTCCGGCCGCCGGTCGCCCTCCGCGGTCTCCAGCTCGGCGAACATCGCGCGGATCTCCCGGTGCTGGCGTTGCAGCAGCTCGATGACGTCTTCTTCTTCGTGCGGCACGGAAAGCCCTCCTCCTCGGTGGGTGGTCGGAGGGAGGCTTTCCCCGTCGCCGGCCGGTTACTCCTGCCGGCTCGCGACCGTGAGCCACAGCACGCCGGCGGCGGTCAGCGCGATCCCCGCGACGGTCCACCAGGACCACCACGTGAAGAAGGCGACGACGAGCCCGACGGCGAGCAGCACGCCCCCGCCGGTGTCGCCCGTCCCGGCGCGCGAGAACCCTCCGGCGACCGCCATCAGCCCATCCTCCCGTCGACGGCGGCCACGACCAGCGCGGCGCAGTTCCGCACCGCCACGCCGCGCTCCTGCGCCATCGCGATCAGGGCCGACTGCGCGGCCGCACCCGTCATGCCTTGGGCCACCAGGACTTTCAACGCCAGGGCCACGACATCGGTGGCGGGCGGACGCGGAGTGCGGACAGGCATCGGACGACCTCCGGCTCGGACGGTGGCAACGAACGCGACCGGATACCCCGGCGCTCCCGGTTTCACACCGGTCAAGCCAACCCGCCCGGGTGAATCCGGCTCAACTCCCCACGAGCCACACCGCGGCGTCCACCGGCAGCCGGCCACCCTCCAGCGGCACGCTCGACAGCACCACCCGCCCGTTTTCCGGCAGCTCGCACGGCTCGGCCGACAGGTTCACCACGCAGGCGAACCCCGGCTCTCGCGCGAAGGACAGCACGCCGGGAGACGCCGGCGACCACGTCAAAGTCCCGTCTCCCAGTGCCGGCTGCGCCCGGCGGGCCGCGAGGGCCGCGCGGTACAGCCGGAGCATCGAGCCCGGGTCGGCGGCCTGGGCCTCGGCCGTCGCCGTGCGCCAGTGGGCCGGTTGCGGCAGCCACGTGCTCGTCCCCTCGGGCGCGAAGCCGAACGGCGGCGCCGTTCCCGACCACGGGATCGGAACCCGGCAGCCGTCGCGACCACGGCGGGTGTGGCCGGACCGCTCCCACGTCGGGTCGGCGAGCACCGCCTCGGGCAGGTCTTCGACCTCTTCCAGCCCCAGCTCCTCGCCCTGGTACAGGTAGGCGCCGCCGGGCAGGGCGAGCATCAGCAGCAGCGCCGCCCGGGCCCGCCGCCGGCCCCGCTCGAGGTCGCCGCCGGGCGCGAACCGCGTCACGTGCCGGACGACATCGTGGTTGGACAGCACCCAGGTCGCGGGCGCGCCGACCGCCGCCAGCGCCTCGAGCGTCCGGTCGATCACCGCGCGCAGCGCGTCCGGGTCCCAGTCGCAGCGCAGGAAGTCGAAGTTGAACGCCGTGTGCAGCTCGTCCGGGCGCACGTACCGCGCGAGGCGGTCCGGCCGGTCGACCCACGCCTCGGCGACGAACACCCGGTCCGGCCCGAACTCGCCCGCGAGCTTGCGCCACGAGCGGTAGATCTCGTGCACGCCGTCGAGGTCCCAGTGCGGGTGCGCGCCGCGGTCCGGCGGCTGCGCGATCTCTTCGTCGTCGGCGCCGAGGTCGGGGAAGCCCGGGTCCTTGAGCAGGCCGTGGGCGACGTCGATGCGCACGCCGTCGACCCCGCGGGCGAACCAGAACCGCAGCAGGTCCTCGAAGTCCGCCCGGACCCCGGCGTCGTCCCAGTTGAGGTCGGGCTGTTCCGGGGCGAACAGGTGCAGGTACCACTCGCCGTCGGCCGCCCGCGTCCACGCCGGGCCGCCGAAGACACTGCGCCAGTCGGTCGGCGGCAGCTCGCCGTCCGCACCGCGTCCCGGCCGGAAGTGGTACCGCGCGCGTTCGGGCCCGCCGGCGAGCGCGGCGCGGAACCACGGGTGGCGGTCGGAGGTGTGGTTCGGCACGACGTCGATCAGCAGCCGCAGCCCCACCCGGTGCGCCTCGGCGATCAGGTCGAGGACGTCGGAGTCGGTGCCGAACAGCGGGTCGGGGGTCCGGTGGTCTTCGACGTCGTAACCGCCGTCGACCATCGGCGAGCGGTACCACGGCGTCGTCCACACCGCGTCGACACCGAGGTCGGCCAGGTGGCCCAGGCGGGAGCGAAGGCCCGCGAGATCCCCGGCGCCGTCCCCGTCCGCGTCGGCGAAGCTGCGTACGTAGACCTCGTAGACGACGGCGTCGCGCCACCAGTTCGCGGAGTCCATGACACCCGAGTATCTACGCTGAAGCCGTGACCGACGCGTGGGAATGGGATCCGTCCCTCTATTCGGGCAGCGCCGGGGTACTACGCGCGCGGCCGCGCCGCCTATCCCCCGGAGCTCGCCACGGCGTTCGCCACCGAGCTGGAGCTGGACGGGCCGGGGCGCCTGCTCGACGTCGGCTGCGGGCCGGGGTCGCTGACCTTGCCGCTGGCCGGTTCGTTCGAAGAGGCGGTCGGGCTGGACGCCGACGCGGACATGCTCGGCGAAGCGAGCCGGCTCGCCACCGCGGCCGGAATCCGCAACTGCCGCTGGGTGCACCGGCGCGCCGAAGAGCTGCCCGCCGGGCTCGGCCGGTTCCGGCTGGTCACCTTCGCGCAGTCGTTCCACTGGTTCGACCGGGCGCGGGTCGCCGCCGCGGCGCGCGGCATGCTCGAACCGGGCGGGACCTGCGCCCACGTGCACGCGACGACGCACGAGGGCGTCGAAGGGTCGGTGCCGCGCGCGGAGATCACGGCGCTGGTGCGCGCGTACCTCGGGTCGGTGCGGCGCGCCGGCCAGGGCACGCTCCCGGACGGCACGGCCGGTGGCGAGCCGGCGATCTACCGCGCCGCGGGGTTCCGCGGGCCGCGGCGGTTCGAGGTGCCGGGCCGGGTCGTGACGCGCACCGCCGACGAGGTCGTCGCCGGCGTCTTCTCCCTGTCGAGTGCGGCGCCGCACTTGTTCGGCGACCGCCGCGCGGAGTTCGAGGCCGAGCTCCGCCGGCTGCTGCACCGGGCGAGCCCGGCCGGGACGTTCGCCGAGCGGCTGCGCGAGATCGCCGTCGACCTCTGGCAGCCATGACGTCCACTGTGGACGGTCTTACCAGGGGTTGTTGTCGAAGCCGTCGTCGTCGGCCTCGACCGCGCGCGCCCGGCGGCCGCGGCGGGGGCCCTCGTCACGGGCGGACGGCCGTGCCTCCGGCGCCGGCGCGAACGGCGACGCCGAACCGGGCTCACCGCCGAAGGCGTCCGAGTCGAAGGCCGACGGCGGTTCCGTGGCGCCCCGGTCCGTGCTCCAGCCGGACTTCGTCTTGCGCTGCGCCATCTCGCGCACGTGCTGCACGTACCGCTCGGCCGCCTGGGCCTGCTTGGTCATGTACTCCTGCGACCGGGCCTTGATCTCCTCGCCGCGCTGTTCGCGCAGGGCACGCCGCTCGGACTGTTCGCGGACGAGGCCGTCCAGCTCGGCCTTCATCGCGTCGATCTCGCTCATGCGTCCTCCTACCAGGTCCGGCGGGCGGTCGGCGGGTCTTCGTCGTCGTTGAGGGAGCCGATGATCCGGCGCCCCGGTTCGCCGAGGTTGTCGAAGACGGCGCCGTCGATCCGGTAGGCGGACGACCGGCGTTCGGTGTCGCCGCCACCGCCGCCCTGGGCACCGCCCATGGCGCCCATGCCCCCCATCCCGGTCATCCCGGACTGACCGGAAGGGCCCGCCGACGCACCGGCCGGGGCGAACGCGGTCGCGGGCTGGGCCTGCGTCGCGCCGACGCCGCTCTGGACACCGCCGGACATCGGCGTGTCGCCGAGCCCGTTCGCCGCGCCGCCCGGGTCCAGACCGGTCGCCGAAAGGC
>NZ_JBFBBZ010000096.1:0-18443 GCF_040682935.1 Amycolatopsis sp. NPDC051061
CAGGTTCCGGAGCGCCCCAATGTGGCCTTCGGTGCGTTGAACGCACCGAAGGGCCCCTTGGGTGCGTTCAACGCAACCAAGGCCACATTGGGGCGCTCGGTGCCCTGGGTGATCTCCGCCCGCTCGGAAGCCGCGGTTCGGGATCGGGCCGCCGCGCTGGCCGAGGTAGCCGGGAGCGACGCCGAGATCGCGTGGTCGCTGGTCAGCACCCGGTCCCAGTTCGAGCACCGCGCGGTCGTCCTCGACGACCATCGAGACGGGCTGAGCGCACCCGGTTCGGCGGTGGTCACCGGGACCGCCGGTGCCGCGGGCGAGACGGTCTTCGTCTTCCCCGGCCAAGGCGCGCAGTGGGCAGGGATGGCCGTCGAGCTGCTCGACGAGCCGGTTTTCGCTGACCGGATCGCCGAGTGCGCCGCCGCGCTCGCCCCGCACGTCGACTGGTCGCTGACCGACGTCCTGAGCGACGCCGACGCGCTGACCCGGGTCGACGTCGTGCAACCAGCGTCGTGGGCCGTGATGGTGTCCCTGGCCGCGCTCTGGCGGGCGCACGGGATCGAGCCCGACGCCGTCGCCGGGCACTCTCAAGGCGAGATCGCCGCCGCGGTTGTCGCGGGTGGACTGTCCCTTGAGGACGGCGCCAAGGTCGTCGCGTTGCGCAGCAGGGCGATCGCCGCCGGGCTAGCCGGTCAGGGCGGCATGGCCTCGATCGCGCTCGACGCCGCCCGCGTGGCGGACGTGCTGCCGGAAGGCGTCGCGATCGCGGCCTACAACAGCCCGACCTCGACCGTGGTGTGCGGCGATCCGTCCGCATTGGACGAGCTGATCGCCCAGTGCGCGGAAAAGGATATCCGGGCCCGCCGCATCCCCGTCGACTACGCGTCGCACTCCGGCTACGTCGAAGGCATTCGCGACGAACTGCACGAAGTCCTGGAGGGCCTGAGCCCCCGCGCCGGCGACGTCCCGTTCTACTCCGCGGTGACGGCCGAGCCGATCGACACCGCGACCCTCGACGCCGGGTACTGGTACCGGAACCTGCGCGAGCCGGTCCGCTTCCTCGACACGACTCACGCCCTCATCGAGCGGGGACACCGGTTCTTCGTCGAGGTCAGCCCGCACCCGGTGCTGCTGTCCGCGATCCAGGAGACCCTCGACGACACCCCGGGCGTCGTCGTCGGGACGCTGCGACGCGGCGAAGGCGGCCCGCGCCGGTTCCTGACCTCGGTCGCCGAGCTGTGGACGCAGGGACACGACGTCGACTGGCGGACGTTCCTCCCGGAGACGCGCACGGTCGGCCTGCCCACCTACCCGTTCCAGCACCGGCGCTTCTGGCCGAAACGCGCGCAGGCCGTAACGACCGGCGACCCGGTCGACGACCGGTTCTGGGCAGCCGTGGAACGCGAGGACCTGGCGTCGATCGCCGACACCCTCGCCGTCGCGCCGGAGCCCCTCGGCGACATCCTGCCGGCGCTCGCGTCCTGGCGACGCACCCGGCTCGAGACGTCCACTGTGGAGGGATGGCGCTACCGCATCACCTGGAAGCCCCTCGCCACCCGGGAAAAGAACCTGACCGGCACGTGGCTGGTCGTGACGCCGGAAGACGGCGACCACCCGTGGCTCGACGCGGCACGACAGGCCGTCGAGGACGCGGGCGCCACCGCCGTCGAGATCACCGTCGGGGCCACCGACCGAGCCGCGCTCGGCAAGCGACTGGTCGACCTCGCCCCGGTGGACGGCGTGCTCTCCCTGCTCGCCCTGGACCGGGCCGCGCAAGAAGAGCTCCCGCGCGGCGTCGCGAACACCCTGCTCCTGACCCAGGCACTCGGCGACGCCGGAATCGCCGCCCCGCTGTGGCTCGCCACGGCGGGCGCGGTGGCCACCGGCCGCGGCGACACCGTCACCGACGCCGCACAGTCCCAGGTCTGGGGCCTCGGCCGGGTCATCGGCCTGGAACACGCCGACCGCTGGGGCGGCCTGGTCGACCTACCCGACACGACCGACGAGCGCGACCGGCGACACCTGGCCGAGGTCCTGGCCGGGGCAGGCGACGAGGACCAGGTCGCCGTCCGGGCGTCCGGAGTGCTCACCCGGCGCCTGGTGCCGGCCCCGCTCGGCGACGGAGCCCCGGCCCGCGACTGGCGGCCCGAAGGAACCGTGCTGATCACCGGCGGCACCGGCGCGCTCGGCGCCCACGTCGCCCGCTGGCTCGCCGGCCGCGGCGCGCGGCGTCTGGTCCTCACCAGCAGGCGCGGCGACGTGGCACCCGGCGCGGCCGAACTCTGCGAGGAGCTCGCCGCACTCGGCGCGACGACGACGATCGCCGCGTGCGACGTCGCCGACCGCGCGGCCCTGAAGGCGCTGCTTGACGAGCTGGACGAGCCCGTGCGGGCCGTCTTCCACGCGGCCGGGATCGTTCAGGGCACCGCGCTCGACGACACCGAGCTGGTCGAGTTCGCCGAAGTCGTCAAAGCCAAGGTGGCGGGCGCCACCCACCTCGACGAACTCCTCGACGACCTTGACGCGTTCGTCCTGTTCTCCTCCAACGCCGGCGTCTGGGGCAGCGGCGGGCAAGGCGCGTACGCGGCGGGCAACGCGTTCCTCGACGCGCTCGCCCAGCGACGCCGTGACCGCGGGCTCACCGCGACTTCGGTCGCGTGGGGCGCGTGGCAGGGCGCGGGCATGGCGGGCGACAACGACGCCGAGGAACACCTGCGCCGCCGCGGCGTGAGCGCGATGCCACCGGAACGGGCGCTGCTCGCACTGGGGCAGGCGATCGACCGCGACGAGACCGTCCTCACTGTCGCCGACGTCGACTGGGAGCGGTTCGTGCGGGGCTTCACCGCCGCCCGGCCGCGGCCGCTGCTCGACGACCTCCCCGCCGTCCGCCGGGCCCTCGAAGCCCGGCCGGCCGAGGCCGAGGCGACGCCGGCGGACTTCGCGAGCCGGCTGACCGGCCTGCCGCCCGCCGAACGGGAGCGGGTGGTCCTCGACCACGTCCGCGACGCCATCGCCCGGGTGCTCGGCCACGCGGGCGCCGAGGAGATCGACGCGAACCGGCCGTTCAAGGAGATCGGCTTCGACTCCCTGACCGCGGTGGAGCTGCGCAACCGCTTGCGCGCGGCGACCGGGCTCAAGCTGCCGGCCACCCTCGTCTTCGACCACCCGACCCCGTCGGCGCTGGCCGGGTTCCTGCTCTCGGCGCTGGCCGGCGACGAAGTCTCGGTCCTGGGGGAGCTGGACCGGATCGAGGCGCTGGTTTCAGGGGTTTCCCCAGAGGATGCCGCCTTCGGTCTCATCACCGGCCGACTTCAGACCATGCTGAACAAGCTGGGAGAAGCCCGGGCGTCCGACGGCCGTCCCCGGGCCGCCCAGCGGCTCGAAGGCGCGACGGACGACGAAATTTTCGACTTCATCCACCGGGAGCTCGGCAGGTCGTGATGCCCGCGCCGGTGGACCGCACAAGGACCACAGGCGAGGGCGCTGGTGAACGAGGACAAGCTCCGGGACTACCTGAAGTGGGTTACGACCGACCTCGCCGAGACCCGGCAACGCCTCCAGGAGCTGGAGGAGGGGGAGCGGGAGCCGATCGCGATCGTCGCGATGGGCTGCCGGTTCCCGGGCGGCGTGACCTCCCCGGAGGAGCTTTGGGACCTGGTCGACGGCGGCACCGACGCGATGTCGGCGTTCCCGGCCGACCGCGGCTGGGACGCCTTCGACGGCAGCGGCGACTACGCGCGCACCGGCGGATTCATCGACACCGCCACGACGTTCGATCCGGCGTTCTTCGGCATCAGCCCGCGTGAGGCACTCGCCACCGACCCGCAGCAGCGGCTGCTGCTCGAAGTGTCCTGGGAGGTCTTCGAACGCGCGGGGATCGACCCCGGCTCCCTGACCGGCACCTCCGCCGGGGTCTTCGTCGGCTCGACGCCGTCCGGGTACGGCCTGGGCAGCGAGACCGGCGAGGTCGCCGGGCACCTGCTCACCGGCAACGCGGGCAGTGTCCTGTCCGGCCGGCTCGCCTACAGCTACGGCCTGGAGGGGCCCGCGGTCACCGTCGACACGGCATGCTCGTCCGCGCTCGTCGCCCTGCACCTCGCCTGCCAGGCCCTGCGCAAGCGGGAGTGCTCCCTTGCCCTGGCCGGCGGCGCGACGATCATGTCCACCCCGGCTGTCTTCCTCGAGTTCGCCCGCCAGGGCGGGCTCGCCGGCGACGGCCGCTGCAAGCCGTTCGCCGAGGCCGCCGACGGCACCGGCTGGGGCGAGGGCATCGGCCTGCTGCTGCTCGAGCGCCTGTCCGACGCGCGCCGCCGCAACCACCCCGTGCTCGCCGTGATCGAGGGCTCGGCCGTCAACTCCGATGGCGCGTCCAACGGCCTGACCGCGCCGAACGGACCGTCGCAGCAACGCGTGATCCGCGCGGCCCTGGCCGCCGCCGGTCTTTCGCCCGCCGACGTCGACGTCGTCGAGGCGCACGGCACCGGCACCACCTTGGGCGACCCGATCGAGGCCCAGGCGCTGCTGGCCACCTACGGGCAGAACCGCCCGGCGGACCGGCCGCTGCGCGTGGGCGCGGTGAAGTCCAACATCGGGCACACCCAGGCCGCCTCCGGCGCGGCCGGCGTCATCAAGATGGTCCTCGCCCTGCGGCACGGGCATCTCCCGCACACCCTGCACCTGGACGAGCCGTCGTCCCATGTGGACTGGACGGCCGGGTCGGTCGAGCTGCTGGGCGCGCCGATGCCGTGGCCGGAGCGAGACGCGCCCCGCCGCGCCGGGGTGTCCGCGTTCGGCGTCAGTGGCACCAACGTGCACGTCCTGCTCGCCGAGCCGTCCGCGGCCGAAGTGACCGAAGAAGTCCAGGCTCCGGCCGGACCCTGGCCGTTCCTGGTTTCCGCGCGTGGCACGGCCGCCCTGCGCGAGCAGGCCGCGAGCCTGCGGCCCGTCGCGGAGGAAGAAAACCTCGCGGACCTCGCCTGGTCGCTGAGCGCCGGACGCGCGGCCCTCGACGACCGCGCGGTCGTCCTCGCCGGTAGCCGCGACGAACTCCTGCGCGGCCTCGACGCGCTCGCCGCGGACGGCGTCGCACCCGGCCTGATGCGCGGCGCGATCCGACCGGGAAAACTGGCGTTCCTGTTCACCGGCCAGGGTTCCCAGCGCGCCGGCATGGGTGGTGAGCTGCACGCGCGGTACCCCGGCTACGCGACCGCGTTCGACGAGGTGTGCGCGGAGTTCGACCGCCACCTCGACCGTCCACTGCGGACGGTGATCGCTTCGGGCGAGCACCTCGACGAGACGGCGTACACCCAGCCCGCGCTGTTCGCGGTCGAGGTGGCGCTGTACCGGCTGGCCGAGTCCTGGGGCTACCAGCCGGACTACCTGCTGGGCCACTCCATCGGTGAGCTGGTCGCCGCGCACCTGGCCGGCGTTCTCTCGCTGGCCGACGCGTGCACGCTGGTCGCCGCCCGCGGCCGGTTGATGCAGGCGCTGCCCACCGGGGGCGCGATGGTCGCCGTCCAGGCGACCGAACGCGAAATCGACCTGGTCGACGGGCTCTCGATCGCGGCCGTCAACGGGCCGTCGTCGATCGTGCTCTCCGGGGACGAGGACGTCGTGCTGGCCGCCGCCGAGCGCCTCGCCGGGCTCGGCCGCAAGACCAAGCGCCTCGACGTCTCGCACGCGTTCCACTCCGCCCGCATGGACGTGATGCTCGCCGAGTTCCGCCAGGTCCTCGACGGCCTCACCTTCCACCCGCCGAAGATCGCGGTCGTCTCCAACGTCACCGGCACCCTCGCCGACCAGCTGACTTTGCCCGACTACTGGGTTGCGCACGTCCGGGAAGCCGTGCGCTTCGCCGACGGCGTCGGCTGGCTGGCCGAGGCCGGGGTGACCGGCTTCCTCGAGCTGGGCCCCGACGGCGCGCTGGCCGCGCTCGCCCAGGACTGCCTGCCCGCCGACGTGGCCGTCGCCGCGCTGCTGCGCCGGGACCGCCCGGAAGCGCCGGCCGCGCTGACCGGTCTCGCCCGGATGCACGTGTCCGGGCACGGACCCGGCTGGTCGGCCGTGCTGGCCGGCGGCCGCCGCGTCGACCTGCCGACGTACCGCTTCCAGCGTCAGCGCTACTGGCTGGAACCGTCGGTGACCACCGGAACCGGGGACGACGCGTTCTGGTCCGCGGTGGACACGGGGACCCTCGCCGAAGTGCTGGACCTGCCGGAAGACGCGGTCGGCGACCTGCTGCCCGCGCTGTCGGCGTATCGCGCGAAGCACCAAGAGAAGTCCACTGTGGATGGCTGGCGGTACGGGATCGGCTGGACACCCGTGTCGCCGTCGCCGAAACCGTTCTCGGGCACCTGGCTGGCCGTCGTCCCGGAAGACTTCACCTCGCCGGTGCTCGACGCCCTGGTGAGCCGCGGGTTCGATCCCGTCACGCTCGATCGGCTGCCTGACCACTCCGATGTGGACGGTGTGCTTTCGTTACTGGCCTTGGCTGATGAAGCTACGGCTCTGCTGCGCACCATCGAGCTGGTCCGCAACGCGACCGCCCCCGTCTGGGTCGCGACGCGGGGCGCCGTCTCCACCGGGCAGTCCGACCCGCTGACCGCGCTGGACCAGGCTCCGCTGTGGGGCCTCGGCCGGGTCGCCGCGCTGGAGTACCCGCAGCGTTGGGGCGGTCTGATCGACCTGCCCGAAGCACTCGACGACCGTGCCCTCGACCGGCTGGCGGCCGTCCTGACCTCGACCGAGGACCAGGTGGCGCTGCGCGCGTCCGGGATGTTCGGCCGCCGGCTGCGGCGGATCACCGGCCCGGCCGCCGAGCCGTGGTCGCCCGCCGGGACCGTGCTGATCACCGGCGGCACCGGTGCGTTGGGCGCGGTCGTCGCACGCACGCTCGCCGAAGCCGGCGCCGAACACCTCGTCCTGGCCGGCCGCCGCGGTCTCGACGCCCCGGGCGCGACGGCCCTGCGGGACGAGCTGACCGCGCTGGGCACCCGGGTCACCGTCGCCGCCTGCGACGTCGCCGACCGCGACGCCGTGGCCGGGCTCCTCGCCGGACTGCCCGATCTCGACGCCGTCATCCACACCGCCGGCGTCCTCGACGACGCCGTGCTCGACGGCGTCACCGCCGAGCAGCTCGACACCGTCTTCCGGCCCAAGCTCGATGCCGCCCGGCACCTCGACGAGCTGACCCGCGACCGCGCCCTGTCCGCGTTCGTGCTGTTCTCGTCGTTCGCGGGCAGCCTCGGCGCGGTCGGCCAGGCCGCCTACGCCGCCGCCAACGCCGGGCTCGACGCGCTCGCCGAACAGCGTCGCGCCGCCGGGCTGCCCGCCACCTCCGTGGCCTGGGGCCCGTGGGGCGGCAGCGGCATGGCGGCCGACGACCTGGTCGCCGACCGGATGCGCCGGGGCGGCGTGCCACCGATGGCCCCGCGACCGGCCGTCGCCGCGCTGCGCCGCGCGATCGGTAGTGGGGAAGCCAACCCCATCGTCGCCGACGTCGACTGGGCGAAGTTCGTGCCCGGGTTCACCACCACCCGCCCCAGCCCGCTGCTCGGCGACCTGCCCGAGGCGCGGGACGCGATGCACGTCCCCGAAGAACAGCCCCTGGCCGGACGGCTGGCCGCACTGTCCACTGAGGACCAGCAAGCGCTCCTGCTCGACGTCGTCCGCACCCAGGCCGCCGCCGTGCTCGCCTACCCCGGCCCGGAGGCGGTCGAGCCCGAGCGCGCGTTCAA
Organism: Amycolatopsis sp. NPDC051061; assembly: GCF_040682935.1. Taxonomy (NCBI): domain Bacteria; kingdom Bacillati; phylum Actinomycetota; class Actinomycetes; order Pseudonocardiales; family Pseudonocardiaceae; genus Amycolatopsis; species Amycolatopsis sp. NPDC051061. Next base: position 7,731 of record NZ_JBFBBZ010000096.1, read on the forward strand.
GGACCTCGGCGTCGACTCGCTGACCGCCGTCGAGCTGCGCAACGGCCTCGGTGCCGCGACCGGGCGCGCGCTGCCCGCGACGCTCGTGTTCGACTACCCGACCCCGGCTGCCGTCGCCACCTACCTGCGTGACGAGCTGGCCGGGTCCGCCGCGACGCCGGTCGTCACCCGTCCCGCCGCGGCCATCGAGGACGAACCGCTCGCCATCGTGTCGATGGCCTGCCGGCTGCCCGGCGGCGTGCGGTCGCCCGAAGACCTGTGGGACATGCTCGCGGGCGGCCGCGACGCCGTCACCACGTTCCCCGAGGACCGCGGCTGGCCCCTGGCCGACCTGTACCACCCCGACCGCGGCCACGAGGGCACCAGCTACACGCGCCACGGCGGCTTCCTCGACGGCGTGGCCGACTTCGACGCCGGCTTCTTCGGGATCTCGCCGCGCGAGGCCCTCGCCATGGACCCGCAGCAGCGGCTGCTGCTGGAGACGTCGTGGGAGACGTTCGAGCGCGCGGGCATCGACCCACTGTCGCTGCGCGGCTCCCAAGTCGGCGTCTACATCGGAACCAACGGCCAGGACTACGCGGCGCTGCTGCGCGAATCCGGCGAGGGCAGCTCGGACGGCCACGCCGGGACCGGGAACGCCGGATCGGTCGTCTCCGGCCGGATTTCCTACGTGCTGGGCCTCGAAGGGCCGGCCGTCACGGTCGACACCGCGTGCTCCTCGTCGCTGGTGGCGCTGCACTGGGCCGCGCAGTCGCTGCGCTCGGGCGAGTCCTCGATGGCGCTGGTCGGCGGCGTGACCGTGATGACGACGCCGGGCGCGTTCCTGGAGTTCAGCAAACAGGGCGGCCTGGCCGAAGACGGCCGGTGCAAGGCGTTCGCCGACGGCGCGGACGGCACGGGCTGGGGCGAAGGCGTCGGCCTCATCCTCGTCGAGCGGCTGTCCGACGCACGGCGCAACGGGCACCCGGTGCTGGCGCTGGTGCGCGGCTCCGCCGTGAACCAGGACGGCGCGTCGAACGGGCTCACCGCCCCGAACGGGCCGTCGCAGCAGCGGGTGATCCGTGCCGCGCTGGCGAACGCGGGTCTCGAACCGTCCGATGTGGACGCCGTCGAGGCGCACGGCACCGGCACGACGCTGGGCGACCCGATCGAGGCGCAGGCGCTGCTGGCGACCTACGGCCGGGACCGTTCGCAGCCGCTGTGGCTGGGGTCGCTGAAGTCCAACATCGGCCACACGCAGGCGGCGGCGGGTGTCGCCGGGATCATCAAGATGGTCCTCTCGCTGGGCCACGGCCTGCTGCCGAAGACGCTGCACGTCGATCAGCCGTCGCGGCACATCGACTGGGAGAGCGGCGCGGTGGCGCTGCTGACCGAGGCACGCGACTGGCCGGAGTACGACGGACCGCGCCGCGCGGGCGTGTCCTCGTTCGGTGTCAGTGGCACGAATGCCCACGTCATCCTCGAAGGCGTTCCCGCGGTCGAATCACTGGCCACCTCGGACGGTCTGGTGCCCTGGGTCCTGTCCGGACGGTCCGAGGCCGCCCTGCGGGACGCTGCCCGCGACCTGCTGCGGCTGGAAGACACCGACGTCGCCGCTGTCGCTGCCGGTCTGGGTGCGCGCGCCGCCTTCGAGCACCGGGCCGTCGTGCTCGGTGCGGACTTCGCCGAACTGGCGACCGGCCTGGAGGCCCTCGCGGCCGGCGGTCCGGCGGCGAACCTCGTCCAGGGCACGCAGAACGCCGGGAAGCCGGCGTTCCTGTTCTCCGGTCAGGGTTCGCAGCGCGTCGGGATGGGTGCGGAGCTGTACGAGCGGTACCCGGTGTTCGCGGACGCGTTCGACGCGGTCTGCGCGCTGGTGGACGCTTCGCTGGATCGGCCGTTGCGCGAGGTCGTCTTCGGTGACGGTTCGCTACTGGACGAGACGGGGTACACGCAGCCCGCCTTGTTCGCGATCGAAGTGGCGTTGTTCCGGTTGCTGGAGTCGTTCGGCGTCCGGCCGGACTACGTGGCCGGGCACTCGATCGGCGAGCTGGCCGCCGCGCACGTCGCCGGTGTGCTGTCCCTTGAGGACGCCTGCACGCTGGTGGCGGCCCGGGCGGGCCTGATGCAGGCGCTGCCCACCGGTGGCGCGATGCTGGCCGTGCAGGCCACCGAGGACGAGGTCGCCGCCGTGCTGGGCGACGGCGCGGGTTTCGCGGCCATCAACGGTCCACAAGCTACCGTCGTGTCCGGCGAGGTCGAAGCTGTCGCGGCCGTGGAACGTCATTTTGCCGCGCTGGGCCGGAAGGTCCGGCGGCTCACGGTGTCGCACGCGTTCCACTCCGCGCTGATGGACCCGATGCTGGACGCGTTCGCGGCCGTCGCCGACGGGCTCACCTTCCACCCGCCGAAGATCCCGCTGGTGTCCACTGTGTCCGGCCGCTTGGCCGGCGACGAGATCCTGACGCCGGTGTACTGGGTGCGTCAGGTCCGCGAGCCGGTGCGGTTCGCCGACGCCGTCACGACGCTGAACGAGCTGGGCGTCACCGGGGCCGTCGAGCTGGGCCCGGACGGGGTGCTCGCCGCGCTGGCGCAGGAGGCCCTGCCCGCGACGGCGACGCTGCGCAAGGACCGGCCCGAAGAGCGGACGCTGCTCGCCGCCCTGGCCCACTTGCACGTCTCCGGACGGACCCTGGACTGGTCCGCGGTGCTGCGCCCGGCGTCGTTCGTCGTGCTGCCCACCTACCCCTTCCAGCGCGAGCGGTACTGGCCGCGCGTTCCCGAATCCGCTGCTCCGGTGGCCGGGGCGGACGGCGAGTTCTGGGCGGCGGTCGGGCGGTCCGACCTGTCCGCGCTCGCCTCGACCCTGGACGTCGCCGAGACCGAGTTGTCGGGCCTGGAAACCGCCCTGCCGCTGCTCGCCCGGTGGCATGGTGACCGCGCGAACTTGTCTACTGTGGACAAGTGGCGCTACGCCGTGAACTGGCGACCGCTGAAGCCGGCCGAGGGAAGCCCGGGCACCTGGCTGCTGGTGCTGCCCGAGCACGGCGTCGAGCGGGATCTTCTCGAAGCGCTGACCGCGGGCCTCGACTGCGTCCCGGTGCACGTCGCCGACCTGCCGGTGGACGGTGACTACGCGGGTGTGCTGTCGCTGCTCGCCCTCGACGAGCGTCCCGCGCCGGACGCACCGGAGATCACGATCGGCCTCGCCGCGACCCTGGAACTCGTGCAGGCGCTCGACGACGCCACGCCGCTGTGGTGCGCCACTTCGGGCGCGGTGTCGGTCGGCCGCGCCGACGCGGTCCGCAGCGCGGCCCAAGCGGCGCTGTGGGGTTTCGGCCGCACCGCCGCCGTCGAACACGCCGGCCGCTGGGGCGGCCTGCTCGACCTCCCGGCCGTCCTCGACGACCGCGCGGTCGCCCGGCTGGCGAGCGTCCTGGGCGGAACCGAGGACCAGGTCGCCGTCCGCGACTCCGCCGTGTTCGCCGCCCGGCTTGACCGTGCCCCCGCGACGACGTCCGGCACGACCTGGCGACCGCGCGGCACCGTGCTGATCACCGGCGGGACCGGGGCGCTCGGCGCCGAGGTCGCCCGCTGGCTGGCCCGCACCGGAGCCGAGCACCTCGTGCTGACGAGCCGCCGGGGCCTCGACGCCGCCGGCGCACCGGAACTGCGCGACGAACTGACCGCGCTCGGCCTCACCGTGACCATCGCGGCCTGCGATGTCACCGATCGCGAAGCCGTCGCCGCGCTGATCAACGGCATCGATGAGCTTCGGGCCGTCGTGCACGCCGCCGGGGTGGCGCAGACCGCGCCGCTCGACGGGCTCGGCGTGGCCGAGTTCGCCGGGTTCACCGCCGCGAAGCTCGCCGGCGCCGAGAACCTGGACGCCGTCCTCGGCGACCGCGACCTCGACGCGTTCGTGCTGTTCTCCTCCATCGCGGGCGTCTGGGGCAGCGGCGGCCAGAGCGCCTACGCGGCCGCGAACGCCTACCTCGACGGTCTCGCCCGCCGCCGCCGTGCGACCGGGCTGGCCGCGACGTCCGTGGCCTGGGGTCCCTGGGCGGGCGGCGGCATGCTGGCCGACGAGGGCGCGGAGGACCACCTGCGCCGTCGCGGTCTCCGGCCCCTCGCCCCCGAACTGGCGATCACCGCGCTGCGGCAGGCTCTGGACTCCGGCGACACCGCCGTCACCGTCGCCGACGTCGACTGGGCGCGGTTCGCGCCCGGGTTCACCTCGGTCCGCCCGAGCGCGCTGCTCGGCGATCTGCCCGAGGTCCGGGCCGCCCTCGACGTCCCGGTCGACACCGGCCCGGCCCGCGACCTGTCCGCCGGCGACCTGCTGGACCTCGTCCAGGCCGAAGCGGCCGCCGCCCTCGGACACGCCGACCCGGCGTCCGTCGCGGTGGACCGGCCCTTCCGCGACCTGGGCTTCGACTCGCTGACCGCGGTCGAGCTGCGCAACCGCCTGAGCGCGGTCACCGGGCTGAAGCTGCCGTCGACGCTCGTCTTCGACCATCCGACGACCACCGTCCTCGCGGACTTCCTGGCCGGAGAACTGTTCGGTACGGAAGACGCCGTCGCTCCGGCACGGCGGCTCGAAGACGCCGACGAGCCGATCGCGATCGTCGGCATGAGCTGCCGCCTGCCCGGCGGGATCACCTCGCCGGAAGAGCTGTGGCGGCTGCTGGCCGACGGCGGCGACGCCATCTCGGCCTGGCCCGAGGACCGCGGCTGGGACGTCGAGGGCCTCTACGACCCCGACCCCGACGCCGAGGGAAAGAGCTACTCCCGCGACGGCGGCTTCCTGACCGGCGCCGGCGAGTTCGACGCCGCGTTCTTCGAGATGAGCCCCCGCGAGGCACTGGCCACCGACCCACAGCAGCGGTTGCTGCTCGAAAGCTCGTGGGAGGCCTTGGAACGGGCCGGGATCGACCCGCGCTCCCTCGCCGGGAGCGCGTCCGGCGTGTTCGTCGGCGCGGGCGTCTCGGGCTACGCCGCCGGCCTGCGCGAAGCCCCCGAAGGCCTCGGCGGGCACCTGCTCACCGGCAACGCCGGCAGTGTCCTTTCCGGACGGATCGCCTACCACCTCGGCGTCGAAGGGCCGGCCGTCACACTGGACACCGCGTGTTCCTCTTCGCTGGTCGCGCTGCACCTCGCTGCCCGGTCCCTGCGCTCGGGCGAGTGCTCCCTGGCGCTGGCCGGCGGTGTCGCCGTGATGGCCAACCCCGCCGCGTTCGTCGAGTTCAGCCGCCAGCGCGGCCTCGCCCCGGACGGCCGCTGCAAGGCGTTCGCCGACGGCGCCGACGGCACCGGCTGGTCCGAAGGCGTCGGCATGCTCGTGCTGGAGCGGCTGTCCGACGCCCAGCGGCTCGGGCACACCGTCCTCGCGGTGGTGCGCGGGTCCGCGGTGAACTCCGACGGCGCGTCCAACGGCCTCACCGCCCCGAACGGCCCATCGCAGCAGCGGGTGATCCGCGCCGCGCTCGCCGACGCCGCCCTCGAACCGTCCGATGTGGACGCCGTCGAGGGGCACGGCACCGGCACCCGCCTCGGCGACCCGATCGAGGCGCACGCACTGCTGGCCACCTACGGCCGCGAGCGTGAACGTCCACTGTGGCTCGGCTCGCTGAAGTCCAACCTCGGGCACACCCAGGCCGCGGCCGGGGTCGCCGGGGTGATCAAGATGGTGCTCTCGCTCCGAAGCGGACTGCTCCCGAAGACTCTGCACGCCGACCAGCCGTCGTCCGAAGTGGACTGGACGGCGGGCCGCGTCTCGCTGCTCACCGAAGCGATGCCGTGGCCGGCCGACGACCGTCCGCGCCGGGCCGGGGTCTCGGCGTTCGGCGTCAGCGGCACCAACGCGCACGTCATCATCGAAGAGGCGCCGGCGACCGGACCCGAGCTGCCGCGGCCGCGTCGCACCGGGCTCGTCCCGGTGGCGCTGTCCGGCCGGTCGGAGGCGGCGCTGCGGGCGCAGGCCGCGCGGCTGCTCGGTCACCCGGACGCCGACCCGGCCGACCTGGCCTGGTCGCTCGCGACCACCCGCTCGGCGTTCGAGCACCGCGCCGTCGTGCTGGCCGGGGACGACGCCGAGCTGCGGGCCGGCCTCGCGGCGCTGGCCGAGGGAACCAAGTCCGCCGGAGTGATGCGCGGGACGGCCGCGCCCGGCCGCACGGCGTTCCTGTTCACCGGCCAGGGCGCGCAGCGGATCGGCATGGGCCGCGAGCTGTACGGGGAGTTCCCGGTGTTCGCCGAAGCGTTCGACGCGGTGTGCGCGCACTTCGACGCCGAGCTGGACCGGCCGCTGCGCCGCGTCATCGAGGCCGGCGAGCTGCTGGACCGGACCGAATACACCCAGCCGGCGCTGTTCGCGGTCGAGGTGGCGCTGTACCGGCTCCTGGAAGACTGGGGCGTGCGTCCCGACTTCGTCGGCGGCCACTCCATCGGCGAGCTCGCCGCCGCGCACGTCGCGGGGGTGCTCTCTCTCGAGGACGCGTGCACGCTCGTCGCCGCCCGCGCGCGGCTGATGCAGGCGCTGCCCGAGGGCGGGGCGATGGTGGCCGTCGCGGCCACCGAGGACGAGGTCACGCCGCTGCTGACCGACCGCGTGTCGCTGGCCGCGGTCAACGGGCCGTCGTCGGTCGTGCTCTCCGGTGACGAAGACGCCGTGCTGGCGGTCGCCGCGATGTTCGAGAAAACCCGGCGCCTGCGGGTGAGTCACGCCTTCCACTCGGCCCGGATGGACGGCATGCTCGCCGGCTTCCGCGAGGTGGCGGCGGGGCTGAGCTACCACGAGCCCACGGTGCCGGTGCTGTCGAACGTCACCGGCGCGGTGGCGACGGCGGCCGAGCTGGGCGACCCGGAGTACTGGGTCCGGCAGGTCCGCGCCACCGTCCGGTTCGCCGACGGCGTCCGCACGCTGGCCGGGCGCGGCGTGACCCGGTTCCTCGAACTGGGCCCGGCGGGGGTCCTCTCCGCGATGGTCGCGGAGTGTTCGGATGAGCCTCTCGCCGTACCGGCGTTGCGGGCCGACCGTCCCGAAGTCCGCACACTGTTTTCGGCGCTCGCCGCGCTGCAGGTCGACGGCGCCGGGGTGGAGTGGGCTCGGGTGCTGCGCGAAGGCTCGCGCGTCGAGCTGCCCACCTACGCCTTCCAGCGCGAGCGGTACTGGCTGGCGGTACCGGACGTCGACGGCGACCCGGCGTCGCTCGGGCAGGCCGGCGCTGAGCACGGCCTGCTGGGTGCGGCCGTGGAACTGGCCGGCGCGGACGGTGTCGTCCTCACCGGGCTGTTGTCGGCCGACGCTTCGCCGTGGCTGGCCGAACACCGCGTCGACGGTGAGATCCTGTTCCCCGGCGCGGGTTTCGTGGAGCTGGCGCTGCGCGCGGCCGACGAGGCCGGCTGCGACCAGGTCGAAGAGCTGATCCTGGAAGCCCCGCTGGTCCTGCCCGAGCGCGGCGGCGTGCCGGTGCAGGTCCGCGTCGATGCTCCGGAAGCTGCTCGGAGGGCGTTCGGTATCTACACCCGTGGCGACGGCTGGGTCCGGCACGCCAGTGGTTTCCTGGCCACCGGTCTGTCCACTTCGGACGACTTGACGCAGTGGCCGCCCGCGGGTGCGCTGCCGATCGAGGACTTCTACGGCCGGCGCGCGGCGGCCGGGTTCGCCTACGGGCCGACGTTCCAGGGGCTGCGGGCGGCGTACCGCGCGGGCGACGACGTCTACGCCGAGGTGGCGCTGCCCGCGGGGACTTCCGCCGATGGCTGGGGCCTGCACCCGGCGCTGCTGGACGCGGCGCTGCACGCGCTGGCGTTCGCCGACCTCCCGGACATGCTGCCGTTCTCGTGGTCGGGCGTGAGCCTGCACGCGACGGGCGCGACCGAGCTGCGAGTCCGCTTGCGCCGGACAGGAAGCGCCGTCCGGCTGACGCTGGCCGACTCGACGGGCCAGGTCGTCGCGACGGCCGACGCCGTCGTCCTGCGCCCCGTCACCCGTCGTGCGGCCACCACGCACCACCGCGTGGAGTGGGTCGTGAGTGAGAAACTGTGTTCTGACCCTGTTTCCCACTCACGACCGGCCGCGGCCATCGGTGACGTCGGGCTGGGGGAGCTGCCCACCTACCAGGAGTTCGCCGAACTCGCGGCCACCGGTGCCGTGCCCGAGGTCGTGTTCGCCTCCTGCCGGCCCGAAGACACCGATGACCTCACCTGGGCCGTCTGGGCTTCGGCGCAGCGGGCCCTCGCCCTCGCCAAGTCCTGGCTGGCCGACCCGCGGTTCGCCGGTTCGCGGCTCGTCTTCGTCACCCGCGGCGCGGTCGCCGTGCGCGATGGCGAAGTTCCCGATGTCGTGGAAGCCGCCGTCTGGGGTGCTGTCGAGCCGCTGCTCACCGAACACCCCGGCCGGTTCGCCCTCGTCGACGGCGCCGCCGTCGAGCCCGGTGCGGATCGGCTCGCGATCCGCGGTGACGTCGTTCATGAGCCACGGACCGCCGCGTTCACGCCGGACGCTTGGAAACCCGAGGGAACCGTGGTGCTCACCGGGGCCGCCGGCGAACTGGGCGCCGCCGTCGCGCGGCACCTCCTCGAGGACCGGGGCGTCCAGCGGCTCGTCGTGCTCGGTGCCGAACCCCAGCCGGGCGCCGACGTGATCGCCTGCGACCCCGCCGACCGCTACGAACTGGCGCGAGCGCTCCGGGATGTCCCGGACGTCACCACCGCCGTCCACATCGGACTCGCCGAAGGCGCGGCCGACCTGCGCGACCGCGCGGACATCGCCTTCAACCTCGCCGAGCTGGACGTCGACCTCGTGGTTCTGACCGCCGCGGGCGGCGACGGCTTGGTCGCGGCCCAGACCGCGGTGCTCGAAGCCGTTGCGCACAGTGCGCTCGCCTGCCGTCCCGGTGAGACGTTCGACCTGCTGGGTACGAGGGGCGCGCTCCGCACCGTCGAGAACGCCCCGGCGAAGGTCAAGACCCGGCGGGTCGTCGCCCAGGTGGCCGACGCGGGCAACGCGCTGCACCAGAAGCTGGCGCGGCTCCCGGAGACCGACCGGCACCGGGCGCTGCTCGAGATCGTCCGTACCGAAGCGGCGCTGGTCCTGGGTCACGATGGGCCGGGGGCGGTCGGCGCCGACCGCGCGTTCAAGGAGCTGGGCGTCGACTCGCTGACCGCCGTCCAGCTGCGCAACGCGCTCAACACCGTGACCGGCCTGCGGCTGCCCGCGACCTCCGTCTTCGACCACCCGAACCCGGTCGCGCTGGCGAAGGCGCTGCACGCCGAGCTGTTCGGCCAAGAGGAAGAGAGCACCGAGGTCGTCACCCGGGTCGACGAGCCGATCGCGATCGTCGGCATGGCCTGCCGCTACCCCGGCGGCATCACTGACCCCGACGACCTGTGGCGGCTGGTCGCCGAGGGCCGTGACGCGATTTCGCCGTTTCCCACCGACCGCGGCTGGGACCTCGAAGCGCTCTACGACACCGACCCCGACGCGCCGGGCACCTGCTACGCCCGCGAGGGCGGCTTCCTGCACGACGCGAGCGCGTTCGACCCCGGCTTCTTCGGGATCAGCCCGCGCGAGGCCGTCTCGATGGACCCGCAGCACCGCCTGCTGCTGGAAGTGTCCTGGGAGTCGATGGAACGCGCCGGGATCGACCCGGCCACGCTGCGCGGCAGCCGCACCGGCGTCTTCGCCGGCATCACCTACCAGGACTACGGCGGCCTGCTCGGCGCCGCGACCGACAGCTTCGAGGGCTTCCTCGGCACCGGCAACTCGCCGAGCGTGCTCTCCGGCCGCGTCGCCTACACCTTCGGCCTGGAGGGGCCCGCGGTCTCGATCGACACGGCGTGCTCGTCGTCGCTGGTGGCGATCCACTGGGCCTGCCAGTCGCTGCGGGACAGCGACTGCACGCTGGCGCTCGCCGGCGGCGTGACCGTCATGTCCACCCCGGTCTCGCTGATCGAGTTCAGCCGCCAGCGCGCGCTGGCCGCGGACGGGCGCAGCAAGCCCTTCTCGGCCGACGCCGACGGCGCGAGCTGGGCCGAGGGCGCCGGGATGCTCTTGCTGGAAAGGCTTTCCGACGCCGAGCGCAACGGCCACCGCGTCCTCGCGGTGATCAAGGGCTCCGCGATCAACTCCGACGGCGCGTCGAACGGCCTCACCGCCCCGAACGGGCCCTCGCAACAGCGGGTGATCCGGCGGGCACTGGCCAACGCGCGGCTGACACCGTCCGATGTGGACGTCGTCGAGGCGCACGGCACCGGCACGAAACTCGGCGACCCGATCGAGGCCCAGGCCATCATCGCCACCTACGGCCGCGAGCGACCCGAAGGCCGGCCGGTGTACCTGGGGTCGTTCAAGTCGAACGTCGGGCACGCGCAGGCGGCCTCCGGCGTCGGCGGCGTGATCAAGATGGTCCAGGCCATCCGGCACGGCGTGCTGCCGAAGACGCTGCACGCCGAGGTCCCGTCGCCGCACGTCGACTGGGACGCGGGCGACGTCAGCCTGCTCACCGAGACCCGCCCCTGGCTCGCCGATGGTCCGCGCCGCGCGGGAGTCTCGTCGTTCGGCATGAGCGGCACGAACGCGCACGTGATCTTGGAGCAGGGTCCGGAGCGCCCCAATGTGGCCTTGGGTGCGTTGAACGCACCGAAGGCCGCCTTGGGTGCGTTCAACGCACCGAAGGCCACCTTGGGGCGTTCGGGGCACCACCTAAGAAGACGCGAACGGGCCGCCGA
>NZ_JBFBBZ010000097.1:0-17915 GCF_040682935.1 Amycolatopsis sp. NPDC051061
TGGTGTTCCCTAGACAAGAACAATCATCCCAGGTCAGAGGGCATCTGCGCGTCTACGACATACCACCGGCCAGCACATTCACCGGTGGATCCAGGCCGGACGACATGAAAGAGTCGTTCATGACGTTCGGTCAGCCGCGGGAGGCCAAGCGGCGGCGGATCTCGGGTGCGTGCTCGATCGCGAACGCCACGAGCGCCGAGACCTCGCGGACCTGCTCGCTGCTGACCGAAGGTCCCGTCGGCAGCGTCAGCACCCGACGGGAGAACGCGTCGGTCGCGGGCAACGAGACCGGCCCCTCGGTGCGGTAGGGCTCGCACTCGTGCACGCACGGCGAGAAGTAGCGCTGCGCCAGCACGTTGTCCGCCCGCAGCAGATCGAGGATGGTGTCGCGGGACAGGCCGCACACCTCCTCGTCGACCTTGACGACGTTGTACTGGTAGCTGTTGCGGTTCTCTTCGTCGTAGCGGTGCATCTCCAGGCCGGGCAGCCCCGCCAGCTCCGCGGTGTACTGCTCGTAGTGGGCGCGGTTGGCGGCGATGGTCGCGGGCAGCGCGTCGAGCGAGGTCAGCCCCATGGCCGCCGACGCCTCGCTCATCTTGGCGTTGGTGCCGGCGAACTCGGTGACGTGCTCCTCGCCCCAGCCGAAGTTGTGGGTGTAGCGGGCGAGCTGGGCGAAGTCGTCGTCGTTGGTGACGATCGCGCCGCCTTCGAAGGTGGTGACGACCTTCGCCGCGTGGAAGCTGAACATCTCGGCCTTGCCGAACCCGCCGAGGGGCTGGGAGCCGAAGCTGCAGCCGATGCCGTGCGCGGCGTCGAAGAAGAGGGTCAGGTTGTGCAGTTCGGCGATCTTTTCCAGCTCCTGGATGGCGGCCGGCTGGCCCCACAGGTGCACGCCGACCAGCCCGGTCGTGCGCTCGGTGATCAGGCGCTCGACCTGCTCGGGGTCGATGCAGCCGGTGGCCGGGTCGAGATCGCAGAAGACCGGCGTCAGGCCGAGGTAGCGCATCGCGTGCGCGGTCGCGACGTAGGTCATGGACGGCATGATGACTTCGCCGGTCAACCCGGCCGCCCGGGCCATCACCTCGAGCGCGATCGTCCCGTTGCAGGTGGCGACGCAGTGCTTGGCGCCGGCGTGGTCGGCGATCCGCGCCTCGAACTCCTTGACCAGCGGGCCGCCGCTGGTGAGGCGCCCGCTGTCGAGGGCCACTTCGAGCCGCTCGTAGAACTTCGCCCGGTCCCCGGTGCTCGGCTTCCCCACCACCAGGGTTCTCTCGAAGGCCATCGGGCCGCCGAAGAGGGCCAGGTCGTCAACGCTCGTCTTCATGAAAGGTCCTTCCCCAGGGGTCGCGGTCTGCCCTTTCCCGCGATGACGTGCATTTCGTTGCTTTACAACAGTTGTTGAGATCCCCCTCGTGCGGTCGTCTGCAGGATAGGTACGGCGCGACCGGGTGATGCGATCTTGCCGGGAAACTCTGTGGAACCCACTAGTCGTCCCGGCGTAGAAACGTTCAAAGCGGTTTTGGGGGGAAATAGCCAGAACTTGCGTGGTAGCCGGTGCCACCCGGGGTTCCGGTGTCCGACGATGCGGTGGTGAGCAGGCACATCGCCGTCTTCAGTTTCCCCGCGTACGCGCACGTCGCGCCGGTCCTCCCGATCGTCGCCGAGCTGGTGCGCCGCGGCCATCGGGTCACCTTCGCCGTGGTCGGCGAGTTCGCCGCGAAGGTGGCGGCGACCGGCGCCGAAGTACTGCCCTACACCTCGACGTTCCCGTGGGCGACCGGGCTGGGCGACACCGCCTCCGACGGCTACGCGCTGCGGGCCATGCTGGCGTTCATGGGCGAGGGTCTCGCGCCGCTGGACGCCGCCATGCGGCGGTTCGCCGACGACCCGCCGGACCTGGTCGTGCACGACCTGGCGGCGTCCGAGACGGCGCGGCTGATCGCGCGGAAGTGGTCGGTGCCGGTGGTGCAGTCGGTCCCGGAGTTCGCGTCCAACGAGCACTTCCGCCTGAACGAGGCGCAGGCCGAGTCGGACTCCGCCGAGCCGCCGGACCTCGCCGACCCCGAGTTGACGGCGTTCGTGGAGAACACCCAGCGGCTGCTGGCCGGGCACGCGTTGTCCGATGTGGACACCGGTGGCGGCGATCGCGGTTACCACCTCGTCTACCTGCCGAAGGCGTTCCAGATCCGCGGCGAGACCTTCGACGACCGGTTCGCGTTCGTCGGGCCGTGCTTCGACCGGACGGTGCCGCCGGGGGAGTGGACCCCGCCCGCCGACGGACTGCCGCTCGTGCTGATTTCGCTGGGCACCTCGCGCAGCCGGGAGCAGGTCGGCTTCTTCCGCAAGTGCGTGCGCGCCTTCACCGGGCAGCCGTACCACGTCGTGCTGACGCTCGGCCGGTGGGTCGACCCCGCTGAGCTGGGCCCGCTGCCGGCCACCATCGAGGCGCACCCGTTCGTCGCGCACGCGGCGCTGCTGCCGCACACCCGGGTCTTCGTCACCCACGGCGGGCTGGGCAGCACCATGGAGGCGCTGCACTACGGCGTCCCGATGGTGATGACGCCGTCCCAGAGCGACCAGGTGGTGACCGCGGCCCGCGTCGCCGACCTCGGCCTGGGCCGGGTGGTGTCGCGCACCGACGTCACCGAGGAGGAACTGCTCGAGGCGGTCGTCGCGACCGCGTCGGATCCGGTGGTCGCCCAGCGCGTCCGGTGGATGAGCGAGCAGGTCGCGCTGGCCGGCGGGGAGACCCGCGCGGCCGACGCCGTCGAATCGTGGCTGGGAGCGAAAGTGGAGGCGAAGTGAAGCTGGCGGAGGTCTACCTCAGCGGGATCGGCACGTACGTGCCGGCGACCACCGGCGTCGAGGCGGCGATCGAGCAGGGGTGGATGACCGCCGAGGACGCCGAGACGTCCGGCCTGACCGGCGCGGCCTGCGCGGGCGAGACGCCGGCCCCGGACATGGCGCTGTGGGCCGGGCAGGAAGCTGTGGCCCGCGCGGGCGTCGACCCGGAGTCCCTGGACGTGTTGTTGTACGCGGACAACTACCACTCGGGCCCCGACGGCTGGTTCCCGCAGTTCTGGCTGCAGCGGCACCTGGTGGGCGGCGACCTGCTGGCGGCGCAGCTGCGCCAAGGCTGCAACGGCATGTTCGGAGCGCTGGAGCTGGCCTCGACGTACCTGATCGCCCGCGGCGGCGGGACGGCGATGACGGTCGCGTCGGACAATTCGACGTCCCCGCTGGTGAACCGCTGGCGCTGCCTGCGACCCGACTTCGTCATCGGCGACGGCGCGACGGCGGTGGTGCTGAACACGACGTCCGGCTTCGCGCGGTTGAAGTCGGCGAGCTCGATCACGGTGCCGGAGCTGGAGGGCATGCACCGCGGCGACGAGCCGATGTTCCCGCCGGGTGCCACGATCGGCCGGTTCATGGACTTCGCCGAGCGCATCGACTTCTTCGGGTTCGAGAACCGCGACACGATGCTCCACAGTGGCCTGAACCTGCTGAAGACGCGTTCTGAGCTGATCGACCGCGTGCTGTCCGAAGCCGGGATCGGCATCGACGGGGTCAGCCGCATCGCGTACAACCACGGCTCGCGCACGTACGTCGAGGACGGGCTGCTGGCGATGCTGGGCATCCCGCTGGAGAAGTCGAACTGGGAGTTCGGGCGGGGGCTGGGTCATCTCGGGGCGAGTGACCAGGTGGCGTCGCTGGCGAACATGCTCGGGACGGGGCAGCTGGTGCCGGGGGACCACGTGCTGATGGTCGGGATCGCGCCGGGGGTCAGTGTGGCGGGCGCGGTGGTGGAGATCTTGGACGTGCCGGAGTGGGCCGAGCCGGTCGTGCCGAGGGGCTGAGGTCGCCTTCGCCGGACGTGGCCCGGTGGGGGCGGCGACGGTCCGGACGTCATGAACGAGTCGTTCATGACGCCGGACGAGGTGAACGAGTCGTTCATGACCTCCGCCCGCGCGGCCGCCCGGCCCCGGACCCCTACCGAACCACCCCCTGAACCGCCCACACCGGCCCACACCGGTCACTCCCGGTACGACCGCTGTTGCCACACGGTAGCCACTCCGTACCACAGGTGGAAACTGACCAACAGCCTGTGAACTCACTACACGGGCCTGGAAACGCGAATCGGGTGGTCCGAGGTCTCCCTCGTGCCACCCGATTCAACTTCGTCAGCGGTGTGCCGGCTCAGCCGCCGCTGCCGCCGCCGTACGCGCCGCCCAAAAGGCGGCTGCGGCGCTTGCGGTTCTTTTCGTCGTCGGCCTTGGCGTTGTCCGCCTTGGAGTCGGACGGCTTCTTCTTGGAATCGTCTTCCTTTTTCCCGAAAATACCCACCGAGTCAGTCCTTTCTTTGCGCCGGCCGTCATCGTGAAAATCGATCCCTGCCTTCGCAGGATAGCGCAGGGTACCGCCGGGCGCACCATGGGCGAACTCGTATTCAGGGAATTTACCGGAGGTTTCCCGGCCCGCGGGAAATGGGCCGGCCGGGCGCGCCGGATCGGTGTCGATGTCGGCGTGAACCGGACATCGACCCCAACCCGGGCGGCCCGGCCGGCCCCTGGGGAAGTGATCAGCGGATGTACTGCGGGGTGACCTTCGGCGGCCACTGGCCGATGCACAGGATGCCCTGCGAGTACGCCTTCGAGACCAGCGCCGAGCGGTTCGGCGACTTGAACTGCCGCAGCATCGCGCCGACGTGGTACTCGATGCCCTGCCTGCTCAGGTAGAGCTTCGAGGCCAGCTGCACGGTCGAAATCCCGGCCGCGACGCCCTCGAGGACCTTCGCGTCGAGTTCGCTGAGGAGCTTGGTCTTCTCGATCGCCGGCCGCGGGGCCTCCGCGGCGCGGTCCGGCTTGATCAGCACGACGATCGTGGTGACCTGGCCGGACTGGCTGCGCACCGCGATGCCGGTCAGGCCGCCCGAGAGCACCGGCTGCGCGGGCCGCACGCCCACCAGGCGCGCGCTGAAGCGGTCCCGGCGGCCTTCGTTCAGCCGTGCCAGCTGCTGGAGGGTGAACTGTTTGGCACTCGGGTGCACGAAGTCCACAAAGCTCTGTCCAAAAACGTCGGACGCGGTTCGGCCCAGCTGACGGAGAAAGTCGCCATTGGCCTCGATGACCCGGAGGTCGGGTCCCAGATTCGCGATGCAGACATCGGACAGGTCGAAGGAGGGGACGTTCTGATTTTGTCTTTCGGCGACGGCCGGGAGGCCGTGCGGCAGCGCCGCCGGCCGCTCGACCAAGGAATCGACACGCGTGTTCATCGAGTTCGAACCCCCAGATTCGTTCTACGGTTCAGGCATTGTCCACGGACAAAAGACGTCAGCGACCCCCGAGCTCCCCTCAAGAGGGTCAACGGCAGCTGTCCGGATGGGTTATTCACACCACCCCAGCGGAACTCTCGAGTCCTTCCCCAGAACGATCCTCGAGTCCACCCGGCCAGAGCCGCTTCGGTCCGTTTCGTTGGAAACAAACCAAACGACGTCTCGTACGCTAGCCAACGGGATATGGCCCGTCAATGCCGCCCGGTCGGTTGGGCGCTAACACTGTGGTCCGCCCGGCCGGAGGTACGGCACCCCGGGGCGCACCTTCGGTAGTGCGGTACCGGCGCACCACGGCGCGTTCACCCGCCGCTCACCGGACGGTTCCGCGGCTGGTCAGCTCGCGGTGGTCGTGACCGGCAGCTGCTGGACGCCGAACACGCCGCCGGCGTGGAACGGCACTTCCGCGCCCGGGGTGACCCGCAGGTGCTCGAACCGCTCGAACAGCAGCTCCAGCGCGATCCGCCCCTCGAGCCGCGCCAGCGGCGCGCCCAGGCAGAAGTGGATGCCGTGCCCGAACGCGGCGTGCGCACCTCCCTTGCGGTGGAGGTCGAACCGCGCCGGGTCGGCGAACTCGCGCTCGTCGTAGTTGGCCGAGACCACCCAGGCCCAGACGATCGAGTCGGCGGGGATCACCGTGCCGGCCACCTCGACGTCGGCCGTGGTCACCCGGACCACCCGGGGGAACGGCGGCCGCAGCCGCAGCACCTCCTCGAGCAGCGGCTCCACCAGCGACGGGTCGGCCCGCACCCGCTCGTAGACGCCGGGGGCGTCCTCCAGGCAGAGGAGCACGTTGCCGAGCAGCATGGTGGTGGTGACGTGCCCGGCGAGCAGCAGCAACGCGGTGAAGTTGCCGACCTCCTCGTCGGTCAGCCGCTCGCCGTCGATCGCCGACTCGACCAGCCGGGACAGCAGGTCGTCACGGGGCTGCGCGCGCCGCTCCGCGATCCGGGCGTTGAGGTACGCCTCCATCTCCTCGATCGCGATGGCGAGCTTCTCGCCGGTGCTCGGGTCGTCGACCTGCAGGGCCATCAGCGCCTCGGCCCAGCCCCGGAACAGCGCGCGGTCTTCGGCGGGCACGCCGAGCAGTTCGGCGATGACGATCACCGGCAGTGGGTAGGCCAGCACGTCGACCAGGTCGAACTCCGTCGCGCCCGGCTCGACCGCGGCCAGCAGCTCCCGGGTGAGCTCGGTGATCCGCGGCTCGAGGTCGGCGACCACCTTCGGCGTGAACGCCTGACTGACCAGGCGCCGCAGCTTGCGGTGCTCGGGCGGGTCGATGACCAGCAGGGTGCCCGGGGGTGCCTGGTCCCCGGGCGAGGTCAGGCGCGTCGTGTCCGAAGAGAACAGCTGCGCGTCGGTGCTGACGCGGCGCACGTCGGCGGACCGGAACACGTGCCAGGCCCCGGCCTCGTCCTGCCACACGGGCGTGTCCGCGCGCATCTTTTCCAGCCAGGTGAGCAGCGAAGCGCCGCCGTCCGGGGCGATCTCCGGCGCAGCGGTCAGGTCGGTGGTGTCCACGTCGGATTCACTCCCAAGGATCAGGCGGTCAGTCGGGCCTCGACGCGGTCCGCGGCCGCCGCGGCACCTCCGGCGTCGGTGATGTGCTCGCGCATCCGGGCGACGCGCTCGTGCGCGCCGGCGTCCTCGGCGAGGCCGGTGACGGCGTTGCGCAGCGACCCCGCGTCGACGCCGGCGGGGTCCAGCCGGACCCCGAGACCGAGCTCGGCCAGCCGGTCGGCGACGATCTCCTGCTCCAGCGTGCGGGGCACGACCACCGGCGGGACGCCCAGGGCAAGGGACTCCATGGTGCTGCCCATGCCGGCGTGCGAGACGAACCCGCTCGCCCGGCTCAGCACGGCCGGCTGCGGCACCCACGGGTGCAGCTCGAAGTTCGGCGGCACCGGGCCGAGGTCCGCCGGCGAGACCAGGCGGCCGATGGTCATGACGACGTGCCACGGCGACCCGGCGAACGCCTCGAGGCACGAGGCGAAGAACTCGCGCTGGTGGTGGTAGCCGAAGCTGCCCATGGCGATCAGCAGCACCGGCCGGGAGTCCGGCGGGGTCCAGCCGCCCGCGCGGTCGCCGAGGCACGGCCCGACGAAGGCGAACCCGTCGTCGAAGGTGTCACCGCCCGGCTGGAACTCCCGCGGCAGGAACACGAGTTTCGTGTCCTCACGGGCTTCCGCGAGCTCCGCGGCGGACGTGCCGGGCAGGTGTTCGGCGAGCACGTCCTCGACCACGGACGCGGCCTTGGCGAGCGCCGGGTGGTCCGGGTCGGGTGCGGGGACCTTGCCCGCCATCGAGGCGTAGGGCGAAAACTTCTCGTTCGCGACGAACGTCGAGCACATCAGGAGGGCCGGGATCTCCCACTTGCGAGCCAGCAGACGTCCGGTGGGGTAACCGAAAGCGTCGTACAGGAAGACGTCCGGCCGGTCGGTTTCGAAGGCGCCGAGCGCGGTCCGCAGCGGCGCGAAGCCTTCCAGCGCCTGGGCGAGGCCCGCCTCCGCGACGACGTCGCCGGTGATCTTCTCCGGGATCGCCACGGTGTCCCACGACTTCGGCACGTGGGACTCGTACGGCAGCACGGTGGCGCCCGTGGCGCGCACGGCATCGGCGTACTGCTCGGCCACGACGTAGCTCACCCGGTGGCCGCGGCGCACGAGTTCGGCCGCCACGGGCAGCGTGGGGTTGACGTGGCCGTGGGCGGGATAGTTGAGGAAGGCGACGTGGCTTCCCGGCGGGGGAGTCATGTCTCGAAAACTAGTCGGGCGCGGCAGCCAGTCAACCATGTCTAGGCGAACCCCTCGGGTCCCGCGATGAGCAGGGAAAAGGGGATTCGCCGTGTGCTAACCGTAGACATGTCCGAATCGGCGAACTGGAGGAACCGGTCGTGATCCTGATCGTGCACCCGATCTCCGGCAGGTTCGCGCCGTGACCGGCACGCTACCCGTGGTGCCGGCACCTGTCGCCCGCGCCGCCACCGCCGACGTCATGGTCGAAGTCGAAGGGGTCACGAAGAACTTCGGCAAGGTCCGCGCGCTCGACGACGTCAGCCTGCGGGTGCCGCGCGGCACCGTGTGCGGGCTGCTGGGCCACAACGGCGCCGGCAAGACCACTTTGGTCAACGTCCTGACCACGCTGGTGACCCCGACGTCGGGCCGGGCCAGTGTCGCCGGGCTGGACGTGCAGCGCGACGCCGTGGCGCTGCGCAGCCGCATCGGGCTCACCGGCCAGTTCGCTTCGGTGGACGAGCAGCTTTCCGGCTTCCGCAACCTGATCCTGATCGCGCGCCTGCTCGGCGCCTCCACGAAGGCGGCCAAACAGCGCGCGGACGAGCTGCTGACCGCGTTCGGCCTGCTCGAAGCGGCCGGGCGCCCGGCGAAGACCTACTCCGGCGGCATGCGACGGCGGCTCGACCTGGCCGCCAGCCTGGTCGGCCACCCCGACGTGATCTTCCTCGACGAGCCGACGACGGGCCTCGACCCGGCGGCCCGGATCGCCATGTGGGAGATCGTCGAACAGCTCGTGCGCGACGGCTCGACCGTGCTGCTCACCACCCAGATGCTCGACGAAGCCGACCGGCTCGCCGACAAGATCGTCGTGCTGGCCCACGGAAAAGTGATCGCCGCGGGCACCTCGGCTTCGCTCAAGGCGCAGGTCGGCAAGCGCACCGTGATCCTGACGCTGGCCGACACGGCCGACGCCGAGCGCGCCGCGGACGCGGTCCGCCTCGCCGGGATGGACCCTCGGGAGTCCGGAGTGGACGAACTGGCCGGCCTCGCGCTGACGGTGCCGGTGGAGAAGTCCACCGACCTCGCGCGGGTGGTCCGGGCGCTCGACGACGTCAAGGTCGAGCCGGTCGAGCTGGCGCTGGTCGACCCCCGCCTCGACGACGTGTACCTCGCGCTCTCCGGCGGGCCGGGCGATTCCCCCACCGACACCGAGAGGCACTGACCCATGAGTGCACCGATGACACTGTCCACTTCGGACCGATCCACTGTGGCCGGACCGGGCGGCGACGGTCCGTGGCGGGGCACCTCGGTGCCGATGCAGATCATCATCCTGACCGGCCGCTCGCTGCGGGCGGTCGTGGCGTCCCGGGCGCTGGTGCTGCTGGGCCTGCTGCAGCCGCTCATCATGCTGATCCTGTTCAGCCAGGTGTTCGCGAGCCTGGCCGGCACCAGCTCGTTCCCGGCCGGGGTGTCCTACATCGACTACCTGATGCCGGCGGTGCTGGTGATGGGCTCGCTCTCGGTGGCGCTGCAGTCGGGCGTCGGCCTGCTCGACGACATGCGCAACGGCGTCGTGGCCCGGTTCCGCACGCTGCCGATCGCGTCGGCGTCGGTGCTGGTGGCCCGCAGTCTCGCCGACGTCGTGCGGCACGCGCTGCAGCTGGCGATCATGCTGGTGCTGGCCGCGACGCTGTTCGGCTTCTCGCCCGGCGGCGGTTTCACCGGCGTGCTGCTGGCGTGGCTGATGTGCATCGCGGTGGGCTGGTCGCTCAGCTGGATGTTCATGGCGATCGGCGTCTGGATCAGCAACGTCGAGGTGATGCAGGGGGTGACGTCGATGGTGATGTTCCCGCTGATGTTCGCGTCCTCGGCGTACGTCCCGCTGTCCTCGCTGCCGGCGTGGCTGCGCGCGGTGGCGACGGTGAACCCCCTGACCTACTCGGTGGACGCGTCGCGGAACCTGGCGCTGGGCAATCCGGTGGGGATCGGGGGGCTGGCGGCGCTGGGCGCGGCCGGCCTGATCGGACTCACCGGCGCGATCGTCGCCACGCGGGGTTTCCGCCGCTCCGCCTGACCGCGCCCGGATGTCATGAACGACTCTTTCCTGTCGCCTGATGACAGGAAAGAGTCGTTCATGACGTTGCCGGCGGCGGACTGCTTACGGGAGCAGGGCTTCGAGGGCGTCGGCGGCCGCGGCCGCCCCACCGGCCTGCTCGATCTCCTTGGCCATCAGCGCGAGCCGGGCGGTCAGCGAATCATCCGCCGCCAGAGACTCCACCGCGTCGAAGATCGCCTGGCCGCTCGCCTCGGTGACCGGGATGTGCCGGCCCAGGCCCAGCTCCGCGACGCGGTGGGCGTTGGCCAGGGTTTCGCCGCTGTGGGAGACCGCGACGATCGGGACCTCGTAGCGCAGCGCCTCCAGCACGCTGCCCATTCCCGCCTGGCACACCAGCGCCGACGCGTGCTTCAGCACCGACGGGTGCGGCATCCAGTTGTGCGCCTCGACGTTCGGCGGCAGTTCGCCGAGCGCGGCCAGGTCGGCGCCGCGGCCCAGCGTCAGCACCACGTGCCACGGTTTCCCGCGGAACGCCTCGATGCAGCCGGTGAAGAACCCGAGGTCCTTGCTCATCGACGTGCCCAGCGAGATCAGCACCACCGGCCGGTCGTCGCCCGGCGGGGTCCAGTGGCCTTCGAGGGGACGGCAGTCCGCGGTGGGGCCGACGAACCGGTAGCGCGGGCCGAACGTCTCGCTCCCGTAGTGGAACGCCTTGGGGATGTAGACCAGGCGCGGCTCGTCGCCGGCCGGCGTGAGGCTCTCCATCGCCAGGTCCGGGTCCAGCCCGTGCCGCGTGAGCAGCGCCGAGACGCCCGCGCCGAACTCTTCGCCGAACCGCGCCAGGCGCGGGTCCCGGTGGTCGAAATCGGTGGCGGCCGGGTGGTCGTCGGGAGGCTGGGGCGAGCCGGGGATCTCATCGTCGTCGTTCTCGATGAAGACGGGACAGCTCTCGACGAGCGGGACGTCCCAGGCGCGGGCGAGCACGCGGGCGGCGTTCCCGCTGATCGTGTCGTGGACGATGAGGTCGGGGCGGTCGCCGGAAAGGCGCTCCAGCGCCGGTTCGAGCGCCGCGAAGCCTTCGCGCATGAGGTCGATGATCATCGTCACGGCGTCGTCGGCGCTGTCGACCTTGGTGACCGACGCGGGGAAGTCCGAGTGGTACGGCAGCACCTCGGCGGGGCTGTCGCGCAGCAGGTGCGCGAACTGCTCGGCGACGACGAACGTGACCCGGTGGCCGCGCTCGGCGAGCGCTTCGACCGGGCCCAGCATCGGGTTGATGTGCCCGACGCCCGGAAAGCTGAAGAAGACGATGTGCCGGCCCTGGATCATGGCTGGAGTATCGCGAAAAACCCCAGTTCAGAGCCGGTTCACGGGCAAAGTCTAGGGGAATCGCTACCCTCACTTTCCGTGCTGAAACATCACTTCCGAGTGACTGCGAAGGTTGCGGATCCGCGCGGCTTGATCGACTTTCGTTGCCTCGGCTGAGGACTCCCGGCCGCAGAAACGCGGGCTCCGCTCGGGTCTACTCGAGGTATGACCCTTACCAGTGAGACCACCGACAGCCGGCCGGGCCGCACGCGCCCGGCGTTCGCGCGGACTCCGGTTCTCCTGATCGCGGGAGTCGCCGGAGCCCTGCTCCTCATCGCCAGCCGCAACTACGGGTTCTCGTTCGACGAGGCCTACTTCGTGGTGGCCGGCCGCGACCACCCCGCGTGGGGCTACTTCGACCAGCCGCCGCTGGTGCCGTTCCTGGCCGCCGGGCTGGACCACCTGTTCCCCGGCTCGCTGGTGGCCCTGCGGCTGCCCGCGACGCTGGCCGCGGTCGGCGGGATCGTGCTGAGCGCGCTGATCGCCCGCGAGCTGGGCGGCCGCCGGGTCGCGCAGACCGTCGCCGCGGCGGCGTACGCGATGTCCGGCGCCACGCTGATCTGCCACTACCTCGCGACCTACTCGATCGACCCGTTCTTCTGGTCGCTCATCGTCTGGCTGGTGGTGCGGTGGACCCGGGTGCGCGACGACCGGCTGTTGTTCGTCGCCGGGCTCGTGACCGCCGTGTCGCTGCAGACGAAGTTCCTGGTGCCGGCGCTGTGGGTGGCGCTCGCCGCCGCGTCGCTGGTCTTCGGGCCGCGCGACCTCGTGCGCCGCCCGCTGCTGTGGGCGGGGGCGCTGGTCGCGACGCTGACCACCGTGCCGACGCTGGTCTGGCAGGCCGCGAACGGCTGGCCGTACACGCGGATGTCCGGGGTCGTCGCGGCCGAGTTCCCCGGCACCGGCGCGTTCCTGCTCGAGCTGCTGTCCGGGCCCGGCCTGGTGCTCGGCGTGCCGCTGGCGCTGTTCGGCTTCGGACGCCTGCTCGCCGCGCGCGACCTGCGGCCCTACCGCTTCCTCGGCGTCGCGTTCCTGGTGCTGATCGTGGCCTACCTGCTGACTTCCGGCCGGTCCTACTACGTCTACAGCCTGTACGCGCTGCTGTTCGCGGCCGGCGCGGTGGGCCTGCAGGACGTCAAGTGGCCCACCGCCGCGAAGGTGGCCGGCTGGGTGCTGGTCGCGGCGTCGATCCTGCAGGCGCTCGTCGCGCTGCCGATCTACCCGAAGTCCTGGGCCGAGCGCATCCCGGACGTGCCGCTGGTGCCGCTGACGGCGAAGGTCTTCGTGCAGTCCGACGGCCAGCTGGGCCAGCTCTCCGACGCCGTCGTGCAGGTCTACCGCTCGTTGCCGCCCGAGCAGCGCGCCCGGACGGCGATCATGACCGACAGCTACGCCTTCGCCGCCGACCTCCAGCTCTTCGGCAGCGCACGCGGACTGCCTGCCGTCTACAGCGCGCACCGCGGGTACTTCTACTTCGGGCACCCGGACGAGAGCGTCGACAGCGTCCTGTTCGTCGGCGACGCGAGCCCGGTGGTGGCCGGCGCGTTCGACCGCCACCAGGACGTCGTGCCGCAGCTGATGACCGTCTTCAGCGGACGGAACACCGCGTGGGACGCTCTGTGGCCCGAGTTGCGCACGCAGTAGCTCAGCCCTTGAGCGGCTCCCACCAGCCGCGGTTGTTCTTGTACCAGTCGACGGTGTCGCGCAGGCCGGCGTCGATGCCGACCTGCGGGGAGTAGCCGAGCTCGGTGGAGATCTTCGTGATGTCCACCGAGTAGCGGCGGTCGTGGCCCTTGCGGTCCTCGACCGGGCGGATCGCGGTGTGGTCCCGGCCGGTGATTTCCAGCAGCCGCTCGGTCAGCTCGCGGTTGGTCAGCTCGGTGCCGCCGCCGATGTTGTAGACCTCGCCCGCGCGGCCCCCTTCGGCGACGAGCTGGATGCCGCGGCAGTGGTCGTCGACGTGGAGCCAGTCGCGGACGTTGAGGCCGTCGCCGTAGAGCGGGACCTGGAGCCCGTCGACCAGGTTGGTGACGAACAGCGGGATGACCTTCTCGGGAAACTGGTACGGCCCGTAGTTGTTGGAGCAGCGCGTGATCGAGGCGTCGAGCCCGTGGGTGCTGAAGAACGCGCGGACCAGCAGGTCGGAGGACGCTTTGGAGGCCGAGTACGGCGAGTTGGGGGCGACCGGGTGGCTCTCGGGCCACGAGCCCACGTCGATGGAGCCGTACACCTCGTCGGTGGACACGTGGACGAACTTGCCGACCTCGCGCTCCAGTGCGGCCTGCAGCAGGGTCTGGGTGCCGAGGACGTTGGTGCGGACGAACTCCGCGGACCCGGCGATCGAGCGGTCCACATGGGACTCGGCGGCGAAGTGCACGACGAGGTCGGTGCCGGTCAGCTCCCGCTCGACGACGTCGGGGTCGCAGATGTCGCCGACGACGACGCGCAGGCGCTCGTCCCCGGCGACGGGCGCCAGGTTCGCGCGGTTGCCCGCGTAGGTGAACTTGTCGAGCACGACCAGCTCGTCGGGCGCGAAACCGGCGTAGTGGCCGGAAAGCACGTTGCGGACGTAGGCCGAGCCGATGAAACCGGCGCCGCCGGTGACCACCATGCGCATGGGAAGGATCCTCCGGGGTTCAGACCGTGGTGAGCGGCCGCGCGCGGCGCGCGAAGTCCATGACGTACTCGCCGTAGCCCGAGCTGCCGATCCGCTCGCCCAGCGCGTAGCACTGGTCGGCGTCGATGAAGCCCATGCGCAGCGCGATCTCTTCGAGGCAGGCGATCTGGACGCCTTGGCGGGCTTCCATCGTCTGCACGTACTGGCCGGCGTCCAGCAGCGACTTGTGGGTGCCGGTGTCCAGCCAGGCGAAGCCGCGGCCGAGGTCGACGCAGCCGGCGCGGCCCCGGTCGAGGTAGACGTTGTTGACGTCGGTGATCTCCAGCTCGCCCCGCGCGGACGGCTTGAGCCCCTTGGCGATCTCGACGACGTCGTTGTCGTAGAGGTACAGGCCGGTGAGCGCCAGGTTCGACTTCGGGTCGGCGGGCTTTTCCTCGATGGAGATCAGGTTCCCGTCGGCGTCGATCTCGCCGATGCCGTGGCGGTGCGGGTCGGAGACCTCGTAGCCGAACAGGACGCAGCCCTTGAGGTCGAGCGTCGCGGCGCGCAGGACGTCGGAGAAACCCTGGCCGTGGAAGATGTTGTCGCCGAGGATGAGGGCGGAGGTGTCGTCGCCGACGTGCTCCTCGCCGATGATGAAGGCCTCCGCGAGGCCGTTCGGGTGGGCCTGCTCGGCGTAGCTGAGACTCAGCCCGAGCTCGGCGCCGTCGCCGAGCAGCCGCTTGAACGCGGGCAGGTCGTGCGGGGTCGAGATGAGCAGGATCTCGGTGATGCCGGCGAGCATCAGGACCGAGAGGGGGTAGTAGATCATCGGCTTGTTGTAGACCGGGACGAGCTGCTTGGAGACGCCCAGCGTGACCGGATGCAGTCGGGAGCCACTGCCGCCGGCCAGGATGATGCCTTTCATGTGGGCCTCACGTTCTTGGTCGGTAAGGGTCGCGACCGGCCCGACCCTAAGCGCGGGAGTAGTAGGAGAATCTCCAGTCCTGGCCCCGGCGAACGTCATGAACGAGTCGTTCATGTCGTCGGACGAGGTGAAAGAGTCGTTCATGACGTCGTGCGCGAGGGTTCAGCGGGCCGGGTGCTTCAGCCGGTTCTCCGTCGTGGGCACGTACGCCGGCAGGTCCGCCGCGATCCGGAACCCGCCGTCCGGAGTGGCGCCGGCCTGCAAAGTCCCGCCGACCAGCTCGACGCGGTGGCGCAAGCTCGACAACCCCAGCCCGGAACCGCTGCCGGCCAGTACCTCGTCCGGCTGCCGCCGGGGCGGGGTGTTGATCACGCGGATGCCGACGCCGTCCGGCCGGTAACGCAGCTCGACGCGGATCTCGGCGCCCGCCGCGTGCTTGCGGGCGTTGGTCAGCGCCTCCTGCACGATCCGGTGGACCGTGCGCGCGATCGTCGGGGACATCTGCGAGCGCTCGCCCTCGACGTCCAGCTCCACCGCGATCCCGGCCGCGACCGACTCGGTGACCAGCGTGGCGGGGTCGGGTGGCTGCTCCGGGGTGCCCGCCGAGCCGGTCCGCGGGCTCGGGTTCGCCATCCGCTCGGAGACGTCGGCCGTGGTCGTGTTCAGCACCCCGACCAGGTCGCGCAGCTCGTCGAGCGCCATCGCGCCGCGCGCGCGGATCTCCTCGGCGGCCTTGCGGACGTCGGGTTCCTGCGAACTGATGCCCAGCGCGCCGGCGTGCAGGACCATCAGGCTGAGCCCGTGGGTGAGGACGTCGTGCATCTCCGCGGCGAGGCGGCGCCGCTCCTCGAACCGGGCTTGCTCGGCCAGCAGGTGCGTCTCGCGTTCGGCCCGCTCGGCGCGGTCGCGCAGCTCCTGCAGCAGCTGCTTGCGCGCTTCCAGGTACAACACGACCGCCGCGGGCCCGATCGTGCTGAGCAGGCCGACCGGGGTGATCGTCCAGCTGGGCGCCCACGGTTCGCTGCCGATGATCGCCAGCGCGCCGATGAGGGGGAACGCGACGCGCGGGCTCTTCGTCCGGACCAGGAAGATCACGATGACCGGCGTGATGCGGGGCAGGATCAGCGGGCTGGCCGGGTCCTCCGGGGAGAGCAGGCCGGGGGCGAGCGCGTCGGCCAGCACCGTCGCGAACGTGACCGCCAGCGCGATGCCCGCGACCGTCTTGGGGAAGCGCCGCAGCCCGAGCACCGAGACGTCGACCAGCAGCTGGAGGATCAGGTCGGCGCGCGGGCCGGCCCAGCCGGTGGTGGGATGGCTGTTGATGCTGATCGCCACGTCGAGCGCGCCGAAGATCACCGCCAGGCTGAGCAGCGTCGCCAGTTCGTGCTGGTGCCTCCCGCGGGGGCCTGGCTGCTCACGCAGCGTGGTTCGAGTACCTGGAGTGACGTCCGACACGGGCTCCACGGTAGCTCCCGGGTCCCCCTTCCGGAGGAGGACCGCGGGTTCCCGGACCGGACTAGCGACGAAAGTTGCCCGCCGGAGGACGGACCGACAACTTTCGTTGGTTCCCCGTCACCCCGTCGGCCCACGGGCAACAAGGGGGACCTCAAGTCTTGGTTAAATGTCCAGTTTTAGGGGCTCGGTAATGCTACAAGTATGTCACCCGTCCGGGTGGTGGTCTTCGCTGACAGCATGCGTCGCGCCTGGTACGGTCACCTGTTAGTGGAGGAAGTGGCACAGATCGGGCACCGACGGTGGTTTTCATCCCGGCGGCGGTGTCAATAACGTTCGGACGGTCAGATCCTTCGGCGGCTCTGGGGGCTGCGGGAATGGGCTCGGTTTTGCCGAGCTTGCAGAAAGGTCGATGGCGGCATGTCGGAATCCACTCCGGACCCGGTCTTCGCCGGGTATTCGGGCGCCTTGTCCCGGTGTGCGGCGCTGGCGTGGACGGAGTCCGCGCAGGCCGCGCTGGTGGACGGGACGCCCGACGGCGGCGTCCGCGCCCTGCTCACGGGCTTCGAAACGTCGGAAACGGGCCGGTCCGCGAATATTCTTCGCCTTTCCGGCGGGGAAGTCGGCGAACCGCCCGAGTTCCACGCGCTCACCGAGCTGTTCTCCGGTCACGCCGATCCGGGCGGGGCCATTGCGCGCACTCTGGAACTGCCCGCGGAAGACGGTTCCGCGCTGCACCGGAAATTCCGCACGCTGCGGTCATTGCTGCTTTCCGGGCCATTGCGGAAAAAGAATTCCGTGATCGTCGTCGAAGACGCCCAGTGGTGCGATGAATCGTCGGTGCGGTTCTTCGACTTCCTGCTGCGGTGCGGCCGCGGAGAGCGGTTTCTGCTCGTCCTCTGCCGCCGGCCCGACGAGGCGGGCCCCGGCACGTGGGCCCTCGGGCAGATCGGTGCGCAGGACCGGTGCCACCGCTGGGAAGTCGCCGCCTCGAGCCCGGTCGACGCGCTGGCCGGGCTGTCCGCGCAGGTACGGACCGTGGCCACCGCCGTCGCCGTCCTCGACGAGCAGGACGTGACGAGGGTGGCCGCTTTGTGCGGGCTGCCCGCGCGGCCGGTGCGGATCGCGATCGACGGAATTCGACGCGCGAATCTGTTCGCCGGGAGCGTGCTCGACCGGTCGGTCCGATCTCGCCTGCTCGCGGAAACGCCCGCCGAAGAACTCGCCCACCTGCATTTGCGCGCGGCCCGGGTGCTCAACGACGACGCGCGGCCCGCCGCCGAGGTCGCCCCGCACCTCGGCGCGCTGCCGCGGCTCGAGGAGCGCTGGATGATCGACCTCGCGCTCGAAGCCGCGGCCGCCGCGGAGCACCGGGGCGACCCGGCGACCGCGGTCGCCCACCTGTCCCGCGCGGCCGCCGCCGAGCCGGGCCGGCTCGACGTCCGGCTGCC